>NZ_JBHXVO010000002.1:0-487539 GCF_042672265.1 Nocardia sp. NPDC127526 | reverse complement strand
CCCACTTTTGTATGACCGGACGTGATTTCGCGACAACACGCCCGGTGTCCCGGCGATGATTTTCCTGTGGACGACATCACCTACGAAGACACCCGGTTCGCGTTGCACGCGGCGGCGGAACTGCTGATCGCGGGCCCGCAGTACCGGCGATTCGGCAGCATCCGCATGCGCATCGTCCTGGGTGGATTTACCGGCATCAAATGGCCGGTGTCGGTGACCGGCACCGATCTGGTCTGGCCCGAGGGCCGGCTGCGCCTGCACGGCACCTACCGCGATCTGGCGACGGCCGCCGGCTTCGAGGCCGACGGACCACCCAACGGACTCTATTCCGACGGCACCAATATGGATGCCGACGAGCCCTTCACCATCGATACCGACGCGGCGGCGACGGTGCACGACTGGTTCGCGGTGGGGGATACCGCGCTGCGAAGATTCGCGGCCGAGGCGCCGGTGCTCTGGCCGGAGCACTTCGATCTGTCGGTGGCGGTCGACGAGGTGAACTACGGTGTCTCCCCGGGCGATTGGGAGCACCCGCAGCCCTACGCGTACGTGGGTCCGTGGACGCGCCGCACGGGCGAGTTCTGGAATGCGCCCTTCGGCGCCATGCGCCCGCGTTCGGAGGCGGGCACGGTCCAGAGCCTGATCGATTTCTTCCGGGAGGGAAAGGAGCGCGCCCTGGCCGAGGCCGGGCGGGCCTAGCGTCCGCCGATCAGGAGGATCGACCGGGCTCCCCGGCCGGTTTGGTGGCCGCCAGTCCGTACAGCAGCGGCAGGATGGGATCCGCGGGCGGCAGCCGGAACCAGTCGTTGTCGGTGCGGACCATGCGTGACCAGCGTGGCCACGGCAAGGTGTCGGTCTCGGTGAGGTCGGTGATGCGCAGTCCCGCGCGGACCAGCGCGGTCACTACCTCGCCGAGTCCGTGGCGCCATTCGTAGGCGGTGGTGTCGGCGGTCAGCGGCGGGCCGTCGGTGTAGGTGTGCGAACTGTCGCGGCGTTGCGCGCCCCGCCCCTCGAGATAGTCCTCGTGCAGGACGAGCGCGTCCGGATCGACACCGGCCGGCGGTGTGGGCGCCAGCGCATGCAGCAAGGGGTGGAACTCGACGATGTAGACCAATCCGCCGGGCCGCAGCAGTTCGGCGAGAATGCCCGCCCACCGCGGCAGATCGGGCAGATAGCACAGTGCGCCCTTGCCGGTGTAGACGATGTCGAATTGCCTGTGCCCCACTGCATTCGGCGCGTCGTACACATCCGCGCACACGTACTCGACGGCGTCCCCGGAGAGCTCACGCGCGCACCGGACCGTTTCCGGGGAGAAGTCGAGCCCGACCGCGCGGGCGCCCCGCTTGGCGAATTCGATTGTCTCGGTCCCGAGATGGCATTGCAGGTGCAGTACATCGCGGTCGCGCACATCCCCGAGCACCTCCCATTCGAAGGGCGCGAACCAATAGGACGAGTCGCGATCGCGATAGAACCGGCTGGCCGCGTGAATCGGTGCGCGGGCATCCCAGTTCTCCCGGTTCGCCCGCAGCGGATCGAGCCCCTCGCCGATGTGCCCCTCGTCGGTGTCCACCGCCCCATCGTATTTCGTGGCGGCCGCCGCCGCGGTTCAGTGCGTGGGCAGCCGTTCGGTGGATTGTTCGGCCAGTGCCGCTTCGACATTCCCGATCCCGGCCAGCACGCCCCGGCCGTATCCATCGTCGTCGAGGGCGTCCACGCGGCTGCGGGCGGCTTCGAGATGCTTGCGGGCGGTGTCGAACGCGCCCAGCCGGCGGTAGCAGTCGGCCAGATTGAGGTGCAGGGACGGGTAGAAGCCCCGCACGTTCAGCGCCGCATGGTGCTGCTGAGCGCGCTCGTCGGTGAGCGAGTCGACGGCGTCGAGGGCGCGTAGGTCCCAGGTGAGGGCGTCGGCGGCGTGATCCTGGAGATCGGCCATGAAGTGCGCGAGCGTGACGCGGTGCAGGGGATCGCCATCGGGGCCCATCGTCTCCCACAGCTCGGTGAGCTGTTCGCGGGCCTGTGCGGTATCGCCTTGGCGGCCAAGGGTTACCGCGTCGTTGATGGCGATCATCACGTCGTCGATGACAGTCATGCGCCCCACCGTAGCGGCGGGGTCCGACAAGTTCGGCCCCCGCGCCGCGGTCAGTTCTTCGGCCGCCCGTGCCGTCCGTCTCCGGTAATGCGGCCGCGCCGAATGAGATCGCGCTTGGTGCCCGGGCCCAGGGTGATCTGTTCGTCGTTCTCCGACAGGGCCTCGTCGGGATTGTTGCGCACGAACAGCGTGACGGTGGTGCCCTCGGTGAAGCCGTTCTTGCGCATCATGCCCGCGGAGGCGGAGTTGTGCAGTTCCACATCGGTGACGATGCGCCGCGCGCCGTGCTTGAACAGGGTGTCGCAGCAGGCGGTCATGAGCTTGCCGGCCACGCCGCGCCCCTGCATATCGGGCGCGACCGCGATCCACTCCAGATAGGCCCAGTCGTCGCGCAGCTCGAACTCCATGGACGCCAGCACGAACCCGACCACCCGATCCGAGTCCACCGCCACCCAGCAGGAGCGGCCCGCGCTGTCCAGGTGCTCGGCGACCGAGGTCAGCGACCACGAGGTGTAGGGCTTGGCGGAGGTATCGAACACCTCGTACCCCAGGTCGATGACCTGACGCAGATGTCCGAGACCCATAGGAACGATGGCTATGTCGGATTCCATGCCCGGCATTTTGCCAGCTGTGTGCCGGAACGTCGCTAACCGCTCCGGCCCGCGACCGGCCGCGCGGGTGTGGTATCAGGCGCCCTTGCGCGTCTGTTTGGCGGGGGCCTTCTTCGCGGCGGTCTTCTTGGCGGGTTTCTTCTCGGCGGTGGCCTTGGCGGCCTTCTTCGCGGGTGCGGCCTGCTTCGCCGGGCCGCGTTTGCCGGAGGCTTCGAGGCTGCGCTGCAGGGCGGCGACCAGGTCCACGACCTCGGCGTCCATTTCCGGGGCGGCGGCCTCGGGGGCGCGGGTCACCTTGCTGCTGCCGCTGGCAATGGCCTCGTCGAGCAGTTTCTTCAATTCGATCTGATATTCGTCGACGTAGAGGCCGGGATCGAAGTCGTCGGAGAGCGTATCGACGAGGGTCTCCGCCATCTGCAATTCCTGCTTGCGCGGCTCGGGCACGTCATCCAATTTGTCGAAGGCCACCGACCGCACCTCATCGGGCCACAGCAGGGTCTGCAGCACCAGCACGCCGTCACGCACGCGCAACGCCCCCAGCCGGGTCTTCTGCCGCAGCGTGAAATGCACCAGGGCCACCCGGTCCACCGCTTCGAGGGTCTTCGCCAGCAGCACATACGCCTTCGGCGTGCTGGAATCGGGCTCCAGGTAATAACTCTTCTCGTACAGCATCGGATCGATCTGGTCCGACGGCACGAACTGCAGCACCGGAATCTCGTGCTTCTCGGCGGCGGGCAGCTTGGAGAAATCCTCGTCGGTCAGAATCACCCGATCGCCGTCGGGTGATTCGTAGGCCTTGTCGATATCGGAATACTGCACCGGCTGCCCGTCGATGGTGCAGATTCGCTCGTATCGAATCCGCCCGCCGTCGGCGGCGTGCACCTGGTGGAACTTGATGTCATGGTCCTCCGTGGCGGTGTAAACCTTCACGGGGACATTCACCAGTCCGAACGCGATGGAGCCCTTCCAAATGGACCGCATAGCCCCACTCTACGAGAGCCGACTCAGACATTCAGCCCGAATCGCCACCGACCTGCGGATTCCGCCTACGCCTCAATCCACGGCGACACCCAGCGCGGGCGCGAGGGTCTGCCAGGCCGGGCCCAGCTGAGCGGCGAAATCCGGCCAGGCGTGCAGGCCCGTCGGCGCGTAGTGCAGGGTGACGGGAATTCCCAGCTCGGCGAGCCGATGGGCGAAGCGTTCGGTGCACTCGCGGGCCCCGGCCTCCAGGGCGATACCGCCACCGGCCTCGGCGAGGGCCTCGCCGATATTCGGCGACTTCGCCAGCGCGACGAGATTCCCGGGGCCGGGCACCCCGCTGGCCACGGACAGATGGATGGTCGTATCGCGCAGCGCTTCGGCCCCGAGCAGACTGTCGTGGGCGATCCAGTCCGGCGAGCTCGGCGGACCCCAGAGATTGAACACATCGCCACCGCGCGAGGCGACGATGATCTGGGTGATCGCCCGGCCGAGATCGTCTGCGGTGGAATAACATCCGCTCATTCCGGCCACGGCGGCATACTGCCCCGGATGGCGCTGCGCCAGCATCATCGCGCCCTGCGCGCCCATGGAGACCCCCGCGATCGCCCGCCGTCCGTTCGAGTCGAGATACTTCTCCACAATCGGCGGCAATTCCTCGGTCAGAAAGGTCTCCCACCGATTGAGCCCGAGTTTCGCGTCGTAATGCTGCCAATCGGCGTACATGCTGCCCACGCCGCCACTGGTGAGAACCACATCGACCGGCTTCCCCGCGAAAAACTCCCGCACTCCACCCTCGGTGATCCAATCGGAGGTGGGCTCGGCCTCGACCCCGTCGAGCAGGTACACCGTCGGCCGCGGCCCCGCACCCCCGCCGTGCAGCACATCCACCGGCACCACCCGCCGCATGGATTCCGACACGATATGCAGCCGCTCCCACCCTGCCCCGCGAATCTCGGTGCGCACCAATTCGGTTCGCAACACCGTCGGATCGGCGACCGGCCCCGGCGGCGCCCACATCCCCGGAGCCGCACCGAACGCGGCGGTGGCCAGCGCGCCGGCGAGCGCCAAATGCATTGCAGCGGAACCGATACGGCGATAGAAGATCATATGTAGCTTCTCGTCGGCAGCAATTCGTGCCACCATACGCCCGGCCACAGAGGCCCCGCAAACACTTCCGGCGTTGCGCCGCCTGATTCGCGTGGTCAATTCCCGAATGTCACCTATGTGACATCCCGCGCGATAGTGCCGTGCCGCCTACCCGATTTCGGTCCGAAAAGCTGTGAGCATATGACGGGGGAATTACCGTCGAGTCGGTTCGACGGTGTGAGGAGGCGGTCATGGCGGGTCGGTCGTGGTGGGGATGGGGGAATACCGCCGATGCGGTCGTCGGTGCGGAGCGCGCGGCGCTCACCGAACGGGTGGCGGCCTTGTTGCCGAGTGCGGATCTGAGCGTCCACACCGCGCCCGATCCCGGGACCTTGAAGGTGCCGGGTACGCGCGTGCGGGTGCCCGATTCGCTGGCGGCGCTCGCCTCCGACGAACCGATCGATCGGATCGTGCACGGTCACGGGCAGGCGTTCCGGGACGTGGTGCGGGCACTGCTCGGGCGTGCCGACCAGGTGCCGGATGTGGTGGTGCGGCCGCGGACCGAGCGCGATGTGATCGACATACTGGACTGGTGCACCACCGCGGGGGTCGCGATCGTTCCGTTCGGCGGCGGCACGTCGGTGGTCGGCGGTGTCGAGCCGCGCTGTGCCGAGGACTATCGGGGAGTCGTCACGCTGGACATGGGCCGGCTGGATCGGGTCGTCGAGGTGGATCACACCAGTCGCGCGGCTCGAATCGAGGCCGGAATCCTCGGTCCCGCACTGGAATCCGCGCTCCGGCCGCACGGTCTGACACTGCGTCATTTCCCGCAGTCGTTCGAGTTCTCCACTCTCGGTGGCTGGTTGGCCACCCGGGCCGGTGGGCATTATGCGACGGTGTACACCCATATCGACGACATGGTCGAGTCGATGCGGGTGGTGACTCCGGCCGGTATCAGTGAATCGCGCCGGCTGCCCGCCTCGGGAGCGGGGCCCTCGCCGGATCGGATGTTCCTCGGGTCGGAGGGCATTCTCGGCGTGATCACCGAGGCGTGGATGCGGGTGCAGCGGCGGCCGCGCCGGCGGGCCGGGGCGTCGGTCGTATTCGGCGATTACGGCCGGGCGGTCGCGGCCACTCGCGAGATCGCGCAGGCGGGTCTGTATCCGGCCAACTGCCGGCTGCTCGACCCGGTCGAGGCGTTCATCAATGCTGGAACCGCCTCTGCCGGTGGCGTTCTGGTCCTGGGTTTCGAATCCAGTGATCATCCGGTCGATACATCGATGGAGTTCGCCCTGAAGATCTGCCGTGAGTACGGGGGAGAGGCCCCCGACGGGGTCCGCCTGACCGATGGCGCCGCCGAATCCGATTCGGCGCGCACGGGTGCGGCCGAGAACTGGCGGTCGGCGTTCCTGCGCATGCCGTATCAGCGTGATGCGCTGGCCGCACAGTCGATGATCGTCGAGACCTTCGAAACCGCTTGCACCTGGGACCGTTTCGACGCCCTGCGGGCAGCCGTACTGACCGCCGCGGCGTCGGCCTTCCGATCCGCCGGGATCACCGGCGTGGTGACCTGCCGATTCACTCATGTCTATCCCGACGGCCCGGCCCCGTACTTCGGGATCTACGCCGCCGGTACCTGGGGACGCACCGTCGAACAATGGGATGAGATCAAAGCCGCTGTGTCGGAAGCGATCGAGACCTGCGGCGCCACCATCACCCATCATCACGCAGTCGGCCGCGATCAT
This sequence comes from Nocardia sp. NPDC127526, assembly GCF_042672265.1. NCBI lineage: Bacteria > Bacillati > Actinomycetota > Actinomycetes > Mycobacteriales > Nocardiaceae > Nocardia > Nocardia sp. NPDC127526. The sequence goes on along the minus strand of NZ_JBHXVO010000002.1, from coordinate 481,027 downwards.
CGCCCGTGGTACGACCGGCAGCGCCCCGAACCCTTCGCCGCCGCTTTGCGGGCGGCGAAGTCCGCCCTCGATCCCGCCGGAATTCTCAACCCGGGCGTGCTGATCGACCCGCACCCCGGTGGGTGATCCCGCTCACAAAGTGTCAGGAATTCCTGTCCCGCGGTGTCAAGTTCGCGAACACCTCGAGCGAAGGAGACACCATGAGCGGCAACATCGATGTAGTCGTGATCGGCGGCGGGTACGCGGGCGTCATGGCGGCCAACCGCCTGATGCAGCGCGACGACGTCACGGTGACCCTGATCAATCTGCGCCCGCAGTTCGTCGAGCGGCTGCGGCTGCACCAGATGGCGGCCGGAAACTATGACGCCGCAGTCGATTACCGCGAGGTGCTGGCCGACCGCGTGCGGGTCGTGGTCGACAGCGTGACCCGCATCGACGCGGGCGATCGCAGCGTGCGCCTGGCAAGCGGCGGCACGATCGGCTACGACTACCTCATCTATGCGGTGGGCAGCGGCAGCGCGCACCCGCAGGTGCCGGGAGCGGCCGAATTCGCGTATCCGATCGCGAGTCTGGAGCAGGCGCAGCGGTTGCGGCCGGTGCTCGACGCCACGCCCGCCACCGCCGATGTGACGGTGATCGGCGGTGGTCCCAGCGGTATCGAGGTCGCCGCCGAGCTGGCCGAGCAGGGCCGCAGGGTGACCCTGGTGTGCGGCGGCGTGCTCGGCCCGTACCTGCACGCCCGCAGCCGCCGGTCGGCGGTCAAGCGGCTGACCAAGCTCGGAGTGACCGTGCTGGACGGCCCCGATTCGAAGGTGACGGCGGTGACCCGGACCGTGGTGCGGCTCAGCGGCGGCCGCCTGGTGCCCAGCGCGGTGACCCTCTGGACCGCCGGGTTCGGTGTCACCGATCTGGCCGCCCGCAGCGGATTGCGCACCGATGCCGCGGGACGCTTGCTCACCGACGAGACATTGACCAGCGTGGCCGATGACCGCATTCTCGCGGCGGGGGATTCGGCGGCCCCGTCGGACCTGCCGTTCCGGATGAGCGCCTACGCCGCGGGCTGCCTCGGCGCGCAGGCCGCCGATACGGTCCTCAGCCGCCTGGCCGGCGAGCGCCCGGCGGAGGTGCACCTGCGCTTCAATGCCATGTGCATCAGCCTGGGCCGCGGTGCGGGCATCTTCCAGTTCGCCGACAAGGACGACACCGCCAACCGGTTCGCCATTCGCGGCGGTCTGGGCGCGAAGGTCAAGGAATTCGCGTGCAAGAGCTCGATCAAGCACCTGATCGAGGAAGCGCACAGGCCCGGCTCGCACTCCTGGGTCACCGATGACGAGCACCGGCAGCGGCTGCTGGCCGAGCGCTCGGGCGCATCGGCCACCGCCTGACCGCGCTCATCTTTTTCACTCACCGCCGGATCCGTTGGCAGTCAACGGATCCGGCAACGATCCAGGAGAAGTCATGGCCACACAGGCCCCACTGGCATCCGGCACCGCACCATCTCCCTGGCCGACGGTCGCCGCGGTCGCCGCGCTCACCGCGATCATCAGCGTGCTGCTCATCGCCTTCGCCTGGCCGTCGGTGCGGTCGTCGGTCCACGATGTCCCGATCGCCATCGCCGGTCCGTCCGCCGCGGTCGAGCGGATCGCCGCCGCACTCGACCAACGCCAGCCGAACGCGTTCGACATCACGGCCGTCGCCGACACCGCCGCCGCCGAGCGCTTGATCCGCGACCGCGACGTATACGGCGCGATCGACGTCAGTTCCGGTGCGCCACAGGTCATTATCGCTACGGCGGGCAACACCGCGGTCGCCCAGACCCTGACCGGCGTGGCAGCCGGTCTCGGGCAGGCACAGTCGCAGGGCGGCGCACCGGCGGTCGCCGTCCGCGATCTCGTCGCGCTGCCCGCCGGCGATCCCCGCGGCGCGGGCCTGTCCGCCGCCGCCCTGCCGCTGGTTATGGGCGGCCTGCTCACCGCCGTGCTGCTGAGCAGGCTGGTGCGCGGCACCGCCCGCCGGGTGGCCGGATCGCTCGCCTTCGCGGCGACCGGCGGCCTGGCCGTGGCGGCGATCCTGCAGTTCTGGTTCGGTTCGCTCAGCGGCTCCTATCCGGCCAATGCCGCTGCCATCGCCCTGACCATCGCCGCCACCGCGATGACCATCCTGGGACTGGAGGCGGTGCTGGGTGTCGCGGGCCTGGGCCTCGGCGCGGTCACGATGATGCTCATCGGGAATCCGCTCTCCGGCACCGCCACCGCGCCCGAGATGCTGCCCGGCTGGACCGGCGCACTCGGCCAGTTGCTGCCGCCGGGAGCCGGTGGCCGCGTGCTGCGGTCCACCGCCTTCTTCGACGGCCACGGTGCCGCGCAATCCGTGACGGTTCTGCTGGCCTGGCTCGCGCTCGGTGTGATCCTTTGTGCGGCAAGCGGTCTGCGCACGCACAGGTCCGCGGCCGCGGCGGTACCCGCGATGGCGTGAGGCGGGCTAACGCAGGGCGAGGGCGAGGAAGAAGTCGACGCGGTCCTCGAGTCGGGACAGATCGCGTTCGGTGAGTTCCTCGATGCGCTGCACGCGGTAGCGCAGGGTGTTGACGTGGACGTGGAGCAGGTCGGCGCATTTGGACCAGGACCCGGAGACCTGGAGGAAGGTCTCCAGGGTGTGCACCAGGTCGGCTCGATTGTCGCGATCGTAGGTGGTGAGCGGGTCCAGCAGGCGCAGGCGGAACATGCGGCGGACCTCGTCGGGGACGCTGGCCAGCAGCAGCATGTGGGTGGCCAGCTCGTCGTGGCGGACGATCGAGGTGGGCTGGCGGCGTTCGGCGGCCATGCGGCGCGCGTAGCGGGCTTCCTCGACGGCGCCGCGCAGGCCCTCGCCGTCCACCGCGCCGGAGATGCCCACCGAGAGTCGGCTGCCCTGCAGGCCGGGCTCCAGGGCTTCGACCGCGCGATGGATGCGGTCGTCGAGATTGTCGTCGTCGCCCAGGGGGACCAGGGCGATGGCCTCCCCGTCCACGACGCCGGCGGCAGGCGTTCTGCCGGAAAGGATTTCGCGCAGAATGGCGCGCAGCTCGCCGGGCCGCACGGCCCCGTTGTCGGCGGTGGCGGCGACGGCCAGATACCGGTCGGACAGCGCCAGGCCGGTGAGTTCCAGGCGGGAGATGATGTCGGCGGGTTTGGCGTCGGAGACGATCAGCTCGATGAGCTCCTGAGCCAGGCGGCCCTCGGCGCTCTGCCGGTCGTCCTGACGGGCCCGCTCGAGCGAGACCACGGCGGCGAGTTCGCCGGTCAGCGCGCGCCGTTCCTCGGGCCAATCCTTGTAGTCGCTCTGGAAGATCAGGAACCAGTCGGCGATGCGCGACGTGCTGTCGGGGTCCACCCCGAACAGCGAGAATCGCGTCCCTTCGCTGGTGACGACATGCGGTAATCGCGGCGCGCTCAAGGTGGCGGCCCGCACCTCGTCGGGCGGCGAGTCGGTCGGCCCCGCCACCACGCGGCCGGTGGAGGACACCACCCAGCAGGGCGTGCCCAGATTGCGATGCAGCAGGTCGAGCACCGAATCCAGGCCGCCGCCGGACACCAGCTGCCGGTGCCGGTCCAGGATGGCGGCCAGATCCGCCGCGCGACCGGTGGAAAGATTGCGGTTGATTTGCTCTGTGACCGTCGCGAAGGCGATGTGCTCGGGCACCCGGAACAGCGGCATGCGATGGCGGCGACACGCCTCGACCAGGTCCTCGGGGGGTTCGCCGTAGAGCGCGTCACCCGCCGCGAGCCCGGCGACCTTGGCGCGGGCCAGGGTGGCGACGAAGGTGTCGCTGTCGGAAGGGTCACGCCGCCAGGCCATTCCGGTCAGCACGAGCTCACCGCCGGACAGGTACCGGCTCGGGTCCAGCATGTCGGTGGTGACGACCCAGCGGACGAACCGCTCCAGCTCGTCCTCACCGGTGACAAGCTGCAGGTCAACCTCTGTCATGGCAAGCAGGGAACGCAACCGCATGATTGCCGAGGCTAACAGCCGATGACCTCAGGGTTACCGATTTGGATGTATATACGAAACCCCTGCTGTGAACTAGGCCACTTGTTCGGACGTATCGTCGTGGCCGCCGACCATCCCCGAGGGCTGTACTGATCGGGCAACAAGCCAAACGGATGGAGGTCGGATGTCGAGTCGCCTGGAATGGCTCGGGTCACTGTCCCTGGAAGAGGCCGAGGCGCAGCTGCTGACCTGCTGTGCGTCGCGGCGCTGGGCAGTCAAGCTGGTGGCGAATCGGCCGTATGCCGACGAGTCGAGCCTGATCGAGGCCGCGGTCGCGGGGATCGGCGAGCTGGAGTGGGCCGATATCGAGGAGGCCCTGGCAGCGCACCCGCGGATCGGTGAGCGGGCCAAGGCCCACGCGCAGGATGTGGATTCCTCCAAGGGGGTGCGGCCCGATGCCGGGGCCGCGGCCCGCGAGGCGCAGTGGTCGCGCGACGAGCAGTCCGGCGCCGATCACGCCGACGCCGCCGTGAAGGCCGAGATCGCCGAGCGGAATGTGGCCTACGAGAACCGTTTCGGTCACGTCTTCCTGATCCGCGCCACCGGCCGGTCCGCCGAGGAGATGCTGCACGCGCTGCACACCCGGCTGCACAACTCGGTCGACGACGAAAGGGCCGTGGTGCGCAGCGAACTCGCCGACATCACCCGGCTGCGAATCCGGAAACTGCTGGGGCTGATATGAGTTTGTCGACACACGTCCTCAATGCGGCCACCGGCCGCCCGGCCGCCGGTCTCACGGTGCGCCTGGAGCGCGCCGACGGCACCGTGCTGGCCCAGGGCCACACCGATGACGACGGCCGCATCAAGGATCTGCCCGCCCCGGAGGCGGGAACCCACCGGCTGATCTTCGACACCGGATACATCAGCCCGTTCTATCCCGAGGTGACCATCGCATTCACGGTCACCGATCCGGCGGAGCACTATCACGTGCCCCTGCTGCTGAGTCCCTATTCCTTCTCCACCTACCGAGGTAGCTGAACCATGACGATCAAGCTGGGCCCCAACCGTTACGGAAAGGCGGAGACCCGCGTCGTCCGCGTGACCAAGAACGGCTCGAAGCATGAGATCCGGGACCTGAACGTCAGTTCGGCGCTGTCGGGTGACATGGAATCGGTGCACTACACCGGCGACAACTCCGCGTGCCTGCCGACCGACACCCAGAAGAACACGGTCTACGCCTTCGCCAAGCAGTACGGCATCTCCTCCCCGGAGGACTTCGGCCTGAAGCTGGCGCGCCACTTCGTGGATTCGCAGCCCACCATCCACCACTCCCGGGTGGAGCTCGAGGAGTACACCTGGGAGCGCAATGTGGTGGGGCTCAACGCCCACCCGCATTCGTTCGTGCGTTCGGGCCGCGAAACCCGCACTGCCCTGGTGCATTACGACGGCAACAAGGCGTGGGTGGTCAGCGGCCTGAAGGATCTGGTGGTGCTCAACTCCACCAACTCGGAGTTCCACGGCTTCATCAAGGACCGCTACACCACGCTGCGCGAGACCAAGGACCGCGTGCTGGCCACCGAGGTCTCCGCCCAGTGGCGGCACTCCACCGACGAGGTGGAGTGGGACAAGTCCTACGAGATCGTGAAGCGTTGCCTGCTGGGCGCTTTCGCCGACACCTACAGCCTCTCGCTGCAGCAGACCCTCTACGAGATGGGTGAGCGCGTCCTCGAGACCTGCCCGCACATCGTGGAGGTCAAGCTGGCGCTGCCGAACAAGCATCACTTCGAGGTGGACCTGTCGCCGTTCGGCATGGTCAACGACAACGAGGTGTTCTTCGCCGCCGACCGGCCCTACGGTCTCATCGAGGGCACCGTGATCCGCGATGTCCCGGCCGCCGGACCGGCCTGGGACTGACAGCTCGTGGACAGGGTGACCATGTTCATCGCGTTCATCGCACTGTATCTCTCGATGGTCGCCCTGTTCGTTCCCGTCTGGTGGCGGCCGTCGCGCAAGCGCGACCTGATCCAAGGAAAGGCGGCCGCCCCATGACGACCGACAACACCAAGCTCGTCATCGAGAACGCCTACATCGCACCGGTAGTGGGCGCCGAGATCGAGCACGGCTACCTCGTGGTCGAGGACGGCCGCATCACCGACCTCGGCGCCGGACCGGCGCCGGCGGTGGTGGGAGCCGACCGCCTCTCCGGCACCGGCTGCCTGGTGACCCCGGGCCTGGTGAACACCCACCACCATCTCTACCAATGGGCCACCCAGGGCCTGTTCCAGGACGCCACGCTGTTCGAATGGCTGACCGGGCTGTACCGCCTGTGGGCCACCATGGACGCCGAGATCGTGTACGGCGCCGCCTCGGCCGGTCTGGGCTGGCTGGCGCTGACCGGCACCACCACCTCCACCGATCACCACTACATCTTCCCCAGCGGGCGTGGCGATCTGTTCGAGGCCGAGGTGCGCGCGGCCCGCGAGATCGGGCTGCGTTTCCACCCGTGCCGGGGCTCCATGGACCGCGGCCAGTCCCAGGGCGGCCTGCCGCCGGACGAGGTGGTCGAACAGCGCGAGGCGATCCTCCTCGACACCGAGGAGACCATCCGCAAGTATCACGACCCGTCCTTCGATTCCATGCTGCGCGTGGCCGTCGCGCCCTGCTCGCCGTTCTCGGTGAGCGAGGGCCTGATGGTCGATTCCGCGGCGCTGGCAAGGCAATACGGCGTGCGCCTGCACACCCACCTCGCCGAGACCCTCGACGAGGAAGAGCACTGCCTCGCGCAGATGGGCTGCACCCCGGTCGAATACATGGAGCGGCTGGGCTGGCTCGGCGACGACGTGTGGTTCGCGCACGCGGTGCACCTGCACGACAAGGACATTCGCCGCTTCGCCGACACCGGCACCGGGTCGGCGCACTGCCCGACCTCGAATGCGCGCCTGGGCGCGGGCATCGCCCGCGTCCAGGACCTGCTCGCCGCCGGCGCCCCCGTCGGCCTGGGCGTGGACGGCGCGGCCTCCGCCGAGCTCACCTCGATGGCCGGGGAGATGCGCCAGGCCCTGCTGTTCCAGCGCGCGGTGCACGGCCCGACGGCCATGACCGCCCGCCAGGCCCTCGAGGTCGCCACCCTCGGCGGTGCGCGAAACCTGGGCCGTCAGAACGAGATCGGCTCCCTGGAGCCGGGCAAGCTGGCCGATATCGCCATCTGGCGGGTGGACGGCTTCCGGGCCGCGCTCACCGATCCGGTGTGCGCGCTGGTGTTCGGCCCGCAGCCGCCGCTGGCGCGCCTGCTGGTCGGCGGGCGGACCGTGGTGGAGAACGACGAGCTGAAGACCGTCGCCCACGACCAGGTGGGCCGCAATGGCGTCGCCGCCCGGGAGCGCATCATGCGGCAGGGCGCGCGATGACCGCCACCGTCGAGGCCGTCCGCCCCGCCCGCTTCCCGCACGCGCTCGTGGCCATCGCCTACTCCGGGGGCCCCGACGACTTCGCCACCGCCCAGGTGCGGTTGGCAGTCGTCGACGGTGAACCCGTTGCGGTGCACGAGGTCTCGGCCGCCCGGTGCCCGATCACCGTCGCCGCGCGGATCGCGCGCACGGAGCTGGGCATCGAGCAGGTGGTCGTGCGGCCCGCCGACAGCGGCGTGCGCGACCTCGCCGCGAGCGTGGACGGGCGGCAGACGTTCATGACGAGCGGCGCCGTCACCGGAGCCTGCGAGGCGGTGCGCCGGCGCGTGCTGGCCATGACCGCGAGCAGGCACGGCCCGTATCGCGGAATGAAACTTGTTGGCGGCAGGGTCGTCTCGGCCACCGGCATGGTGCTCGACACCATCGTCGACATTCTCGGCGACGAGGTGGTCGAGGAGACCCGGACATACATCTGGCAGCAACGGAGGAAATACAGGTAGCAGACATCAGGTGCGGAGGCCCGTCAGCGGCCGTATCGACCGCACCGACCGGACCATCATCCGGAGCAGTTGATCAACAGGGGCAAGTCCGGCGCCGCCGGTAAAGACCCCACAACAGCAAACCGAGTCCGCGGCATGGGACAGGGAGCCATTACCCTGCCCTGTCCCAGCCGTAGGTCGGCTACGCCCCGAGGAGGGCAGCCATGACCCAGATTCAGACACCGAAAACCACCGCCACCGAACGCTCGGCGCTGGACCGGTTCTTCAAAATTACGCAACGCGGCAGCACGGTGTCTCGTGAAATCCGCGGCGGAATCACCACATTCGTGGCTATGGCCTACGTTATCCTGCTCGTCCCGCTGATTCTCGGCGGTGTGACGGATATCAATGGCGACAAGCTCAGCATCGCCCAGCTGACCACCGCCACCGCATTCTCCGCCGGACTTTCTACCATCCTCATGGGGCTGGTCGGAAATGTGCCCCTCGCCCTGGCCGCCGGCCTCGGCGTGGTCCCGGTGGTCGCCTTCCAGGCGGCGCCGCACATGACCTGGCCGCAGGCGCTGGGCCTGGTGGTCATCATGGGCGTCATCATCGTGATCATGGCCGCCACCGGCCTGCGCACCTTGATCATCAATGCCATTCCGACCTCGCTGAAGAACGCCATCGGCGTCGGCATCGGCATGTTCATCGCCATGATCGGCCTGGTCTCCTCCGGCGTGGTGGGCAATGCCGCCGCCGGCGGCCCGCCGGTCACCCTCGGCGTGGACGGGCATCTGACCGGTTGGCCCGTGGTGGTTTTCGCCATCGGCCTGCTGCTCATGCTGGCGCTGTTCGTGCGGAAGACGCCGGGCGCCATCCTGATCAGCATCGCGGTCGCCACCGTGATCGCCATCATCATCAATGCCGTGGCCACCATCGACCCCAAGTCCTGGGGCACCGTGGTCCCGGAGGCGCCGGATTCCCTGTTCGCCGCGCCGGATTTCGGGCTGATGTTCAATATCGACCTGTTCGGCGGCTTCGCGCAGGCCGGCGCCATGACGGCCGGTGTGGTGCTGTTCACGCTGGTGCTGACCGGCTTCTTCGATGCCATGGGAACGGTTTTCGGCGTCTGTGACGAGGCCGGGCTGACCGATGAGAAGGGCACCGTCCCCGGGATGGGCAAGATCCTGACCGTCGACGGCGTCGCGCAGATCATCGGCGGGGCCAGCGGCGGCGCGGGCAGCACGGTGTACGTGGAATCCGCGACGGGTGTCGGTGAGGGCGCCCGTACCGGACTCACCAGCGTCGTCACCGGCGGCCTGTTCGCGCTGGCCGTGTTCTTCACCCCGCTGGCGGCGGTGGTCCCGATCCAGGCCGCCGCACCGGCCCTGGTGCTGGTGGGCGCGCTCATGATGACCCAGGCCCGCAAGATCGACTGGACCGATCTGGAGATCGCGGTCCCGGCCTTCGTGACCATCGTGCTCATGCCGTTTACCTACTCCATCACCAACGGCGTCGGCGCGGGCCTGATCGCCTATGTGGTGATCAAGGCGGCGCGCGGCAAGTTCAGCGAGATCCATTGGCTGGTCGCGGTGGTGAGCGTGGTGTTCCTGGCCTACTTCGGCATCAACGGCCTCGAAGTGGCGCTGGGGTAACCATGCGCGATATCGCGGCACAGCTGCTGGACCGGCATGTGGCGGAACGGGATTACGCCATCGCCTCCATCATCGGAATCGGTGGCAGTGCACCGCGTCCGGTGGGATCGGCCCTCGCGGTGGACGTCGACGGGGCAGTCGTCGGCTCGCTCACGGGCGGATTCATGGAGGGTGCGGTCTACCGGCTGTGCCGCGAGTCGTTGCGCACCGGTGCGACGACCCGGGAAACGTTCGGCTACAGCGATTCCGACGCCCACGCGGCCGGACTCGCCTGTGGCGGAACGATCGAGGTGTTCGTGCAACCGGTGACCGCGGCCAATCGGGTGACCTTCGAGTCGATTCTGCGCTCGACCGAGCCCGTGGCCCTGGTCCGGGACCTGCGGAACGGCGCGGCCATGGCGCTGGGCTCCTGGTGGACCGTCGGCGACAGTTTCGGCCGGGCCGTGGTCACCGAGGCGCGGGCCCTGCTCGCCGCCGGGGCGACCACGGTGCGGACCGTGCGCTGCGCGGACGGCGCCCGGGAAATCTTCGTGGAAACCTGCCGGGCCCACGAGGATCGGCGCTCGCGCCCCATGATCGGCCGCGTTCTCGGCGGTCGTACACCCGCGGAGACACCCGTCTCCATCTTCGCCGAGAAGGCGGCGGTCCACCGTGGCGGCTCAGTTCTGCCGCTGTCCGCGGTGGGCGGTCCCGTCGGCCGGGACTCGTTCCCGGTGTAGATGAGGGGAGGCAGGGCGTGTCGTCACCGCAGATCCGCGGCGAGGGCACGCCCTACCTCGGTGAGCAGCGGCACCGCCCGCTCCACCAGATCCTCGGTCATCCGGCCGGCCGGGCCGGAGATCGAAATCGCCAGCCGGGCAGGAGCTTCCGGCAGCGCGACCGCGACACACCGGACCCCCAATTCTTGTTCGCCGTCGTCCATGGCATAGCCGGTGGCGGCGGCGATCTCCAGTTGCCGGGCGAATTCGGCCGGATCGGTGATGGTGTGATCGGTGTAGCGCGGCATTCCGGTGCGCTGCAACAACTCCCGCACCCGCTCCGGCGGCATGCCGGCCAGCATGGCCTTGCCCACCGCGGTGCAGTGCGGCAGCACGCGCCGGCCCACTTCGGTGAACATGCGCATGGAGTGCCGCGAGGGCGCCTGGGCCACATAGACGATGCCGTCACCGTCGAGCCGGGCCATATTCGCCGACTCGCCGAGTTCGTCCACCAGACGCGTCAGATGCGGCAGCGCGCGCGAGCTCAGCATGCGCGCCGAACTCTCCCCAAGGCGGATCAGCTTGGGCCCCAGCGCGTACTGCCGCGACGGCTCCTGATGCAGATACCCCAATTCGACCAGCGTGCGCACCAGGCGGTGAATGGTGGGCAGCGGCAGGCCCGAGGCGGCCGCCAGCTGGGACACCCCCATCATGCCGCCCTCGTCGGCCATGGTCTCCAACAATGCGAAGGCACGTTCGATGGATTGCACGCCCCCGGATCGCCCGTTGGTCCCATTCGCTGCACTCACTGGCCCACCTTGTCGAAGTTTCCGGATGGCGGAAGTTTACCGGCATGTCGCGGAAGGCGAGCGCGGTAGCCTATGGCCCATGCGGCTGCGCGCGGAATTCACGACCGAACCCTTCCACGGCGAGGGTGATCCGCCGCCGCATGCCGTGGAACCGCTGCAGGCCATTGAAAAGGCCGGTCTCACCTGTGAATTCGGCCCGCTCGGCACCGCGGTCTCCGGACCGGACTCGGTGCTGCTGCCGGCGCTGGGGGAGGTCCTGGCCATCGCCCTCGCGCACGGGGCGTCCCGGGTGACCCTGCAGGTCGAGCGGGACGTGGACGAGGCCGAGAACGCCGATGGCTGAGCAGCCGAGAACGCCGATGGCTGAGCAGCCGAGAACGCCGATGGCTGAGCAGCCGAGAACGCCGATGGCGGAGCAGCCGAGAACGCCGAACGCTGGGCGCCCGCCCGTCGACGCCACCCATCCGGTGCTGGTGACGGTGGCCCCGCTGCTGGACAAGATCGGCGCCCGGCTGGTGCCGTCGGAAACGAGTTCGCCCGAGGATGTCCCGCTCGTCTGGGAGGGCGCGACCCTGGCGTGTGTCCGCCTGCCCGGGACCGACGCCGAATCCGAGAGCGGCATCGCCCGCCTGCTCAGCGAGGTCGCGACCGAATTCGGCGTGCCCCTCGCGGAATTGCCGCGCGCGGAGAAACAGCGCGCGGTGCGTTTGCTGGAGGAACGCGGGGCGTTCAGCTACCGCAAGTCCGCCGAAACCGTCGCCGAAGCGCTCGGCGTCACCCGCTTCACGGTGTACAACTACCTCAACCGCACGCGCGCCTGAGCGAAACCGGAGCGACGGCGAAGCCCGTACCGCTCCGTGATCGGAGGTGAGAAGTGGCAGCTCGCAAGGATGCGGGTGTCCGGGTGACAACCGCCGACGTCCTAGCGTTCCGGCTGCACGCACACCATCTCACCCGCCGACGACCCGCCGCGGATCTGCTCGACGTGGCGGGCGCGTGCGGCATGCAGAACAGTCCGCCCGGTTCGGCGCTGCTCGCGCTGCACGCCCGCGTGCGGGACGTGACCCAGGACCGCGTCGACCAGCTCGTCGGCGAGGACAAGAGCCTGCTGCAAACCTGGTGCATGCGCGGTTCGCCGTTCTACTTCCCGACCGCCGACGCCTCGGTCTTCACCACCGGCGTCCTGCCTCCCACCGAAGCGGCCCGGCTGCATCTGGTCGGGGGCGTCGATCAGGCGCTGCAAGAGCTCGGCATGGAGCTGGACGAGGCGGTTGATCGCACCGCTGACGAGATCGAGGCCGTCCTGTCGGGCCGGCAGCTGGCCATCGACGAGCTCGGCGCGGAGCTGGCCGAGCGCATCGCGCCGAAACTGTCTCCCGCCCAACGCAAGAGCTGGCAGGCGACCGGCCCCTATGCCGCGAATCAGCCGCTGGGCGAGGGCGTGGTGCACTTCTGCCTCCGGATCCTGACGCTGCGCGGCCTCGTCTGCTTCGCGCCACGCAGCGGGAACAAAGCGCCGTTCGTCCTGGTGGCGGAATGGCTGGGCCGACCCCTGCCGCGGGCCGATGCGGACCGCGCTCGCGCCACTCTGGTGCGGCGCTACCTGCACTGCTACGGCCCGTCCACCCGCAAGGATTTCGCCGCCTGGGTCGGCGTTCGAGCCGGTGATGCGAAACCGTGGTGGGACGCGGTCGCGGACGAACTCACCCCGGTCGACGTCGACGGCACCCGGGCGTGGATCCTCGCCGACGATCTGAAGGCTCTGCAATCGCCGTCCGAGGCGCGCGGGGTGCGGCTGCTGCCGCCGCGTGACCCGTACACCCAGATGCGCGACCGGGCAACGATTGTCGACAAGAAGCACCATCGCGCCGTGTGGAAGCCGGTGGGCGATCCGGGCGCGGTGCTGGCCGACGGCCGGATCGCCGGGATCTGGCGGCCCCGCAAGAGCGGCCGCACCCTGACGCTGACGGTCGAGACCTTCGGGTCGCTGAGCGCCCATCTCCGCGACCAGGTGTGCGCGGAGGCCGAACACGTGGCCGCCCTGCGCGGCGCGTCGACGGTGCGGGTCGAGTTCTGAATCCCGCTGTGTAACAGCGATTTTTACCGTTCACCTGCGGCGATGCCGCCTTCCGTGTGTACTTCTCACACAAATTTCAACAAACTGTTGACGTAGCTACGTGACCCGTGCCACTATTTCATTATTCGGAAGTTGACTTCCGTAATACGAGAAAGTGCTGGTCATTGGTCACTATCGAAGAGTTCAACGCGATGGCGAGCGACCGGCTGCGGCCCACCCTGGCCGACTGTTGCGACGCACCCGAATGGATCGACGGCCTGCTCGCGGCCCGGCCCTTCGCGGACTTCGGCAGTCTGATCGCGACCGCGGACCGGCTCGCCGGCGCCCTCACCCCCACCGGCGTGGACCGCGCGCTGTCGGCGCACCCCCGCATCGGGGAGCAGCGCGCGGGCGCGGATCGCGGTGCGGCCTGGTCCCGGGAGGAGCAGTCCGGCGTTTCGGCCGACGTGGAAACCGCCGCCGCGCTGCATTCGGCGAATCGCTTGTACGAGAAGCGATTCGGCCGCGTCTTCTTGATCTGCGCCACCGGGTTGTCGTCGGCGGAGATCCTCGCCGCCGTGCGGGCGCGCCTGGACAACGACGCCGACACCGAGGCCAAGGTCGTCGCCGAGGAACTGCGCAAGATCGCGATCCTGCGCCTGCGAAAGGTGATCAATCCATGAGTGCCGTCACCACCCACGTGCTCGACACCGCGCTCGGGCAGCCCGCGGCCGGAGTCCCGGTGCGGCTGGAATGGCTCGCCGCGGACGCCGCGCAGCCGGTCGTGCTCGCCGAAGCCGTGACCGACGCCGACGGCCGCATTCGCGATCTGGGCCCCGAGCAGCTCGAACCCGGCACCTACCGCCTGGTGTTCGAGGTCGCCGCCTACGCCGCCGCCACCGGACAGCGCAATTTCCTGTCCGCCGTGGACATCAGCTTCACACCCACCGGCAACGCGCACCACCACGTGCCGCTGTTGCTCAGCCCATTCGGCTGTTCCGCCTACCGAGGGAGTTAGACAGTATGGCCATCCAGCTAGGACACAATCAGTACGGCAAGGCCGAGAACCGGGTCGTGCGGGTATACCGCGATACCGATCGGCACACCATCCGCGATCTCAATGTCTCCTCGGCGCTGCGCGGCCGCTTCGAGGACGCGCACATCACCGGTGATCAGAAGGACATCCTGCCCACCGACACCCAGAAGAACACCGCCTTCGCCTTCGCCAAGGAGAAGGGCGTCGGCGCCATCGAGGACTACGCGCTGACCCTGGCCGACCACTTCATCTCGCGCTGCCCCGGTGCGGACGGCGCGCGGGTCGCGGTCGAGGAGTACGCCTGGGACCGGATCCCGGTGGACGGTCAGGGCCACGATCATTCGTTCGTGCAGGCCGGCGGCGGCGTGCGCACCACGGTGGTGAACATGGACGGCTACGGCTCCGACCGCCGCACCCACGTGGTGTCCGGCATCAAGGACCTGGTGCTGTTCAAGTCCACCGGCTCGGAGTTCCACGGCTACTTCGAGGACAAGTACACCACCCTGCAGCCCACCAAGGACCGCATCATGGCGACCTCGCTGGTGGCCCGGTGGCGCTACGACCGCACCGATGTGGACTGGGACAAGTCCTATGCCGCCATTCGCGCGACGCTGCTGCGGCAGTTCGCGGTGGTGCACTCGCTGGCGCTGCAGCAGACCCTCTACAGCATGGGCCGCGCGGTGCTCGAGCAGTACCGCGAGGTCGCCGAGATCAAGTTCTCCGCGCCCAACAAGCACCACTTCCTGGTCGATCTGAGCCCGTTCCACGTGGAGAACCCGGGCGAGGTGTTCATCGCCGCCGACCGTCCCTACGGCCTGATCGAGGCCAGTCTGCACCGTGACGACGCGACCCCCGCCGGCAATGCCTGGCTCGGTGTCCCCGGGTTTTGCTGAGGAGAATTCCGTGTTCGGCGTGAAACTGCAAGGCAAGCAACGACATCCGGGGCCCGAGGACGAGAGGTACTCCTTCGGCAGAACCCTCGCCTTCGGGGCCCAGCACATCCTGACCAGTTACGGCGGGGTCATCGCGCCGCCGCTGGTGGTGGGCAGCGCGGCCGGGCTCTCGGCCGCGGACGTGGCCTTGCTGGTGACGGCCGGACTGTTCGTCTCCGGTGCCGCGACGCTGCTGCAGACCCTGGGTCTGGGCCGGGTCGGCAGCAGATTGCCCATCGTGCAGGGCATTTCGTTCGCCACCGTCTCGACCATGGTGACCATCGCCAACTCCGAGGGGCTGCGCGCGGTCTACGGCGCGATCATCGTGGCCGGGCTCATCGGCCTGGTGCTGTCGTCGTTCTTCGCCAAGCTGGTGCGGCTGTTCCCGGCGGTGGTCACCGGCAGCATCATTACGGTGATCGGCTTGTCGCTCATGCCGGTGGCCTTCAACTGGGCCCTGGGCAGCAATCCGGCCGCGCCCGGATACGGGTCGATGGGCAATGTCGGTCTCGCGGGACTCACGCTCTTGGTGATCCTGGTGATCAGCCGGGTGTTCCAAGGCGCGATCTCGCGCCTGTCGATCCTCATCGGATTGGCGCTGGGCACCGGTGTCGCCGCCCTCGTGGGCAAGGCGGACTTCTCCGCGGTGGGCGAGAGCAAGGTGTTCGCGCTGCCGTCGATCCTGCCCTTCGGGTCGCCGACCTTCGAGATCGGCGCGATCGTGTCCATGACCATCGTGATGGTGGTGATCATGACCGAGACGGTCGCCGACATCATCACCATCGGCGAGGTCATCGGCGCCGATATCGACACCCGCCGGGTGGCGGACGGCCTGCGCGCGGATATGGCGGCCTCGGCCGCGGCGCCGCTGGTCGGCTCCTTCCCGTGCAGCGCGTTCGCGCAGAACATCGGCCTGGTGGCGCTGACCGGCATCAAGAGCCGGTTCGTGGTCGCCGCCGGCGGCGGCATGCTGCTCCTGCTGGGCCTGCTGCCGGTCATGGGCGCGGTGGTGGCCGGGATTCCGTATCCGGTGCTCGGCGGCGCGGGCGTGGTCTTGTTCGGAACCGTTGCGGCGAGCGGCATTCGGACCCTGGCGCGGGTGGAGTTCCACGACAACCTGAACATGGTCATTGTCGCGGTGGCCCTGGCGGCCGGGCTCATTCCGATTGCGGCGCCGAAGTTCTGGGACGCCTTCCCGGACTGGCTGGGCACCATCATGCACTCCGGCATCAGCGCCACCGCCATTGTCGCCATCGTGCTCAATCTGCTCTTCAACGAGATCAAGATCGGCAACCGCACGGGCGCCTCGGTCTTCGCGGCCGCGGCCGACGAGCGGGACGGTCTGGGCGAGCGCATCGACGACGACATTCGGGATTGATCATTCGGAATCGCTATCGCCGGGCCGCTGTTTTCGGGCTCGGCTGGAGGAACCTACGAAAACGGATCCGGATCGAATCACACGATTGAGCCGATCTGTCGTGTCGGAGCCGACACCGTAGTCAGCATAATTCGTACGCACGGGGAGGAAGGAATATTTCGATGCCCCTTATCTTTTTGAACGGCGGCGCCATGCGCGGCGGCCCCCTGAATCACCTGCTGGCGGGAGCGCCTTTCGCCGGCGAGGTCACCACCACGCCGAATTACCGGTTCTATTCGGTCGGCGACCGTTTCCCGGGTCTGGCCCCGGTGTCCGACGGCGGCGCGCCCATCAAGGGCGAACTGTTCGACGTACCCATGGAGGTGCTGCGGACCAGCCTGCTGCCGGCCGAACCGCCGGAGCTGGAGCTGGGCGTCATCGAACTCGATGATCACCGCTCGGTGCTGTCCATGGTGCTGCGCCGCCCGCCCGTCTCGTATCCGCAGCTGTTCGACATCACCGAATTCGGCAGCTGGACCACCTATCGCGAAGGAAAGCAGTGAAATACACGGCCGGGGGCGCGCCCCGGAAATTCGACGTCAATTGTTCGATTCTGTTCACCGATCTGCCTTTGCTGGAACGCCCGGCCGCGGCCAAGGCGGCCGGATTCGACGCGGTCGAATTCTGGTGGCCCTTCGGCGAGGATCCCACGCCCGCCGATCGTGATATCGACGCATTCGTCTCGGCCGTCTCCGACGCCGGGGTGCAGCTGGTCGGATTGAACTTCATCGACCTCATTCCGGCCGGTCGCGGCCTCGTCTCCGTGCCGGGGGAGCAGACGCGGTTCCGCGACAATATCGAGGTGGCCGTCGGCATTGCCGAGCGCACCGGCTGCAAGGCCCTGAACGCGCTGTACGGCAACCGGATCGCCGGTGAGGATCCGGCCAAGCAGGACGAGCTGGCGCTGGAGAACCTGCGCCTGGCCGCTGCCGCCGCCGACCGCATCGGCGCGACGGTGCTGCTGGAGGCGCTCAATGCCTATGAGTCGCAGGACTATCCGATCGTCTCCGCCGCCCACGCGGTGCGGATCATCGACGAGGTCGGCGCGCCGAACGTGAAGTTCCTCTGCGACCTCTACCACCTGGCGCGCATGGGCGAGAACCTGACTCAGGTCATCGATACCCACGCCCGCTACCTCGGCCACGTGCAGATCGCGGACTCGCCGAACCGCGGCCGTCCCGGCAGCGGGGTGCTCGATTTCGACGAGCTCTTCGCCGCCCTCGACGCCGCCGGCTACGACGGCTACATCGGCCTGGAATACAAAGACCCTGAACTGGATTGGGAGTGGATCAAGTGAGCAAGATCGGTTTCGTCGGCCTGGGCATCATGGGCGGCCCCATGGCGGGTCACCTGGTCAAGGCCGGTCACGACGTCACGGGTTTCGACCTCTCGCCCGCGGGCCTGGAGAAGCTCAAGGACGCCGGCGGCGCGGTCGCCGGCAGCGCGGCGGAAGCGGTGCGCGACAAGGACATCGTCATCACCATGCTGCCGCAGGACGAGCATGTGGAGACCGTGTTCGCCGAGGTGCTCTCGCACGCCGCGCCCGGCACCCTCTACATCGACTTCTCCACCATCACCCCCAAGACCGCGCGGTGGACCGCCACCGAGGGCGCCAAGAAGAACCTGCGGGTCCTCGACGCCCCGGTCTCCGGTGGTGAGCCGGGCGCGGTGAACGCCGCCCTGTCCATCATGGTCGGCGGCTCCGAGGCCGACTTCGAGGCCGCCAAGCCGGTTTTCGAGGCCGTGGGCAAGGTCTTCGCCCTCGTCGGCCCGAACGGCGCCGGCCAGGTGGTGAAGGCCGCCAACCAGCTCGTGGTGGGCGGCACCTACGCCCTGGTGGCCGAGGCCATCCTGCTCATGGAGAACCTGGGCGCGGACGCCGCCGCGGGCCTGGACGTGCTGGCCGGTGGCCTGGCCGGCTCCAAGATCCTGGAGCTCAAGCGCAAGTCCATGCTGGAGCGCAGCTTCGCGCCGGGATTCCGGATCGACCTGCACCACAAGGACATGGGCATCATCCTCGCCGCCGCCCGCGACGCCGAGGTGTCCATCCCCATGGGCGCGCTCACCGCGCAGCTCATTGCCGCCGCCCGGGCTCAGGGCCACGGCTCGCTGGATCACTCCGCGCTGCTGCTGGTGGCGGAGGCGCTGGCCGGCAAGGGCAAGGCGTGAGCACCGCCACCGACCTGCGGGCGCCGGAGAGGTCGCACATGCTGTGCGGCACCCGGCTGCCCGCGGGGTGGGTGCACACTTCCGCTCCGGCCGAACCGCCTCGGTGGTCGGAGCGTCCATTGGCACACGGGAACCGGGAGAACTGATATGGCACGCATGAGAGCCGTGGACGCGGCGGTGCTGATCCTCGAAAAAGAGGGTGCGACACAGGCATTCGGGCTGCCCGGCGCCGCCATCAACCCCTTCTACAGCGCGATGCGCGCGCACGGCGGCATCAAGCACGTGCTCGCCCGGCACGTGGAAGCGGCCTCGCACATGGCGGAGGGCTACACCCGCGCCGCCGCCGGCAATATCGGCGTCTGCATCGGCACCTCCGGGCCGGCGGGCACCGATATGATCACCGGATTGTATTCCGCCAGTGCGGATTCCATTCCGATCCTGTGCATCACCGGGCAGGCGCCGGTGGCCAAGCTGCACAAGGAGGATTTCCAGGCGGTCGATATCGCCTCGATCGCGGCGCCGGTCAGCAAGTGGGCGGTCACCGTGCTGGAGCCCGCGCAGGTGCCGGGCGCCTTCCAGAAGGCGTTCCAGCTCATGCGTTCCGGGCGTCCGGGACCGGTGCTGATCGACCTGCCGATCGACGTGCAGCTGGCCGAGATCGAATTCGATATCGACACCTACGAGCCGCTCGAGGTGCACCGGCCGACGGCCACGCGCGCGCAGGCCGAGAAGGCGATCGCGATGTTGATGGCGGCCGAGCGGCCGTTGATCGTGGCCGGTGGTGGCATCGTGAACGCCGACGCCGCGGATCTGCTCGTCGAATTCGCCGAGCTGACCGGCATTCCGGTGGTTCCCACCCTCATGGGCTGGGGCACCATTCCCGACGACCACCCGCTGCACGCGGGCATGGTCGGCCTGCAGACCTCGCACCGGTACGGCAATGCCACCATGCTCGAGGCCGACTTCGTGCTCGGCATCGGCAACCGGTGGGCCAACCGCCACACCGGCGGCATCGAGACCTACACCAAGGGCCGCACTTTCGTGCACGTCGACATCGAGCCGACCCAGATCGGCCGGGTCTTCGCCCCCGATTTCGGCATCGTCTCCGACGCGGGCGCGGCGCTGGCGGCCTTCCTCGAGGTGGTCCGCGATCTGGTGGAGGAGCGTCCGCTGCCCGATCGCGGCGAATGGGCCGCCCGGGTCCAGGAGCGCAAGCGAACCCTGTTGCGCAAGACGGACTTCGACAATGTGCCGATCAAGCCGCAGCGGGTCTACCAGGAGATGAACGCGGCCTTCGGCAACGACGCCCGCTATGTCACCACCATCGGCCTGTCGCAGATCCAGGCGGCGCAGCTGCTGCACGTGTTCAAGCCGCGGCACTGGATCAATGCCGGGCAGGCCGGCCCGCTGGGCTGGACGCTGCCGGCCGCCCTGGGCGTCGCCACCGCGGATCCGGACGGCACCGTGGTCGCGCTCTCGGGTGACTACGACTTCCAGTTCCTCATCGAGGAATTGGCCGTCGGCGCGCAGTTCAACATTCCGTACATCCATGTGGTGGTGAACAACTCCTACCTGGGCCTGATCCGTCAGGCGCAGCGGCAGTTCGACATGGACTACTATGTGCAGCTGTCCTTCGAGAACATCAACAGCCCCGAGCTCGGGGTCTACGGCGTCGATCACCTGAAGGTCGCCGAAGGGCTGGGCTGCAAGGCGATTCGGGTGACCGAGCCCGGGAAGCTGGGCGCGGCCTTCGCGGAGGCCAAGAAGCTGCGCGACGAGCACCGGGTGCCGGTGCTGGTCGAGGTCATTCTGGAGCGCGTCACCAATGTGTCGATGGGCCTGGAGATCGACAGCGTCAACGAGTTCGAGGAGCTCGCGGATTCCGTCGTCCACGCACCCACCGCCATTGCGGCGCTGTCCCCGGCCGCGGCCGGGGCGGCGGAGTACGAATCGGCTGGGAGCGCACGGTGATCGGGGTGCGCGGCGGTGCTCGCAAGGGGTGGCAGGAAGGGCATGTGATCATCGCCCCGGACAAGTTCAAGGGCTCGCTCACCGCCCCCCAGGTCGCCGCGCACCTCGCCGCCGGACTCCGCCGGGTGCGCCCGGAGCTGCCGGTGCTCACCGTTCCCGTCGCTGATGGGGGCGACGGGACCGTGGACGCACTGGTGGCCTCCGGGTACTCCCGGTTGCAGACCACCGTCACCGGACCGGTCGGCAATCCGGTCGTCGCCTCCTACGCGGTGCGCGACGAGACGGCCGTCGTGGAACTCGCCGAGGCCTCCGGGCTGCGGCGACTGCCCGGCGGGCCGACCCCCGCCTCCGCGCTGGCCGCCACCAGCGCGGGCACCGGCGAACTCATTCGCACCGCGGTGCAGGGCGGGGCGCGCCGGATTCTGCTGGGACTGGGCGGGAGCGCGTGCACCGATGGCGGCGCGGGCCTGCTCACCGCCCTCGGGGCGCGGCTGCTCGATGCCGGCGGGCAGCCGCTGCCGCCCGGCGGCGCGGCCCTGGCGCGGTTGGAGACCATCGATCTGAGCGAGCTGATCCGGGTTCCGGTCACCATCGCCTCCGATGTCGACAATCCGCTGCTCGGTCCGAACGGCGCCACGCAGACCTACGGTCCGCAAAAGGGCGCGGGCGCAGGCGAACTCGCCGAGCTCGAACGCGGCCTGGCCCGGTTCGCCGAGGTCGCCCGCCGCGATCTCGGCGTCGATCTGGCCGACCGGCCCGGCGCCGGCGCCGCCGGTGGCGTGGGCTTCGGAGCCATGGCGTTCCTCGGCGCGACCATGCGGCCCGGTGTCGAAATCATCCTCGAGCACGTCGATTTCGACGCCCTGCTCAGCGGCGCCCGCCTGGTCATCACCGGTGAGGGCTCCCTCGACGAGCAGACCCTGCACGGTAAAGCGCCCATCGGCGTCGCCCGGGCGGCGGCGCGCGCCGAGGTGCCCGTGCTGGCGGTCTCCGGCCGGCTCCTGGTGGCCCGGAGCATGTTGCGCCGCTTCGGATTCGAGGACGCCTTCGCGCTCACCGACATCGAATCCGATCCGGAGGTCTGCATGTCCGAGGCCGGGCGCCTGCTCGAAGAGCTGGCCCTGCGCATCGCCGAGTCGGAAGCGATCGAGCCACTGACTCGAAACACCTTGTGAGACAACGCTCTCACCTCCCCGGGCGAGGTCCGGCGGCTCGGCGTCGACCACTCCGACACCGAGCCGCCGCCCGCCCCTAGTGGGGTGGCCCGCGCATCCCCGGTTCTCTCACACCCGCCGGGGAGCGGTTGCCGGCCTCGGGCCGGGGCGCCGCCTATCCCGCCCCGGCCCGCCGGCTCACGCAGGTCCACCACCGCGAGGTTGTCGGACAGCGGTGCCGAATCGTCATCCAGAATCGTCACCGCTGTCCGATAGTCGTCTCCGCACAGCGTCGCGGAATGCCGCGTGTGATAGCGCCCGGCATACAGATGCCGCGGCCGCACCACGAACCCGAGCACGAGACCCGCCTGCTCCAGCGCGTATTGAACGCGGGCCAGAAACCGGGATTGAAGTCGTAACCGTCGTCGCCGACGTGCAGGATGGCCTGGACCTGTTGCTCGGCGGCCCACTCCACGGCCCGGACCGAGTGCCAGGGGTTGGCGTGCCAGTCACCGGCGAAGACCAGCCGCGTCGGGGTCAGGGTTGCCCAATCGTTCATCCGCTCGATACTGCTCCGGAAAGCGGGGCGATGCTCAGGAATTCGCCCGTGCGCGACCGAGTCCCAGGGTGGCGGCGGCGATCGTCCGGCGCATCCGCCAGGGGAGTGCGGCGAAGACCGAGGTCATGGCGGTGATCATGCCGCCGAGATCATCGCGATCGGAAAGGTAGGCGCGCTGCCGCGCGGCGGACAGGGCGAAGAAGGCGTCGAAGAACACCGGAATGTCCTGCGGCGGAAGCGAGAGCAGCGCGCGCAGCCCGGCTGTCCGGAGACCGTGCACGGCGCGGGCCGAGGCGGGCCAGAGGTCGTCGCCGGCGACGGTGGCATCGGCCAGGCGCAGGGCGGTTGCCACGCTGTATCCGGTGGCCGGATGCAGCAGAGCGCCTGCCGCGCCGAAGGTCCCCGGGCCGGGGCGGCCGCCGTGCACCGGGAATCGCACCCGCTCGATCCGTTCGCTGCCGCTGAGAGTGATGCCGCGGCACCGCAATCGGTGCTCGAGGCGGGTGCGTAACTCCGACAGGTCCAGTGCCGGGCGGCCGGCCAGGCAGGTCTCCTCGAGCAGCATCGTGTCGGCATCGAGCGGTACCGCGTACAGGAACGACGGCGGCGCACCGGGATCCGCGCCATTGTCGGTGCGCCAGTCCATGAACAGGGTCTCGTCCCCGGTCCAGCGCGCACGCTCGACCACCACGCCGAAGGCCGTCTGCTCGGCGAGCGTGGGGGAGCGCGGTACGCCCCGCGCGTCGATCACCCGTCCGCCCGGCAGGATCGCGCCGGAGACCAGGCGCACCGACGGCAGATCCAGTGCGTGCCCGCTGCGTGACGGGCCCGCGATCCCTGCCACGCGGTCCGCGATGATCCGGGCCCCGTCGAGATCGAGTGAATCCTGGAGCGCCGCGGTATCGAATACGACGTAGCGACGATCCAATTCGGCCCGCCGGGCGCCCCAGGCCACCGGCTGGTCGACGGCGGCGGCCACCACCTGCGGCGAGAGCCAGCCGGGCAGTTCATCGGCCCAGGCCGCATAGGTGGCGGTCCAGCGCCGGTGTGGTTGCGGATCGATCACCGTGACCGATAGTCCCCGTGACAGCGCCCGATGCGCGAGCGCCCGGCCCGCCGGGCCCGATCCGCAGACGACGAGATCACTGGTGGTCACCCTGCGATTGGATCATGCCGGGCGCGCGTCATACGCTTCGGTAACCATTGCCGCGCCGGGGAGGTCGCGGTAACTGCGAAAGGTTGAGAGATGACGTATCCCCCCGGACCGCCGACCGGTCCCGGATTCGGCGGCGATCCGAATGCCCACGGTCAGCAGCCGGAACCGGGCGCGGCGTGGTGGGAGGGGCCCACGACACCGCCGCCGGCGCAGTACCCGGCGCAACCGGCCTGGCCCGGCGCCGCGCCGGAGCCGGGAGCGTGGCAGGGTCAGCCCGCTCAGCCGGACTGGAATGCGCAGCCGGGCTATCCGCAGCAGCCCGGCTACCCGCCGCAACCGCCGAAATCCAATACGGGGCTGATCGTCGGCATCGCGCTCGGCGTGGTCGCGGTGCTCGCGGTCGCCGTCGGCGCCATTGTCGTCTTCGCCCGCGGCGGCGATTCCGAACAGGCCGCCGTCGCCTCTTCCACGACCACCGCGTCCACCTCCGCCGCGCCCACCACCACGCGCCGCACCACCACGACCACCACCAAGGCCGCTCCCGCCGGCAACCACTTCAGCTACACCGAATACAGCGGCGCCTGGAACTTCAAACTCGGTGATGTTGCCCTGCAAGCGGATTGGGTCACCGGGCAGGATTACACGGACTGCGCTCCGGTCGAGGAGACCGGCAAGCTGACCAGCCTCGGCTGCCAGTACAGCGCCGAACTGGTGTGGAAGGCCGAAGGCGGCGATCTCATGCTCACCCAGTACGTCCTGGGCATGGGCGATGCCTCGAAGGCCTCCGGCGCCGAAGGCCAGTTCGACGACAAGGACATTCGCCTGAACCCCGGCAGCTACATCGCCGACTGGGAAACCGGCAAGTGGCGCGACGGCAGCGAGAAGGAATTCCTGGTGATCACCTTCGCGACCGCCACCGCCGCGGTCGACACCGACACCGTGGAGAAGTACCTGCGCTACCGCCATCAGGACACCATCGGAGCGTTGATCTTCCGCTGAGCCGATCCGGCTGCTGCGGGATTGCTGGCGGCACGGCTGTATGTCATGTCGGTGACTACAGGCCATGTGTGTCAGTGGTGTTCGCCCGAGACGGGCACGTACGCTGCCGAATCACGGCTCGTCATTTGATTCGCTCAATGATTGCTATTGTCACGATCGCGGCCGGGGTCGCCGGTGCGCCGCAGGCTATGTCGAGGGCCGCAATACCCTCGACGGCATCCGCGGCGCGGTGAACTTCGACCCGGCGGGCCTCACCGCCGACGACCCCATCGCCCTGTTCGGCTACTCCGGCGCCGCCCTCGACTGGATCGCCGACCGCTTCGCCGGTACCAGCTGCACTCGGGCCTGATCCGGACAGGCCGTCGAGTCGGCACAAGGTGGTACCCGAAGTCACTGTGATATCTCCAAAGGACCCGGGAGGTAACACAGTTCGCGCGAGCATCGCTTTACCGTCGGATGAGGACGGAGTGCGAAGGAGCGTGCGGGTATGCAAGGCTTCGACAATCGTGTGTTCGGGGGACTCCAGGCGGTGCTGGATCGCCGGGTCGTGGTCGACTTCGGCTGGGCGGGGATGATTCTCGAATATGCCGCGACATACGCCGAGGCGTGGGAGTTCGCCACCGCCGCGGCGCAAGTCGGACTCAGCGTCAGGGTGGACGGCAAGGTCCGGCCCGGGCTGCGGCCGCTGCCGTGCCGTCGCCTGTGGGGCTGAGCGCCGATCAGGCGGCGGGCTGATCGGGTGGCGCGCCGGTGAGCAGGCGCTTGAGAACCTTGCCGGTTTCGCCACGGGGCAGAGAACTGAGGAACACGATGTCGCGGGGCACGCTGAAGCGGCTGAGGCGATTGCGGATGTAGGCGCGGATCATGTCCGAGTCCAGGCCCGCGCCTTCGCGTTTGACGATGTAGGCGGCCAGGCGCTGGCCGAAGACGTGGTCGGGGACGCCGACCACCGCCACCTCGCTGATCTGCGGGAGATGAGCGAGGGCCTCCTCGACGGGGCGCGGGAAGACGTTCTCCCCGCCGGAGATGATCATCTCGTCGCCGCGGCCGGCGATGAACAGCCGCCCGGCGACGTCGAGATAGCCGAGGTCGCCGGTATCGAGCAGGCCGTCGGCCTCGTCCGGCGGCGGGCAGTTGACGTAACCGTCGAAGAGCATGTGATTGCCGACGTAGATGCGACCGGTCGCGCCCACCGGCACCGGGCGCCGATCCTTGTCCAGGACGGCGACTTTCGTGCCGAGCGGCGGGCGGCCGGCGGTGGTGGGGGAGACGCGCAGATCGTCGGGGGTGGCGATGGTGGCCCAGGAGACCTCGGTGGAACCGTAGACGTTGTAGAGGATGTCGCCGAAGCCGTCCATGAAGGTCAGCACCGCCGCGGCGGCCAGGGGCGCGCCGCAGCTGGCCACGATGCGCAGGCTCGAGGTGTCGTAGCGGGCGCGGACGGGAACCGGCAGGTCGAGGATGCGCTGCAGCATGGTGGGGACGACGATCAGGGTGGTGGCGCGGTGTTCGGCGACGAGCCGCAGGCAGTCCTCGGCGTCGAAGTGATCGGGCAGGACGACGGTGGCGCGCAGGGCGGTGCTCAATTGCAGCGCCGCCAGCCCCCAGGTGTGGAACAGCGGGGCGGGGATGAGGATGGTCTCGTTCATTCGGAACGGGATGCGCGACAGCAGGGCGGCGATGGTGGCGAACCCCTTGGCGTGCGGGCGGCGCGCGCCCTTGGGCAGGCCGCTGGTGCCGGAGGTGAGCACCACCAGGCGGCCGGGCCGGACCGGTTTGCGGAACTTGGTGTGTCCCAATGCGATCAGATCATCGACGGTGGTGTGACCGGGCGCGGTGGCGTCGGTGCGGTAGCGGCGGATATCGGCGTGCAGATAGTGCACCAGATGATCGAGCTCGCTGTCCACGAACAAGGTGGTCAGCCGATGATGCTGCACGATCTCCTCGATGGCGCGCGCCGACAGTCCCGCATTGAGCAGGATGACGTCGACGCCGAGTTTGCCTGCGGCGACCATGGTTTCGACCATGCGGGCGTGATTGTGCGCCAGCAGCCCGATGGCGTCACCGGAAGCCAGGCCCCGCTCGGCCATGGCGCCCGCCAGCAGGTGGCTGCGCCGGTGGATCTCCCGGAAGGTCCGGACTCCGCGATCGTCCACCACCGCGGCCCGTCCGGGCGTGTACGCCGCCGCGGCGGCATAGCCACCGGCCAGATTGAATCCCCATTTGTACAGTCCGCCGAGCTGTTTGGCGCTGCGCACCGGCCGCACGGAACGCACGACGCCGGTCGAGACGACCTGGCCCGCCACCTGGAGACGACTGCGCAGCCCGATGGACTCGACATTGGTCACCACCGAGGTCTGTGCGCCCGTGACCAATTCGGCCAACCGGTCCAGCCCGGCCTGCGCCCACGCCGTGACCTCGGAATTGGGCAGGTCGGCGATCATGGGGTGCACGCGGCCGATCAGGTAGAAGGTGATCGCGACCCGGGTCCGTTCCTCGTGCTCGCGCACCCGCACCGAGACGAGACAGCCGGTGTCCACGCAGCGCAGGGCGAAACCGCCCTGGCGATCGACCAGCAGGGTCGCCCGGCGGATGTGGATATCCGTGGCCGCGGTGCCCATGCGGATCAGCCACAAGGGTTTCCCGTCGACCGTATCGGCCTGCTCGCACGCGCCGACACCGCGCAGAATCCGCGGATACAGTTGCGGATCCAGCAGCAGCTCCTGGACGGCTCCCGGTGCGAAAGGCAAATCCGCGGTCATATCGAAGATGGTGGTAACCAATGCTCTGCCGTCCCTGACGAGCCGATTCGCACCTCTGAATCGGCGGGCATCCATTGATAACCGGTGAGCGGCCGCTGGATCGGCGAGTTGACCGAAATCTGTGATCACGCCCTGCCGACGCGGTCCGGCATTGTGACACAGCGGCGTTGGGCGGTGTCCACCGCCGATGAGCCCGGACTGCTTCGGGCGGAGGACCCGATCCTGCGACTCACCGGCGGTGGAATATGCTCGCCGGGAGGGGAATTGGGCAGGCAGCCCGGCGCGCGTGGGAACAACAGTGTTCACCTCCCCGCCGCGGGAACGGCGAGTACATCGACCCTATGGCCGCGCCGCGACCGGGTGCGACTCCGGCCGCGGACTCTGAGCGCTGTCACAGTGGCGGCGGTCTTTTACTGGGGGCCATCACGATTGGCGCCGATTAGGCTGTCGGCTGCCGAATTCTCGGCATAGCTTCGCCCGCACGAGTTACCGCGCGTTCAGGGGTGAGGCATCCGTGATTATCCGCATGGACCGACGATTCCGCACCGCAATTCAGCCGATCATTGTGTGCATGATCGCCATCCTGGTCGGTACGACCGGATCGGCGCCGGCCGAACCGGTGATCGAGGTCGACGCACCGGCTCCCGAGCGGGCCATGGCCGCCGCCCGGCCCGCACCCGGCGGGGCCCGGCTGGTCGCCGCGGCCAGGGGCCCGGGCCGGATCCTCGAGCTGACGGTGTATTCGGCGGCCATGGCCCGCCACATTCCGGTGGCGGTGCTTCCGGCGCCGGACGATTCGCGGCCGGCTCCCACGCTGTACCTGCTCAATGGCGTCGACGGCGGCACCGATACCGGGGTGTGGACCGAGGGCAGCAATTGGCTCACCGAGACCGATGCCGAACGGTTCTTCGCCGATAAGCAGGTGACGGTGGTGGTCCCCATCGGCGGCGCGGGCAGCTTCTTCGCCGACTGGCGCGCCGACGATCCCGTCATGGGCAGGCAGTTGTGGACGACCTTCCTGACCGAGGAGCTGCCGCCGATCATGGACACCGCGTTCGGCGGCACCGGCGCGAATGCCGTTGCGGGACTGTCCATGGCCAGTTCCGCGGTCTTCCGGCTGGCGCTGGCCGCACCGGGCCGCTACCGCGCCATCGGCTCCTACAGCGGCTGCGTGCGCACCAGTGACCTCGCCGGTCAGGCCATGGTGAACGCCATCGTGGCCTCGCGGCGCGGCGATCCGCGCAATCTGTGGGGCCCGCCCGGGGATCCGGCCTGGGCCGCCAACGACCCGTACCTGCGCGCCGCCGAACTGCGCGATATCGCGATCTTCGTGGCCACCGGCACCGGCCGGGCGGGCCAGTTCGACACCTTGAGCGCGCCCGGCGTGAACGGCAATCCCAAGCAGTTGTTCGATCAGCTCTTCCTCGGCGGCCTGCTCGACGCCGCCACCCACCTGTGCACCCGGCAGCTGCGGGATCGCTTCCGGGAGCTGGACATTCCGGCGGTGTTCGACCTGCGGGAGACCGGCACCCACTCCTGGAAGTACTGGCAGCAGGATCTGCACAATTCCTGGCCGATGTTCGCTGCCGCGCTCGGGGTGTGAGCGCCGCGAAAAGTGAGCGGATCTCTCGAACCGTGTCGGCGGGGGCGCTCGGTGATCGTGCGATCGGCGGCTCATTCGCTGGCCGCCACCAAGATTCGTGGTCTTCAGCCCACTCGCCAAAGAGGAGTAGAAGATGAGCGGTTGATCACTTTAGAGTTCGATCACCGTTAACACCGCAGCAATCGGGCGGAAGGGAGTCGACGATGACAACCAATGGGGCAACTCGGGCGGGGCTCACCGTCTCCGGAAAGCCGATGTCCACACCTCTGCAGGATGTCCGGACGGTGTCGCGTCGCATGGTCGGCCACTTCGTCGACAATGTGATCCCGTGCGGCACCCTGCCCGGCGACATCATCTCCGGTGACGTCACCGCCGTGACCCGCCTGTGCCTGGAGCTGTCGGTCGGGATGCTCGACGGGCACGATATTCCGGCCACGACCGACCGGCTCGCCGCGGCCGCCGCCGGCTGGGCCCGCGAGGGCGTGCCGATCGACACGATCCTGCATTCCATTCACGAGGGCTTCAAGGTCGGCTTGGATCTCATCGTCGCGAACGCGACGGCGCAGGATCACAAGAACTTGATCGACGGCGCGAAACTGGTGATCGAACTGCTCGACACCATGAGCGCGACGGTCGCCCGCGCCTATGTCCGCGAGCACAAGGCGGTGGTGAGCGAGCATCACACGGCGGTGCACACGCTGACCTCCGCGCTGCTGGGCGGCTATCCCACCTCGACCATGGCCCGCGAATGCGGAATCGCCGTCGCCGAGCAGTATTTCGTGCTGGCGCTGGATATTCCGAAGCATCCGGACGAGCGGCATCCGATGCTCGACGGCAAGGTCGTCGCCCGCCGCAAGCTGCGCCGCCTGCAGGCCGAACTCGCCACCCGCTGCGAGGAGAGCGCGCTCGCCCTGCTCAGCGTGGACGGCGGGACGATCCTCATACCGGTGTCGGCGGAGGGCGACGCGCATCTGGACGAACTCGTCGCCGGGCTGTCGGCGGCCGCGCGCGTGCCCGTGACCGCGACGGTGGTGACCGCGACGGTGGCCGAGGTGCCCGGCGCCGCCGATCGCGCCCACGAACTGCTCGATATGGTGCAGCGCCTGCGGTGCGTGCCCGGCGTGTACCGCTTCGCCGATCTGGCCCTCGAATACCAGCTGACCCGGCCGGGACCGGGCCGTGAAACCCTCGGCTCGCTGCTGGATCCGCTCGACGCGCATCCGGAGCTGCTGCAAACGCTGCGCAGCCATATCAGCAACAACCTCAATCGCCAGCGCACGGCCCGGACGCTGCACATCCACACCAATACCGTCGACTATCGGCTGCGGCGCATCGGCCGGCTCACCGGCCTCGACCCCACCGCGACATCCGGTCTGTGGCAACTGCGTTCGGCGCTCATCGCCCGCTCGTTCAACGAGGCGCAGGCGGCCGGCGAGGACGAGCGGCCCGACTCCGCGTGATCGTATTCGGCAGCGTCACAGCGGGATGCGCCGGATTCTGTGAGTTGTACGAAGATCGCCGTGATGCTCCCGGCGCGGCCGGTCCGGCTCCTAGCGTGAGCCCACACGCACCTGCTGACAGGAGCATGACCGATGAGCCAGCCCAGCGTGCCTGCCGTCGCGTCGACCGCGACATCCGCCGCCGATCGACCGTGCCCGCCATCCGGTGGTGACGCCTTCGCCGCGGAACTGGCCGAGCATCTCGCGGGATTCGGCGCCGACCGGCCGATGTTCGGCGAATTGGACGCCCGCATCCGGGAATGCCTGGCGCCGGCGGCCCGCGCGGTCTGCGCGCCGGATCCGCGTGACACCGAATGGCTCATCGAACTCGCCGCGGCGGCGGCCACGTGGGCGCGCGAGGGGGTGGAGCTCGACCGCGTGCTGCTGGAATACCACGAGGCCATTCGCGGTGGCCTGGAACTGGCCGCCGGGCAGCATCCGGGCGAGGGCGGTGTGCCGGTGAGCCGGGCGGAGACGCTGCTGCGCCTGCTGCAGACGGTGACCGTGGCGACGACCGCCGCCTTCGTCGACGAATACCGCTTCGTGGCACGCGAACACCAAACGGCCGCACAGACTCTGGTGGCCGCCCTGCTGAGCGGGCACAGCCGGTCGGCGCTGGCCAGGCAGGCGGGCATCGCCATAGCCGCCACGTACCAGGTTGTGGCGCTGAGCATTCCGGCGCCGCCGATCACCGACGATCCGCGGGTGAATATGGAAACCGAAGCGCTGCGCCGATTGCGGCGACTGCAATCGGCATTCGCTCCGGTGCTGGGCTCCCGTGCGCTGTCCCTGCTGACGACGGCGGGCGGAACCATCCTGGTGCCGTGCGACGCCGCCGCGGGACGGGAACTCGGCGATGTGTTCGCCATGGACGCGGATGCGCTGCGCTCGCTGTCCGAGGCGGCGGCCGCGCCGCTCACCGCCGTGGTGCTCTCCGGTCCGGCCGACCACATTCCGGAGCTGGCGACGCGCGCGCACGAACTGCTCGATCTCGTGCGCGCCCTGGACCGTTCACCCGGGGTCTACCGCATGGCGGATCTGGCGGTCGAGTATCAGCTGACCACGCCCGGCCCCGCCCGTGATCACCTGGCGGGGCTGCTCACCCCGATCCAGGCGGCTCCGCGCCTGTTCAGCACGCTGCGCGCCTTCCTGGCCAGCGGCCTGGACCGCATGGAGACCGCGCGCCGGCTCGGCGTGCACCCCAATAGCGTCACGCACCGCCTGCGCCGCATCCACCGGCTCACCGGACTGGATCTCGGCTGCCCCGAAGGGATCTCCCTGGCCCGCGCGGCCCTGCTGATGCGCACGCTCGACCTTCCCGGAGCCTGATCCGGCGCCAACCTTGCGACAGCGGCGGGGGGTCGCCGCGAAACTCATTTCGGCGCTTGCGTAGCCGAAGAGATTGCGCCCCGGTCGGCAAGATACTGGTTATTGTCGCGTCCTTTCGGCGTAGTCGGTCAATGATCGATCGGATTTGCCGACGGTCCGGGTTGTTCATTCTCGGCTCTGTATTTCTCACCGTATGCCCGAGGCGAATTGGTTAGGTCTGCCAGAGTCCCCGGACCTCGGCCTCGAGCCACGCGCCCATCATCTGTGCGGTCATGGCGATGGCCTCCCGGCGTTCCGGATCGCCGACCTCCGGCACCGAAGCCCGCAGCACCGCGGCGAAGCCGGTATTGACCAGCACGAAGGTCATCATGTCGTAGCGATGATCGTCTCCGGGGCCGAGGATCTGGATGAGCAGGACCTTGACCAGCAGCCGCAGCCGCGGCTCGAATTCGGGGATGCCGCTGCTGTAGAACTGCACGCCCGCGATCAGCGCGCGCACCAGCTTCGCATTGGCGACCAGTTCCTCGGTGAACACCTCCAAGATCTCGGTGACCAGCTCCGGCACCCGGTCGAGCAATTCCGGGATCGATTGCTGCGGGCGGGTCGACATCCAGTGGGTGAAGCGCTGTTCGGCGCTGACCAGCATGCGTTCGAGCAGTTCGTCCACAATGACCGCGCGGTCCGGGAAATACCGGTAGACCGTGCCGATGCTCACGCCCGCCTCGGCCGCGATCCGGTTGGTGGAGGTCTCGGCGATGCCGCGCTCGCCGAACACCCGGGCCGCGGTGTCGAGGACGTGGTCGCGGGTCGCCTGCGCGCGCTGCTGGGTCGGGCGACGGCGGCGCGTTCTCGGCGGCATCACGGCCTCCTGCGGTGAA
Source organism: Nocardia sp. NPDC127526 (assembly GCF_042672265.1). NCBI lineage: Bacteria > Bacillati > Actinomycetota > Actinomycetes > Mycobacteriales > Nocardiaceae > Nocardia > Nocardia sp. NPDC127526. Next base: position 448,490 of record NZ_JBHXVO010000002.1, on the reverse strand, counting down.
ACGAGCGGTGCGAATCTGAGGTGCCGACGATCGTCGCACTGCCGCGTGTCGCCGCGCCACGGAATACGGGCGGAGCCGCGTATGGTCGCTGGCCGGGCCGCCCGCCGTCGGCCATGCGGCCGCGCCGCCGGTCCGCGCATCGACCCCGGCGAGCGGCCGCATTCGCCGTGACCGCGGCGACGGGCGCCGCGGCCGCGACTGTCTGTGCCGCCCGCCTGATTCGAGCAGCCTCGACGACGATCGATCGTAATTGTCCCGCAAGGGATTTCGATCAACGGGAGCGAAGACTCGCACCTTCCACAAACGCGGGCCCGCGCGCCTGTGAAGCTCACCAAATCGTGCTATCCGGCCAGCAGCGCCGCGGCGAGTGTGATCGCGCCGGGCAGGGCCTGCGCCACCAGAATCCGGCGGCTCGCGGTCGCCGCGCCGTACAACCCGGCGACCACCACGCACGCGGAGAAGAAGATCTGCGCGGCGCGGCCGACCGGATCGGCGGCGATCAAACCCCAGATCAGGCCCGCCGCGAGAAATCCGTTGTAGAGGCCCTGATTGGCCGCCATCGTCTTGGACTCCTCGGCGAATTCCACCGTGGTGCCGAAGGTGGCCCGCACCCGCGGCGTGGTCCACAGGAACATCTCCATCACCAGGATGTAGAGGTGAAGCGCGGCAAGCAGCCCGACCAGTATTTCGGCAACGACTCGCATGATCGCGCACCTTTCGTCTCGGCCCGGCTCGCAGGGCCGCTGGTTGATCTCGACAGCTTGGCCGATTGGTCCGCGGATCGCAGTCAGGCGCGCGGGGAGTAGGGGCGCGCGGGGCAGAGTGGAGGCGCGGAGCGGGCGGCTCAGCGTTTTCAATCAATGATTGAATCATTGATTAGGGCGTGGTTCACTGAACGGCATGCCGGACCGGATCTCCCTCGATACCCGTGAGCGGCTGCTGGCCGCGGCCGAGCGGCTGCTGCTGACGCGCTCCTACGACGAGGTCTCGGTGCGCGGCGTGTGCACCGAGGCCGGGGCGAATCCCGCTGCGGTGCACTATCACTTCGGGTCGAAGGATGCCCTGGTCGGCGCCCTGCTGGAGGACCGCCTCGGACCGCTGTGGGCCGAGCGGCTCGCGGCGGTGACGACCGAGCGGGCGGGGGTGCCCGCGCTCGTCGACGCGGTGATCGAACCGTTCGTGGAACTGGCCGGCGACCCGATCGGGCGGCTGCATCTGCGGCTGCTGGCCGGTTTCGTGCTCGGCCGGCACGCGACCACCTGGCAGCAGCCGTGGTTCCGCATGGCTTCCTGGGTGCCGCTGCTGCCGGAGCTGAGCAAACAGGAGAGCCGGCGGCGCTGGCAGCTGGCCTTCGACCTGATCATCATGCGGTTCGGCGGCGCCGGCACCGCGGAGCGGGAGCTGTCGGAGCACGCGGTCGAATCGCTGAAGGCGTTCGTGATCGCCGGTCTCTCCGCGCCCGAACGAGAGTAGGAAACCCATGAACGACGATGTCTTCGCACCCGCGCGGCTGGGCCCGATCACCTTGCGCAACAGGGTGATCAAGGCGGCGACCTTCGAAGGCCGCACTCCCGGCGCACTGGTCACCGAGGAGCTCATTCACTTCCACCGCGAGGTGGCGGCGGGCGGCGTCGGCATGACCACGCTGGCCTACTGCGCCGTCGCCCCCGGCGGCCGCACCGACCGCCATCAAATCTGGATGCGCCCGGAAGTCGTACCGGGACTGCGCAAACTGACCGACGCCGTGCACGCCGAAGGCGCGGCCGCCAGCGCCCAGATCGGCCATGCCGGACCGGTCGCCAACGCGGCCTCCAATCGTCTTCCCGCCCTTGCCCCGAGCCGCATGTTCAGCCCACTCGGCCTGCGCCCCATGCGAGTTCCCACCGAACCCGAAATCGCCGGCCTCGTCGAAGCGCACGCCGAGGCCGCCCGCCTGGCCGCCGACAGCGGCTTCGACGCCATCGAAATCCATTTCGGCCACAACTATCTGGCCAGCTCGTTCCTGAGCCCGCTGCTCAACCGCCGCACCGACGGCTACGGCGGCTCACCCGCCGCCCGCGCCCGCTTTCCCCGCGAAATCGCCCGCGCCGTCCGCGACGCGGTAGGGGACCGCCTGGCGGTCATCGCGAAACTCAATATGGAAGACGGCATCCGAGGCGGCCTGACCATCCCCGAATCCCTGCGCGTAGCCGCCTGGCTGGAGTCCGACGGCGCCCTCGACGCCCTCGAACTCACCGCCGGCAGCTCCCTGCTCAACCCGATGCTGCTCTTCCACGGCGACGCCCCCCGCCGCGAATTCGCGAAAGTCCTTCCCCCCGCGGCCCGCTGGGGCTTCCGCGCCGCCGGCCGCGCCTTCCTGAAGGAATACCCCTACCGCGACGCCTACCTCCTCGAGCGCGCCCGCCACTTCCGCCGCGAACTATCCATGCCCCTGATCCTCCTCGGCGGCATCACCGATCTGGACGGCATGCGCCTGGCCCGCACCGAAGGTTTCGACTTCGTAGCCATGGGCCGCGCCCTCCTCCGCGAACCGAACCTCCTGCACCGCATCCGATCCGACGCGACCACGCGCTCCGCCTGCGTCCACTGCAACCGGTGCATGCCCACCATCTACACCGGCACCCGCTGCGTCTTCCGCCTGGATCAAATGCCCCCCGTGGCCAGCAGCCCACCATCCACCCGCACCGTCTCCCCGGTAATCCACGCCGCCGCGTCCGAAGCCAAGAACCCCACCAACGCCGCCACATCCTCCGGCGACCCCAACCGCTTCATCGGATAAGCATTCGCCGCCGCCTCCTCATCCGCCGAATAGAGCGCATCCGCGAACTTGGTCTTGATAACCCCCGGCGCCACAGCATTGACCCGGATCGTGGGCCCCAACTGCCAGGCAAGCTCCTCGGTCAGCCGAATAAGCGCAGCCTTCGACGCACCATAGGCGGCAATCACCCCCGTGGACCGAATCCCCGCAACGCTGGCCAGATTGACGACGGCCCCACCGTTATCCCGCATCCAAGCCTTGTAAGCCTCCTGGATATACCCCAGTGCCGCAACAACATTCACATCAAAGATTTTCCGAACCGCATCCAGATCGGCATCCATCAACGACCCGTAGACCGGATTGATCCCCGTGTTGTTGATCAAAATATCCAACGACCCGAACTCCGCCACCGCCGTCCCCACCTGCTCGGCCCGAGCCCCCGCATCCCCCGAATTCCCCGCCACCGCGACGACCTTCCCCGCATGCCCCAGCCCCCGCAGCCGCTCAGCCGCCTCCTCCAACGGCTCCGCCTTCCGGGCGGTAATCAACACACTGGCCCCCCGTCCCAGCAGCTCCGCCGCCACCGCAAACCCGATACCCCGGCTCGCCCCACTGACCAGCGCACCCTTGCCCTTCAGATCATCGCTCATGTGACGGCACACTACTTCAGTCACCTGAGCTGCGCGAATCTGATCTGTTTGGGGGTTCATGCCGTCACAGTAGCCCGCCGCTGCAATCACATGGAAGACCGCGATCGGTGCGGTCACATGCGACTTTGGTGCAGTCACATCAGTGGGGTGAAACCGCGTGGCAACCCGGGTGGCGAGTGGTCCTGGCGAGGGGATGGGGCTGGTCCGTGATGGCCGTCAGAGCTTCGGCCACTTCGGGCAGCGTCGCTCGAACATAGGGGTAGGTGGCGCCGTCCGACCGTGCGGGTTCGCTGTGCCCGGCATAGGCGCGGGCGACCGCGTAGCCGAATTCGCGCTCGACAAAGGTGAGCGTGGTGTAGCGGAGCCAGTGCGCGCTCACCTGCATCACCGCCGCCCACAGCAGGTGCTCGCGGATGCGTTCGGTCAGATAGTCGTACCGCCTGCGGCCGACCGGGTCTTCCATCGTGATAGCGGAGGACCTGAGTGGTTGCCTCGACTCCTCCGTGCCTGCGGACATGTTCGACGAGCCTGGCCATCAGCAGCGGAGACACCGGCTGCCAGCGTTTGGTCCCTCCCTTCTCACAGGCGTCTATGCCATGGGAGCTTGCTGATTGTTGTCGGAGGCGGGTAGGGGATCTTAACGCTCGGATTGCTGTGTGGCGCGGCTCGAGTCGTTTATCCGATGCTTATCGGATTCAAATTCGTGCAGCTCGTTCGACGGTACCCTCGCTCGGTACGGAAGGAAGCACGGTGAAGAAGGCGTGGGCGATTCTGCGGGCGATACTGCTTGCGATCGTGGAGTTATTCCGGAACCGGTTCCGAATCCCGTGGCAGGGACCGGTTTTCTGGTTGGTGTACCGCTGCACTCCACAGTGGAGTTGGCGTTGCGTGCCGCTGGGGCGCAGACCGCGCCGCGGCCGGTCGACACCCAGCACCTATTGGTCACGCTGATGCGAGCAGATTCTTCTGGTCAGTGGTATCGGTTGTGGTTGCACGCCGGTGGCATCAAGACGATCACGGGGAAGATCGTGCTGGATCCCAGCAATTACACCGCGGCAACCTGGGAGGGCGTTCCGCTCACCTATGCGTGCGCCCGAGCCCTCGACATCGGCGCCCGCCTCTCCCGCCGCTACGATATCTGGCCTCTCACCGTCGGCGTCCTCACCATCGCACTGGTGGCGGACCAATCATCCGGAGCAGCACAAGCCCTCGCTGATGGAATAGATCGCGACACTCTGCTCGACATTCTGCAGACGGACGTTTTGGGAGTCGGCCTCGGCAGCCTCGCCGACACCCTGAATGCCGTACTGTCCGAGACTGCATCGTGACCGTACCAACCCGGCATGGTATGTCCCGTATGAGATTGTCGGCCGCTCGGCTGGCAGAATTGAGCTCGTTGAACAGCCGGTAGTGAATTCAGCGGTGGGGCTTCCGCAGGAGATCGCCCAGGTTCTTCATTGCCTCGGTGTCACCCGCATCCGCTGCTAGGCGGAACCATCGCTCAGCTGCGGCAGTATCACCGCGACAGAGCATGATGAGGCCGTTCTGATTCATTGCCCAGGTGTTTCCGGCTTCGGCCGCCCTAGCATGGTCGCGGGGACGACGGCTAGTTGGCCTGCGCTGTATGCAGTTCCGTTTATCCGCCATTTATTCCGCGGCGTCGCAGCCTCCGTCTCGGGAGGTACTGTCGACCGGTGACGTACGGCTTCAACCAATCGACGCAGGCAGCGGGTGCTTCTGAATCCGACGAAGACCGGTGTCGTCGTGACGCTGTTGCCGGCAAGGTCGATGCGATGCTCGAACTCGGCCGTAACCTGTTGGAGCGGGGCGACCTCATAGAGGCCGAGCATTGGTATCGCCTCGCATGTGACCACGGAATGATCACAGCGGCAACCAATCTCGGAAATATTCTGGTCGGCAAGGGAGAGCTGACCGAAGCCGAGACCTGGTACCGGCGCGCCATCGCAGCAGGGGACACGACAGCTCTGGTCTGTTTGGGTGTGTTACTCGAAAAGCACGGAAAGTTGACGGAGGCCGAGACTTGTTACCGTCGTGCCGCTGCGGGCGGACATGTCACCGGAATGCTGAATCTGGGCACGATTCTCGTCAAGCTTGGGGATACAGCTGAGGCGGAGAAGTGGTTTCGGAGCGCCGCGGCGGCGGGTGAGGCCGCAGCGATGCACAATCTCGGCAGCCTCCTGTCCGAACGTGAACTGTGGGACGAGGCAGAATCCTGGTGGCAAAGAGCCGCTGATGCAGGTGAAGCCCTGGCGATCGGCACACTCCAGCGATGGAATGCGGCGAAAGCAGAGTTGGTCGAGGCCGAAAAACGGTACCGCACTGCCGCTTCGGCTGGCGACGTCGACGCCATGTGCGAATTCGGTGTTTATCTTCGAGGGAAGGGGCTCCTCGCCGAAGCAGAAGTGTGGCTACGCCGTGCGGCGGAATCCGGCCGCCTGGATGCCATGAACGACTTGTCCACTCTGCTCTCGCGGTCGGGTCAGGACAACGAGGCCGAGATCTGGCTATGGCGAGCCGCCGACAAAGGGCTGGCAGCGGCGATGTTCAACCTTGGCGTGACATTCTACGATCGTGACCAGATAGCAGAAGCCGAAACCTGGTTTCGGCGAGCCGCCGAACACGGCATGCCTCAGGCGATGGCTGCACTCCACGAACTGCTGGATAAGCGAGGCGACAAGGCGGAGGCCGAGAGTTGGTGTAGGCAAGCCGCAGAAGGCGGTCACACCGATTCCATGGTCCGTCTCGGTTCGATGCTCGCAGTCCATGGCAGCGACGCGGAATCCGAGGAATCGGAGCGTTGGTTTCGCAGGGCTGCGGATGCGGGCGATACGACAGGGATGCATCGACTCGGCGTGGCGCTGCGCGATCGCAATGAATTGACCGAGGCCGAGACCTGGTTCCGGAAGGCGGCCGCCGACGGCGAGGTCGGTGCGATGAACGATCTGGGAGTCCTGCTCTATTTCTTGGGTGAGCGAGTCGAAGCCGAGGTCTGGTATCGAAAGGCAGCGGCCCGCGGCCTGCCCATTGCGATGTGGAATCTAGCTCGCGCACAACGGGATCGAGGTGAGTTGAGCGAAGCTGAAACCTGGTTCCGGCGAAGCGCCGAGCGCGGCAACCCGCACGCGCTACGGGACCTCAATGACTTGTTGCAGCAGCGCTGCGTCCATCCGGGAAGCCTGCTCGTGTCCTCACCCGACCTCACCGAGCCCGAGTTCCTGAACACGGTCCTCTACATCATCGCTCACAACGACGCCGGCACCCTGGGCGTCGTGCTCAACAGACCGGGCGACGTCGCCGTGCAGGAAGTGTTGCCGCAATGGGCCGATCTGGTGGCCTCGCCTCGAGTGTTCTTCCATGGCGGCCCGGTGAAACGAGAGTCCGCTCTGTGCTTGGCCATCCTCCGAAGCGGCGCCAACATCGAAGGCATCCCAGGGTTGCGCCACGTCGACGGGCGCGTCGCAGTCCTCGATCTCGACGCCGATCCCGAATCGATCGCCCCAGCAGTAGAGACGATCCGCATCTTCCTCGGCTACTCCGGATGGCAGCCCCAGGCGCTCAACATCGAACTCGAGCGAAACGACTGGACCGTCCAATGCCTCTCGGCCACCGACCTCGTCGCCACCGTACCCGCCGAACAGTGGGGTCGGCTCGCGCAATCCGGCACGCCGGCTGAGACCGAGCAGCGGTACCGGACTGCGGCCGCAGACGGGAGCGTCGCCGCCATGGCGATGCTGGCCGGCTTGCTCGACCAGAGGGGTGACCAGGCCGAAAGCGACCATTGGTACCGCAGGGCAACCCTCGACACCCCTGCATAAGAGCTCCAGTCGGCGGAACCCTGTTAATCCCTTAACGTGCCGCGGATCGTGGGCGCTGCTGCTAGTGTCGCCCAATTGCCGGCACTCTCCGGCGCCCAATTGCCGGTCTCCTCGCACTCCGCACTGGTGATGCTCGGCGCAACCCCCACAGGCACAGTTGCGAGAAACCCTGAGACCAGGGCGGATGCGATCCACCGCAAACGATGGCGGCGCTGTGTGTACGGTCGACCCCGAAACGGCACCGCCGATCGACGCTCATGTCTGCGGGGACCCGGTTACGATGCTGCTCCTGAATTACGGCCGTGTCGGCCAATGGCGCCCGGCGTTGACCGGACAAGTCCTGGTCTGGGGCCGAAAGCCCTGGCTTGCCTTCAACTTCAGACAACGTTTTCTGTCGGCGTGACCAATCCGACGAGCAGGGTTGAGAGACATTGGTGCGTGCGAGGATTGGAGGGTGAGTCCTTCCGGCCCCTCGGTTATTCGGTATCTGCTGCACGATGCTCTGGTCCTGCTGGGTGCCGACGCTGCGGTTCAGGCAGCCTGGCTCGACAAGCACAGTGTCTCGGCGGACGAGATCGCTTTGGTCTTCGACGACGCATTCCGTCTGGTGCAGGATCGGGATATCGACAAGGGCATCACGACCACGTTGCGTGAGATCGATACGCTGCTCGGTGAAATGAGCGGCCAGGAACACGCCGAGCGGTGGACCCGGGCTGGGCTCGCTGTTGACGAGGGGTGGAGCCGAGCCCGGCAGCTGGCCCGTGAAGCCCTAGTGGAGCTGACTGGCAGTTGGGACGATCCCCCCGCCGAGCATCCAGCCGACTCGCCACGATAGACGGGTTCGGCGACGAGGTCCCGCTGGTGATGTTCGACGGGACCAGTGCATACGCTCCGATCGTGCACGTGGAACCTTCCTGGGAGTACTGATCGTTCACGACGATGACCGCGCAGATGCTCGGCCACGATCTGCGGCCGCGCGGATTCAACCGCGACACCTACGCTTGCCGCGACGGCGTGCCAGGGAATGCGAGGTCCGGAGACTCCCGTAGTGCATGAGTGGTCAACAGGTCACTCGCTTGGGGTCCAACGATCAGACGAACCGCCGCCGGGTGCGCTGTGGCCGGCAAAAGCGCGGGCCACCGCGTAACCGAACTCTCGCTCAACGAATGTGAGGGTTGTGTGGCGTATCCGGCGTGAGATGCGCGACCTGCACACTCTCGGCGGTTACATCCGCCGCGCCGGACGAGAGCGTTGGATGCCGGTGGTGATAGATCGATCCGACGCTCGCACCGCTGCGGTGGCGAATCTCTTCGATGGACGTCGACGCGCCGCAATGTTCTTCGTGGTTCCGGCCGCGCAGAACAGCGCGCACGCGAGTGCGACCGCACCCGCGACATACCAGTTCAGGCCCGGAATTCCGGCCCGCAGCGCCACTTCGAACAGCAGCCCGGCGGTCAGGCTGCCGACCATATTGCCGAAGCTGCGGAAGAAGTGCATTGCGCCCATGGCCTTCGCGAGGCGTTCGGCGGCCATCTTTCCCGACACCCACACGTCGAACGACGGGGTGAACAAGATGTCGCCGAGAACCACCACGATCGCGCCGATGACCACCCACAGGGCGGTTCGCCCCGCACCGAAGAGCAGGTCGGCGACGCATATCGCACCGAATCCGATGGCCATGAGCAGGGCGGGCGCGAATCGCCGATTCATGAATCCGAACAGGGGATATTGCAGGATCAGCAGCGTGAGACCGGCGATCCAGAACGGCACGGATGGCGACCAGTGCGGCACGTATGCCGCCATGTGCAGCGGCATGCTCACGAAGAAGGTGGCCGCGAGCATCCAGTACACGCTGGACAGCAGAAAGTATCGAGTACCTCCGCCGATCCGGAGACCCCGGAGCACGGCGATGCTGAAAAGCGGTGTGCCCGTGCGGGGAATGCGCTCGGCCGGATCCGCGGGGATCAACGAGAAGGCCACCAGGCAGTAGCCCAGGAACAGAGCGAACACCACGGAGAACAACACGCGCAGGTCGACGCCGACGAACAGGCCGCCGAGCATGGCGCCGCCGAGCAGGCCGAGCTGATAGGCCATTTGGAAGGAGGAGAAGGCTTTCGGCCGGTCCTGCTCCGGGAATTTGCCGAGGATGTTCTTCAGCCCGGGAAACGACATTCCGGAGCCGAACCCCACGAAGAAGGCCAGGACGCTGAATATCGGTATGCCCGAGGCGAATCCCATCAGGCCGATCGCGACGGCCTCGACGAGTACTCCGGCGATCACGGTATTGCGATTGGCGAACCGTGCGATGAGGCCCTCGTAGAAGAATGTCGACAGCAAGCGCCCGACGTAGGTCAGGAAGATCACGAATCCTGCCCAGAAACCGCCGAAATCGGCGCCCAGGATGGGAATCAGAATGGGGAGGTAGATATAGCTGCCGATCTGAGCCAGCGTGATCCCGGCATTGACGCCGATCAGCGTCGTTCCGTCGCGGCCGGTCATAGCGACACCTTTCCTTTGGACTCGGAGGAACGAAGGGCGCCGATGCCGCGTTCGATCGCCGCGCGGTCGAGCGAGACTCCGTTGACGACAGTCGTTTCGGGCAACGCGGACAGTGGCGCGCCCGGGGCGGCGGGGGTCAGCAGGTTGAAGGTCGCCGGATTGCCGATGGCGATGGGGTGCCCGTCGCCGGCGCGCCCGGAGAGTTTCTGGAAGAAACGCCAGCCGTCCACGGTTGCCGCGTGCCGAAGCCGCGGCGGCAGGTCGGACGGGCCGGTGCCCGCGCCGAGCAGCAGGTCGAGTTCCCCCAGCAGGCTGTAGCCGTGGAAGGCGCCGGTATTGCCGCAATCGGTCCCGACAAGAAGCGCTTGCCGCTCCAATGCGGCCAATGCGTTGCGGCGCATGACTTCCAGCGCGGCGGTTCGGGTGTCCTGGAGGCCGTATTCGATGCCGTAGGGCTGGTTCCGCCGGGCCACGAAGTCGAGGTTGGCCACATCCTGGGTTTCGCGGAAACCCGGTCTTGCGTACTCGCGGAGGAACTCCGCCGGGTACATGATCATCGGGCGCAGGCCGCTGAGCGTGGAGACGAACGTCGCCCCGGCCAGCGCTCGCCAGTCGTCCTCGGTCAGCACGTAGTCGCGCACGGAATGGGCGAACAGCCGGAAACCGCATGCGTAGGAACGCATTACCTCCTCGCGGGTGTTGCAATCGATGACGGCGGGAATCCCGCGCGCCGCGGTGGTGCGGGCGACGTCGGTGAGGACCCGTTCGGTCAGTTTCGAGAACCGGCGGGCCGCCCCCGGTTGTTCGGTGCCATCGGTGAACATCACCTTGAGAAAGGTCGCGCCCCGGGCCGCGTTCGCCGCCAGCACCTGTTCGACATCGCCTTCGACGCCGAGCATGTATACGGGGGCGGGGAATTCGACCCCGTGGCCGGTGCGCCCGGCGATGTCGCGCATCGAGGTCGCCGCGTAACCGCAGTGGACCAGTTCCGGGTAGGGCAGCGGGCTTTCCTCGCGCCCCCGGTCCCACAAGGCCTGCACCAGAGGGAAACCGAACATGTCCACCACGTGCGTGACCCCGTGGTAGAGGTACTGCAGCGCGAGCACCCGTGGATCGTCGAGCGAATCGTCGAAGTTCTGCGGCAGCCCGAGATGGCCGTGGGTCTCCACGTATCCGGGCCACAGTTCGAGATCCCGCGGGGACGTCGCGTCGCCGATCGGCTCGATGCTCGCGAAGACGCCGTCCTCGATGCCGACCTCGAACAGCGTGCCGGTGTCGAGACTGGGAATGGCGACCTCGTGCACGGTCCGGCCGCGGCTGATCATGGTCGTCATCGCGCGACCTCGACGGCGATATCCAGGCCGACCAGGTCCAGCGCCCGTTCCGCACGGCCCGCGGCCTCGTCCCGGTTGGCGCCGGTGAAAATGAGGTGCCCGAGCCAGTCGAAATTGCTGGTCGACAACGCGGTGATGGAGGCGCCCGGCCTGCGGTAACTCTGCGCCTCGTGGAAACCGGGAAGATCGTCGAGCCGCGTGAAGTCCAGGGCTTTCACCGTGCCCGCGACCGGTGAACCGAACCAGCGTCCCGAGGCGATGACCGCGCCGGGGAAGGGCAGTTCCGGTTCTTCGCCGAGGGCCTGCCGGATGACCTCGAGGTAGGGGTCGACACCGCCGCTGGTGATCTTCATGAGGCTGGGCACCACGCCGCCGGTGAGACGGCCGTTGACCTCGCACAGCACCGGGCCGTCCGGACCGAGAATGTATTCGACGTGGACGAAGCCGAAGTCGATACCCAGCTGTGCGAGGACGTTCTTGTTCAGCTCGTACAGTTCCTCGCGCAGGGGATGATCGCCGAAGAAGGTCAGCCCCATCTCCAGGAAATACGGGAAGCCGCTCATGACCCGGTCGGTCACACCGAGATTGACGACCTTGCCGCCCTGCAACACGCAGGCCTCGACCGAGACGAGCTCGCCGGGCACGAACTCCTCGATCAACAGGTCGGGGATGCGCAGCACGCCTCTGCCGTAGTCGGTGACCCCGGCGACGGTGGCCAGGTACCGCGCGAGATCGTCCTCGCTGCCGAGGTGCACTACGTGCAGGCTGGCGGTGCCGTCGGAAGGCTTTATCACACAAGGGAATCCGATCCGGCGGACCGCTGCTTCGACATCGGCGAGATGCTCGATATGCGCGAACCTCGGCTGCCTGATACCGGTGTTCTCCAGAGCGCGGCGGGTGCGATGCTTGTGTCGTGCGTTGCGGGCGCCCTCGACACTCATCGCGGGCAGTCCCAGCGCGCCGGCCGCGGCCGCGGCGTGGACGGTGTGGTACTCGCTGTAGGTCATCACCCCGTGCACCGGATGGTGTGTGTGGAGGTCGGCGACGATCCGCTCGAGCACCTCGAGGGAGAATGCCGTATCGCTCTGCAGGACACGGCATCTCGGATGCGTGAAGGCGTCTTCGGCCAGTGGTGACACGGCGCGGTAGAAGTCCGGGTCGGCGCTGATCAGGGTGACGTCGTGGCCCAGTTCGAGGGCGGCGGCGATGCCTGCGATCCCATTGGGATTGCACTCGATCATGAGAATGTGCATGGTCTGTTTCCTTCTGTATCAGGGGGTTGGTTCGAATCGGTCGACGGCGGCCAGGACGGCATTCGGATCGAGTCCGAGCTGGGCCATGACCTCGCGATGGTCGCCGCCCAGCGAGGGCCAGCCGTGCCCGGCGTTGACGCCCAGCACCGTGGCGGTGGGCAACAGCAGTGCCAGGGCCTCGGCAATGCCGCCCTCGGCGCGGTGCTCCTCGACGACGACGTAGCGGGAATGCCTGCCCGCCAACGACTTCGCCGCCTCGATGAGGTGCGCGTGGTCGAGGTAGCACAGGTGCGCGTGACCGAGATCGGTACGCATCGCACAGGCTTCCAGGCTCAGCCGGGTGCCCTCCTCGCCGACGGAGACCAGGCACACCGAGTCGGCGTCGGTTTCCTTGTCCCAGTGCACGATCGGCGGACGATCTCCCTGCCGGGGCAGGCTTTCGTACGCCGCGTTGCGCCCGGTGCGGATGTAATAGGGCCGATCGCATGCGGCGGCAGCGCGGACCACGGCGCGCATCTCCCGCTCGCCGTAGGGCGCGGCGATCACCACACCCGGGATGCTGCGCAGCACGGCGAGATCTTCCAGGCAGTGATGCGTGGTGCCGAACCACGCGCCGGACACTCCCGCGTAGGGGGCCACCACGGTCACGTCCATCGCGAGGTAGCCCAGCGTCAGCTTCAGGCTCTCCGCCGCCCGCAGGGCCGCGAACGGGGCGAACGTGCTGACGAACGGTTTGTATCCGCCGGCGGCGAGACCGGCGGCCATATCGACCATGGCCGCTTCGGCGATCCCGAAATTGAAGAATCGATCGGGGTGAGCGAGGGCGAACGGATGGTTGCGGCCACCCAAATCTGCTTCGAGACACAGGATTCGGTCGTCGTGCGCGGCGAGGCGGGTCAGCTCGTCGCGATAGGCGTCGCGTCCGGACAGGGTCATCGCATCGACCGCTTCCACTGCTCGGCGCGGTTCCGGTCGATGCTCACATAGTGTGATCCGGGACTGCCCTGCACGGCGGGCACGCCCTTGCCCTTGACCGTCGTGGCAATGACCGCCAGCGGCCGCTCGGCGCCGTCGCATTTCGCATCGAACAACTCCGCGAGCCCGTCCAGGTCATGGCCGTCCACTTCGGACACGTCGAAACCGAACGCGGCGAACCGCCGCGCGAGATCGGGCAGCGGCGAGATGTCTGCCACCGGCCCGTCGTTCTGGCCGCCGTTGCGATCGACGACGAGGATGAAGTTCCCGAGCTTGCGGGCGGCCGCGACCTGCGCGGTCTCCCATACCAGGCCCTCCTGCAATTCGCCGTCACCGGCGATCGCGATGCCCGAACCCGTGTGCCCGCTGAGCTTTCGAGCCATCGCCCAGCCCGCCGCATAGGGGACGCCGTGGCCGAGGCTGCCGGTCGGGAAGGTCACGCCGGGCACCTTGGGCCCGGGATGGCCGGTGTACGGGCTGCCCCGCAGACCGTAGGCCGGTGCGGGATTCTCGGCGATGATCCCGCTGACGTGCAGCGCCGCATACAGTCCGGCGGCCGCGTGGCCCTTGCTCAAGACCACGCGGGTGCCCTCGTCCCGATTCGCCCGGTCCAGCGCGGCGATCAGGATGTCGAGCACCGACAGGCTGCCGCCGAGATGGCAGCCGCGCGGGCTCGCGGCCATATCGACCACCAGCCTGCGCGCGCGATGCGCCCGCTCGGCGAGCATCGCGGCGGTATCCGGTTCGGGCGTCATGGCCGTTCTCCAGTGATCAGGAACCACGCCGCGACAGCATCGGCCAGGATGGCATTGGCACGCCGGTAGTCCTCGGCGTCGATGTGCTCGATATCGGTGTGGTCCAATGCGGAATCCCCGGGCCCGTACGCCACCATCGGCACGGTGTGCCAGGTGGTCGCCAGGGTGTTCATATCGGATGTCCCCTTCTTCACCGCGAACCGCGGGCGGATCCGCGCCGCGGTGAACGCCCGATTGAAGGCCTTGGCCAGCGATGTCGCCCGGCCACCGGCGAAACCCGGTGTGGCCCGCAATACGTCGATCGACACCCCGGCATCGCCGTGGTCGTGCGCGATCTTCTCCAGCCCGGCGAGATCCACACCCGGTGGCACCCGGACGTTCAGCACGCCGAACGCCCGATTCGCCTCGCGGCCCGATTCGCTGCGCACGTCGATCACGGTGGTCAGTGCGTGCGGCGCCAGCGCGAGGATGGCGGCGCGCAGGTCTGTCAGTGCGCGAATCAGCCTGTCGGGCGCGGATATCGCGCCCATGCCCGCCGAATGTCCGCTGGCGACGGTCACGGTGAGGCCGAGCTTGAACAAACCGAAGTAGCCCACCGTCAGCCGGTCCGATCCGCTCGGTTCCCCGACGATCACCGCATCCGCCGGATAGTGCTCACGCACGTGGAACGCGCCCTTGGCCGAGGAGATCTCCTCCTCCACGGCGCCCACCACCCGTAGCCGGCCATCGACCGGTACGTCGACCTTGGCGAGTACGTCGAGGAAGTTGACCAGGCAGCCCTTGGCGTCCACCGAACCTCGCCCCGACAGGATGCGGTCGTGTTTCCAGCGCACCGGCCAGTGGTGCGGCACCGTGTCCAGGTGGCCGAGCAGTAGCAGTCGTCGCGCCCCGTTTCCCTTGACCGCCACCAGATTTCCGGCTTCGTCGCGCCAGGCGTCGATGCCCCGCGCGGCGCACCACTGCAGCAGGTACCGCACGAGCTCGTGCTCGTCGCGCGACACCGACGGGATGGTCACCGCGTGACTGAGCAGGCTCAGGTCGTCGGCGGGCGGGCGCTGTGGCCAGAATCGGGTCCAGCCGCTGTCCTCGGCGAGGGTATGCGGACCGGTAATGGCCACGTCCGCGCTACCCGCCATGGCCATTTCGGCGGCCCGGACCTTCTGCCGCATGCGCCCGAGCGCGAACTGCTCGCCCGCACCGGGATACAGCTCGGGCAGCGTCGACGACGGGTCGGACAGCTCGCGCAGCAGCCCGGGTGTGCCGGTGACCAGGCGCAGATGGTCGGCGCCCAGCGCGGTGGCCAGCGTCGCGGCCAGGACGTCGGCGTCGACATTGAGCGCACCGTCGCCGGCCGCATCGGCGACAGGCGGCGACAATGCCACCACGTCGTGGATATCGAGCAACGCGTGCAACCGATCGGATTGCACGGTATCCGGCACCCCCGCGCGATGATCACGCACCACCACCGAGCGGCCGGTCGCCGAGACGATCCTCAGCGGTTTGTTCGCGGTGGCCGACACCAGATCACCCCGGTTCGTCACCGTGGTGAAGGCGGCCAATCCGTGTGCGGCCAAACCCTTCTCGACGGTAGGCAGGGCAATGCGTTCGTAGGCGGCGATCACGAACGGCATCTCCTCGGGCGGGCAGTACCGGAACAGCTCGCCCTTGACCGTCCGGCGCATCGGCACGGCACGCGGCAACGAGTCGTAGTAGCGCTCGATGAACAACGCGCCGCCGACGACCAGCAATACCCGCGCACCGCGTGCGCGCAGTGCCGCGATCTCGGTGAAGAAGGATCCGCGGTCGAGGGTCGCACTGCCCGCCTTGATGACGTACAGCGGTCTCATGGCGCCACCGCCGTCAACGGCAGGCCCAGTGTCTCGTCGAAGCCGTGCGTCAGATTCAGTGCTTGAATCGCTTGTCCGGCAGCGCCTTTGATCAGATTGTCCAAAGCGGCGACCGCCACGACATGCCGGCCGCGCACGCTCACCGCGACCTCGGCGACATTGGATCCGACGACCGCCTTGAGCATGGGGTAGTCCTGTGGGCGCCGCGGCGCCGTGCGCACCCGCACGAACGGCTTGCCCGCATACGCCCGGGCGAAGGCGCGCTTGACCTCCAGCGGCGAAATATCCGGCAGCAGCGTGGCATACGCCGTGACCATGATGCCGCGTGAGACGTCGAGGCTGTAGGTGGAGAATCGCAACTGGGGCGCCGTGCCGGTGGCATCGTGCACGGCCTGCCGGATCTCGGGCGCGTGCCGATGACCGAACAGCTTGTGCACGCGGAAGTTTCCCGCGCGACCCGCGTGCGAGTCGGCGTTTCGCCGCCCGCCGCCGGTGGACCCGGTCTTCGCGTCCACGATGACCTGCGGCTGCACCAACGGCCCGGCGAACAGCGGATACAACGCGTAGACCGTGGTGACCGCCATGCAGCCCGGGAGATTCACCAGCTGCGTGTCCGGCGCCGACGCCGCGAGTTCCGGTATGTAGTAGTCGAATCGCGCCGGATTGTCCGCCGAGGCCGGGTAGTGCTCACGCAACTCGGCCGCATCGTGTAGCCGATAGTCCCCGGCCACGTTGAACACCCGCTGCGCCCGCGCCCGGATCTGCCCGAGCACCGACGGCAGCGTGCCCGAGGGCAGGCAGGTGAACGCGACGTCGACGGGGTCCACCGTGGAAAGTTCGGCCAGCGGACGGAATTTCGAGCCGGCGACTCCGGTGTGGTTGCGCAGCCACGGATGGACCACGCCCACCATCGAGCCCGCATTGCGCTCGGCCGACAGGAACGCCAGATCGACACCCGGATGATCGAGCAACAGCCGGACCAGCTCACCGCCGGCGTGGCCGCTCGCGCCGATGACCGCGACGCGGATTCTGTCCTTGCGCGACTCAGCCAAGACGCGCCGCCTTCTCCCAGGGACGGCGATATTCGCCGGCGGCCGCAATCTTGCGGATCGCATCGGGTCGCCGTGCGACCTTGTGGAATGCGTCCGCATAACGCAGCACGCGCTCGTACTCGACGGGGGATCGCAGCTCACGGCACAGTGTCAGCGTGGTCTCCAGCATGTGCAGGGTCGCCGGGAAGTCCTCGGGCCGGTAGTCGCGGGCCGCGGCGGGATTCAGCGAGAACGGGTAGCCATTGCCGAATCCGGTCCGATGCCGGAAGGGCAGATGGCATGCGACGGGGGTGTTCTGCCATTCCCGGGCAGGAACGCCCTCGGCGATCAGCAGCTCGCGCACCGCTTCCTTGACCGCGTGGCGGGGCATGTCCCCCAACCCGATGGCCTCGGGCACCAGGGTGAGGCGGTACATGTTGTACGCGTGCACGTGGCCCGGTGGCACATACGGCGGGCGGAAGAGTCCCGTCCGGGAGAGCGATTCGGAGAGCAGCCGCGCATTGCGCGCGCGGATCGCGTCGTAGTACGGCAGCCGCGCGAGTTGACTGGCGCCGAATGCCGCTGCGATCCAGGACATCTCGTAGTCGATTCCGTATCGGCGCAGGAAGTCGGTCGCGCGTCGCAGGGCGGTCTCGGTGGCGAAGAAGGCGATGCCGCCCTCACCGCCGAGTGGGAAGTTCTTGTCCGCCATCAGACTTTGGCCCGCGGTGGCACCCAGTGATCCGGCGACCGCGTCGCCGATCCTGGCCGAGTGGGCGTGCGACGCATCCTCGACCAATGCCAGACCATGCCGGTCGGCCAGCGCGCGCAGTGCGGGGATGTCGGCGGGCAGCCCGTGTACGTGGACGGGCATGATCGCTCGGGTGCGCGGGGTGACCGCCGCCGCGGCGGCGGCCGGGTCCATGCAGTACGTGCGGGGATCGATATCGACGAATACCGGGACCGCGTGTGCCGCCACCACCGCCTGGGCCGTGGCGATGAAGGTGAAGGCGGGGACGATGACCTCGTCTCCGGGCTCGACACCCGCACCGATGAGCGCCAGGTGCAGGCTTGCCGTGCCGCTGGCCGTCGGCAGCGCGGCATCGGCGCCGACATACCGGCGGTAGGCCTCGGCGAAGTCGTTGACGACCCGCTCCGCGGGCTTTCGCTGCGCCAGCAGCATCGTGAAGACGTCCTCCTTGGTGATGAGGGGAAACAACGTGCGGCGCAGTGTTTTCGGGATGATGGGGTGACCGCCGAGCGCGGCCAGTTCGGTGTCGATCTCCCCCGGGTCGGGTTCTGGTAGCGGGGAGGCGGGGAAATCTGTGATCACGGTGCGGCTCCGGCGGATCGGACGGTCCGGCTCAGCGCCATTCGCAGGCAGGCCGCGACCATCGGGCTGAGTCGATAGTTGAACTGGACGCCCGGAACGAGGTGGGGGTCCGCCTCCTCTTGCGTCCACATTGTTCGTAGATCGAACGCACCGAATATCTTCAGGCGTTCGCCCCTGGCCCATGCGGTCGCGTCGTCTCCGAGCACGGCTGCGGCGGGGCCGAAGCCGAGGCCGGTCATATCCACGATCAGCGCCGGAGCGCGTGCGGCGGAGGCCAATTCCGGTAGTCGGTCCAGGTTGGCGTGGTCGAGGCCGATCTGTGCGAATGTCGCCGGATCGGTATCGCGAACCGAAATCCCCAGCCAGGCAAGGAAGGCGGTGGTCTTCTGGTCGAGGCCGGGTTGGGTGATCTCGTCACCGTGGCCGACGCCCTGTCCGGCCAGCGCGGTGTGCACCGCGGCCGTGCGGCTGTTGACCAGTACCGAATGAGGTCTCCGGGTGAGCTTTTCGAGTATCCGTTGCAACCCTGGCAGTTCTCGGTCGTTCTTCTCGATGCTCATCAACACTCCGGATGTGAGAACCCGGGTGAGCACCGCGGCTGTGTCGTGCAGCTCCATGAGTCTTGTCTCCGTGTTCAGCCGGCGATGGCCGCGGATTCGGCCCGGACCCTGCCGGCGAGGTACGCGGCCAGCTGTCCGGCCACGTCGACGCCGTGGATCAGTGCCGACCTGGTGAATTCGGGGTTGGCATTGACCTCGAGCACCTTCATGTGGCCGGTTGTCCTGTCCGCCAGCAGATCCACGCCGTAGAAGCCCGCCCCGAGGACGGCGACGGTCCGGTCGCAGAGGTCGGCGATCTCCGGCGTGATGTCGACCCGCTTGACCTCGGCGCCGAGGTGGGTATTGGTGCGCCAGTGGTCCGAGATCCGCTGGATGGCCACGACCGGACTGCGTCCCACCACGATCACACGCAGGTCGTAACCGGGTTTGTCGATATATTCCTGAACCAGTACCGGGAAGAGTTTGCCTGCGGCGTCGGCGGATTCGCGGCCGCCTATCCAGGCTTCGAGGGAATCGGCGTCCAATAGCCGGGACACCCCTCTTCCCCAGGAACCGCTGATCGGTTTGACCACGGCGCGATAGCCGGTATCGGCGACCGCGGAACGCACCTGTTCGTAGCTGAATGCATGGCGCGACAATGGATGTGGCACACCGTGGCGGTCGAATACCAAGGCTTGCAATCCCTTGTCGTTGCACACCTCGATTGCCGACGGGCGGTTGACCACCCGCACCCCGAGAATTTCCAGTCGGCGGGCCACGCTGACCGCGTCGCGATGCGAAAGATTGCGGATCACGGCCAGACCGGGAAGGCCGGTTCGCTGCGACACCACCTCGGCGAGGTCTTCATTGCGTGCGATCCGGACGGGCAGGTCGTGGTCTCGAAAGGCCTGCACCAGTGCGGCCTCGTCCGGGCGGAGCATGGTGATGGACAGCAGCACTTCGGGCTCGCTGATCACTCGCCCCAGTCCTCTTCGATCTCGGGAGCCAACTCGACTCGGACGATGGCGTCGTTCTTCTCCGATATCTCGTGCTCCTGGCCGCAGCCGGAGCATTCGATGATCTCGCCCTTTTCCCAATCCGCCGATACGTCGAAAACGCTGTCGCATACCAGGCATCTCGGGGCGGATACAGTCGCACTCACGTCAAATCCTTTACAGTTGGCATGATTTGTTCGGGTGACGTAGTCAATGGTGAATTCCGCCCTTGCCCACCGGCATCGGTCGATCGACCTATCTCTCGGGCGGAATCGACGACATGCGAACGCAGGCAATATGTTCCATCAGTTCAACTGAGGAATAGCGAGAAAGGCGAAGGCGGAGAACGGAACCAGGCTCTCCGCGTGAAAACGCGCCCGTCGCCGGGGATCTCATGCCCCCGCAGCATCTGTTCAGACGGTAGGGGCGGCGGATGCGGTGCGGGCTTCGGCGACGGCGCCGGGCAGCCAGTCAACGGTGGGGGAGAAGGCGAAGCCGAGTTCCTGCGCGCGGGCATTGCTCATGGCGTAGTAGCGGTCCAAGGAGAACGGCGAGGCCGTCTCGCCCGCGGCGACGGTCCGGAACAATGGCTTCCGGCCGAGCTGTGCGGCGATGATCGAGGCCAGGTCGTGGACGTCGAGCAGGCCGTCGGAACAGGCATTGAGCGGCCCGGTGACGTGGGTGGCGGTGGCCGCCCACAGCAGCAGGTCCGCCAGCTCCTCGTAGTGGATGAACACCGTGGGCAGCGTCCTCGCGTGCACGGCCAGCTCCCTGCCCTGGGCGATGCGCTCGACGTAATGCGCCAGCCGGCCGGTGAACTCCCGTGCGCCGCCGCCGAGTACGTGCGCGCTGCGCACGGCGGCGAACGCGAAATCGCCGGCGCGGGTGAAGACGGCCTCGGCCTGGCGCTTGCCCTCGGCGTAGTGCGCGTCCAGGTACGCCTCGTCGTGCCAGGGCAGAGCCAGCGACACCGGCCAGGCGGCCGGGTCCACGGTTTCCTCCGGCAGCGGGGTGCCCGCGGGCCCGGCCGACAGCACGCCGGTTGCGGGGTCGTAGACCTCGAGGGTGGAGGTCATGAGGTAGCGGCGGCTGCGGCCCTTGAACACGCGAGCGGCGACCGCGGCCTGTACGGGGGTGTAGCAGACCTGATCGACAACCACGTCGAAGGTGCGGGAGCCGAGCGCGGCGGTGAGAGCGGCCTCGTCGTTGCGGTCGGCGACGAGGTGCTCGACATCGGCGGGCGGCCGGGTGGAGCCCCGGTTGATCACAGTGACCCGGTGGCCGGTGGCCCGCAGGCGTTTCACCAATAGCTTTCCGAAGTACCGGCTTCCGCCGATGACGCAGACCTTGTGCATGCCCCCATCCTGGAGATCTGCCGCCATCAACAGAAGTGCGGACATACTGGAAACGTATGAAGGAAAACTATTGATCGATGTGCAGCGTCTCCGTGTCCTGCGGGCGGTAGCGAAACACGGCAGCTTCAACCAGGCGGCCGCCGCCCTGCGTCTCACCCCCTCGGCCGTCTCCCAGCATGTGGCCGCCCTGGAGCGCAGCCTCGGCGCCCGGGTCGTCGCCCGCAGCACCCGCGGCGTCACCCTGACCCGAGCCGGCCAGATCATGGTCGCCACCGCCGAATCGGTTGCCGCCGAACTGGAACACGCCCAGCAGCAGGTCGACCAGCTCAGCACCGGCCGCACCCAGCTCACCATCGCCACCTTCACCAGCGGCGGCAGACGCCTCGTCCCCGGCGCGCTCGCCCGCCTCACCGCCGCTCACCCCGACACCGTGCTCCACATCCGGGAGGGCGAACCCGAGGCCACCCTGCCTCTCGTTCGCCAGGGCGTCGTAGACCTCGCAATCGCCTACCACTTCGACGGCCCACTACCGGTCGGGCCGGCCACGAACTCCAGACTGCACTGGACCTCCCTCTTGGAAGACCCCCTGCACGTCGTCATCCCGGAAGGCCACGGGCTAGCCGGCCGCCGGTCACTCGACCTCGCCGAGCTGGCGACCGAGCCCTGGGTGCTCGGCTGCCTCCAAACCGAGGCCTACCTACATCGCTACGCCACTCGCGCAGGCTTCGAACCAGAAGTGCGCGCCACCACCACCGACTACTTCTTCGCCCGCTCCCTCGTCGCCGCCGGCATGGGCATCTCCCTGATCCCCTCCATCGCCCTCACCCCGAAAGTGCCCGGCCTGCACACGGTCCCGATCACCCCGCCAACCCCAACCCGCCACATCGGCATCGCCACGCTCACCCGCCGCCCCAACCGCCCGCAAGTCACCACCTTCATCCAGGCCCTCCAAGAACAGGCGGCACAACAGCACTAGGGCCTAGGTGGTCGTGCCACCGACCGGGCCGAACTGTTGACAGTTCAAGATCCGAACAATACTGTTCAGTAACCATGAATCCTGTGCTGGCGTACGAGAATCCGAGAGGGATCGTTGTGCAAATCCACATCGGCTTCGCGTCTGGCATGAACCGGTAGCGCCGGGGCTGTCGGCATGACCTGCTGAGCAATTGCGCTTCCGATCCCCGGCGGCATCACCGCAGCCCTGTCTGGCCTGGTCCTTCGGGGTGTATTGGCGATCCTTTATGGCGTAGAAATCTATTGAGCCGGAACGGAATTGTCTGAGTCGGTTCAACCTACCAAATCTGTACTTCAACGAAATTTAACGAAATCGCAAGTTTAGAACTGCGAATTTGACGTCAGTTGGTGACGGGGGGAGCACGGCGTGCGCTGAGGAAGGGTGTTCAGGGGTGTCAGAGGTGACTGGGTCGGCTTTTGCCGTAGCTGTTGTCGGCATGTCTCGCAGAATGCCGGATGCGGCCGATCTCGACCTCGCGGACACCGGGACGTTCGACGCGGACTTCTTCGGAATCACGCCCGAAGAGGCTCGGGGCATCGATTCGCGGGAGCTGCTGGCACTGGAGTTGAGCTGGGAGGCGGTCGAGGACGCGGGCTTGGCCGGGGCGGTGCACGATGCCCGGAGGTTCGGGGTGTTCCTCGGCGGCATCGGCGGTGACGGCTCCGAAAGCAGTGCAGCCCAGCGCATCTCGAACTTCTTCCGTTTAGACGGCCCGAGCGTCGTGGTCGGCGGTGCGGGGGATTCCACACCCGCCGCAGTTCAGCTGGCATACGAGAGTCTGCGCAGCGGCGCCAGTGATCTGGCGTTGGCCGGGCAAATCGCGCACAGCGCGGGCGGCGATGTGATGGTGCTGAAACCATTGACCCGGGCGGTCGCCGACGGTGACCGGATTCGTGGCGTGATCCGCCGCAGCGTGGGCGATTCGAATACCGGCCTGATCGTGGCGGAAGTGCCCGCCGTCGAGACCGCCGCACCCACGGGCGAAGACACCGCCGGTGCGGTGCCATGGGTGGTGTCGGCGCGCACCGAGAGCGGTGTCGCCGCGCAGGCGGCCCGGCTGCGCGAGTGGGTGCAGCGCCATCCGCGGCTGAATGTGGTCGACGTGGCGCATTCCCTGCTCACCACACGGGCCCAAATGCAGTGGCGCGGAGGCAGTGTCGGGCGGAATCGGGACGAGCTGCTGGCGGGTCTGGCGGCCCTGGCCGACCCGGCCGCGCCCGCCCCGGCGATCGAGCCGGTCACCGGCCGGGCCGAACGGCGGCGGGTCGCGTTCGTCTTCCCGGGCAATGGCGGCCAGTGGGAGGGCATGGCGCTCGGACTGCTGGACGCGGGTGGGGAATTCGCGGAGTCCATCGCGGAATGCGAAGCGGCGCTCGCGCCGTACGTCGACTGGTCGCTGACGGCGGTGCTGCGTCGCGAAGGCGGCGCGCCCGCGCTGGAGCGCGTGGATGTGGTGCAGCCGGCGCTGTTCTCGGTCATGGTGTCCCTGGCGCGGATGTGGCGCGCGGCCGGGGTGGAACCGGATGCGGTGATCGGCCATTCGCATGGCGAGATCGCCGCCGCCCATGTGGCCGGTGGGCTGTCGCTGGCCGATGCGGCGCGCGTGGTGGCGTTGCGATCCCGGGCGCTCGCCGATGGGCCGGCCGGACACGGCGGCATGGTCTCCGTCGGTCTCGCCCCGGATGCGGTGCGCGAACGTCTTGCGGCGCACGGGGATCGGCTGTCGCTGGCGGCGGTGAACGGACCGGCGCAGACCGTCGTCTCAGGTGACGTTTCGGCGCTGGAGGACTTCCTCGCCGACTGTGCCCGCGATGGCGTGTGGGCGCGCCGGGTCGCCATTGACTACGCATCGCATTCCCGGGCGATCGAGCGGATCCGCGACCGGCTGCTCGAGGAACTCGAGCCGATCCGCCCGCGGTCCGGGACGGTGCCGTTCTTCTCCGCGGTGGTCGCCGACCGCGTGGATACGGCGGAGCTGGACGCCGAGTACTGGTATCGGTCGGAGCGGGAACCGATCCGCTTCGCCGATGCCGTGTCGGGGCTGATCGCGGACGGAATCACCGGATTCGTCGAAGTCGGCCCGCATCCGGTGCTCGCGATGGGCATTGGGCTGACCGCCGAGGCGGCCGGGGCTGGAGAGCGCGTCACGGTGGTCGGATCGCTGCGGCGCGGCGAGGGCGGCCCGGAGCGGTTCCTGGCGTCGCTGACGCAGGCCCATTGCGCCGGCTTCCCGGTGGAGCCGGGTGCGCTGGTACGCGGTGGGGCGCGAGTCGACCTGCCGCCGTACGCATTCCAGCGCCACAGTCCCGCGGCGGGTGTCCCCGAGAACGGGAATCGGACCGGAGCATGGGGCGACGGCCCACTGGCTCGCAAACTTCTGGAAACACCTGAATTCCAGCGTGGCACAGTAGTTCTCGATATCGTGCGCGAGCACGCCGCCGCCGTACTGGGCCACGAGTCGGCCCGATCGATTCACCCCGAACTCCCGTTCACCGAATTCGGCATCGATTCCGTCAGCGGGGTGGAGCTGCGGAACCGCCTGATCCGCGCCACCGGTCTGCCGCTGCCCGCATCGCTCATCTTCGATCATCCGACCGCGAATGCCGTTGCGGCACTGCTGCAAGCCCGCGCTTCCGGCGCCGACGGGACCAAGCGCCGGGCATCGCGGCGCACGACCGTGGACGAACCCATTGCCATTGTCGGCATCGGCGCCCGATTCCCCGGCGGTGTGCGCTCCGCAGAGGACCTGTGGGACCTGGTCGACGCGGGCCGCGACGTGATCGGCGAATTCCCCACCGACCGCGGCTGGGACCTGGACCGGCTGTTCGACCCGGACCCCGACAAACCCGGCACGGTCTACACCCGCGACGGTGGATTCCTCAGCGATGCAGGCGATTTCGACCCTGGCTTCTTCGGTATCAGCCCGCGTGAAGCCCTGGCGATGGATCCGCAGCAGCGGCTGCTGCTCGAGACCTCCTGGGAAGCCCTGGAAGACGCGGGCATCGACCCGACGACGTTGCGCGGCAGCGATACCGCCGTATTCGCCGGCGCCTGCTCCTCGGGCTACTCGCGGCGGGTGACCGGCGACCTGGAGGGTTACCGGCTGACCGGCACCTCGCACAGCGTCATCTCGGGCCGCATCGCGTACGTGTTCGGCCTGGAGGGCCCGGCCGTCACCGTGGATACGGCGTGCTCGTCGTCGCTGGTGGCCCTGCACCTGGCCTGCCAGGCGCTGCGCCAGGGCGACAGCTCGCTCGTGCTCGCCGGCGGCGTGACCATCGCCGCGAGCCCGTACCTGTTCGTGGACTTCGCCCGCCAGCGCGGCCTGTCTCCCGACGGTCGCTGCAAGCCGTTCTCCGCCGCCGCCGATGGGGTGACCTGGTCGGAGGGCTCGGGTGTCCTTGTCCTCGAACGGCTTTCGGACGCCCAGCGGCTCGGCCACAATATCCTGGCCGTCATCCGCGGCAGCGCGGTGAATCAGGACGGCGCGAGCAACGGCCTGAGCGCGCCCAACGGTCCGTCGCAGGAGCGGGTGATCGCGCAGGCCCTGGCCAATGCGGGGATCGCGGCGGCCGAGGTGGACGCGGTGGAGGCGCACGGCACCGGTACGAAGCTCGGCGATCCGATCGAGGCGCAGGCATTGATCGCCGCCTACGGGCAGGATCGCGGCGATCGGGACCCGGTGCGGATCGGTTCCTTGAAGTCGAATATCGGCCATGCCGTGGCCGCCGCCGGTGTGGCCGGGGTGATCAAGATGGTGCAGGCCATGCGGCACGAGCGGCTGCCGCGCACGCTGCACGCGGAAACGCCGTCACCGCATGTGGATTGGTCCGCCGGCGCGGTGCGGCTGCTGACCGAAGCCGAACCCTGGAGCGCGGGGGAGCGGGTGCGGCGTGCGGGCGTGTCCTCCTTCGGCATCAGCGGCACCAACGCGCATGTGATCCTTGAGGAAGCTCCGGTCGCGTCGGTGGCAGCCGTCGGCGGCCGCATCGGAGACGGCGGCACGGAAGACGGCCGCGAGGGAGACGGCGGCACAGGAGACGGCGGCACCGGGGTCGACGCGGGGCAGCCGACTGTTTCTGTGCCCGTCACTCCATTGCTGGTCTCGGGCAAGGGCGAAGCTGGTCTACGCGCGCAAGCCGCCAGGCTGCACATGTGGCTGTCGGAGCGGTCGGAGATCGAGATCGCGGCGGTGGCCCATGCGCTGGCGACGTCGCGGGCGCAGCTGGATTCGCGGAGCGTGATCCTCGGCCGCGATCGAGACGAGCTACTCGATCGGCTGGCGAAACTCGCCGAGTCGGGGACCGGCGCCGGTGTGATCGAAGGCGTCGTGGGCACGGGCCGGACGGCCTTTCTGTTCACAGGTCAGGGCGCTCAGCGCATCGGCATGGGCGCCGGGCTGTACGAGGCGTTCCCGGTGTTCGCGGACGCGCTGGATTCGGTGTGCGCCCAGTTCGATTCGCTGCTGGGATGCTCGCTGAAGGCTGTCATGTTCAGCGGCGCCGGCGGCGCCACGGTGCTGGACCGGACGGAGTTCACCCAGCCCGCATTGTTCGCCTACGAGGTGGCGCTGTATCGCCTCCTGGAATCGTTCGGCATCACCCCGGATGTGCTGATCGGCCATTCGATCGGCGAGGTCGCGGCCGCGTACATCGCGGGCCTGTGGTCGCTCGAGGATGCCTGCCGATTGGTGGCGGCGCGCGGCCGTCTCATAGGTGCGCTGCCCGAGGGCGGAGCGATGCTGGCCATCGGAGCATCCGAAGCCGATGTGAACGCTGCCATTGCCCGGTACTCGGACCGCGTGTCGGTCGCCGCGGTGAACGCGCCCGAGGGACTGGTCATCTCGGGCGACGAGGACGCCATAGCCGAGATCGAGACCGCGTTCGCCGAGCGCGGCCGGAAGACATCTCGGCTGCGCGTCAGCCATGCCTTCCACTCGCATCGCATGGAACCGATGCTGGCCGAATTCGAGGCTGTCGCACGGGAATTGACCTACAACCGGCTTCTCCTGCCGGTGGTGTCCAATGTGTCGGGCCGGCTTGCCGGGGACGAAGTGCTCGAACCCGCGTACTGGGTCCGGCAAGTACGGGCCGCGGTGCGATTCGCCCCTGGCATCGAAACCTTGCTCGCATCGGGTGTGCGCCGGTTCCTGGAAGTGGGACCCGACGCGGTACTGACCGCGATGACCCGGCAGACCCTTCCGGAGGGCACGGAGTCCATCGTCGCCGCGGCCGCGCGCCGGGATCACGATGAGCCCCAACAGTTCCTGACGATGCTGGCGCAGGCTCACACCGCGGGTGTCCGCGTGGATTGGACGCCGCTGTTCAGTCCCGGGCCGGCACCACGAATTCCCCTGCCCACCTATGCCTTCCAGCGCCAGCGCTTCTGGCTGCCGCCGCGTCCCGAAGCCGCCGGCGACAACCGGGCCCACCCGCTGCTGACCGGCGTGGTACCGGTCGCCGGTAAGGACGAGTTCGTCTGCACCGGCCGGTTCTCGCCGGCCACCGACCCGTGGGTCGCCGATCACACGACCTACGGCACCGTCGTGCTGCCCAGCGCGGCCCTCGTCGAGTTCCTGCTCACCGCGGGCAGCCGAATCGATTGCGGAGTCGTCGAGGAACTGACCCTGGAAGCCCCGATCGCGCCATCACAGGAGGACGAGGTCGAACTCCAGGTCTCGGTGGGGGAGCCCGACCACACCGGGCGTCGGCAGTTCGGGTTCTACTTCCGTGCGGCGGGCGGAATCAGCGAATGGGCGCGCAACGCCAGCGGCGTCCTCGCCCCCTCCTGGCACGGCGACGACGCCCTGCTGGATCAGCTGCGAGACGAACCCTGGCCGCCGATCGACGCCGAAACCCTCGATGCCGCAGCGATTCCCGAGCGCATCGCCGCAGGATCCGGCCTCGAATACGGTCCGGCCTTCACCGGCGTCACCGCCGCATGGCGGCGCGGCGACACCGTGTTCTCCGAGATCGCCCTGGATACGACCGCCGCACCCGACTCCGAGCGTTTCGTCCTGCATCCGGCCCTGCTCGACCTCGTGCTGCACGCCGGACTCGCAGGGCTCCTCTGGCGTGGTCAGGACAGCGACCCGGACACCGGCCGGTTGTTGTTCCGCTGGGGCGGAGCGCGATTGCATCGGCCGCTTCCCAAGGCGACGACGCTGCGAGTCATTGCGACCTCCACCGGACCCGAGACCATTTCCGTTGCGGCCGTCGACGATTCGGGGCAGCCCGTGGTCTCCGTCGACGCGGTCGTCATGCGGCCCTACGACGTCGGGCAACTCCGCGCCGCACTGGCCGGGAGCGACACCGACCTCTACGAGATCCAGTGGACGCCCGCACCGGCCGCGGCCGCGAGCGTGTCCCCGGACCGCATGGCCGTACTCGGTTCCGAGCCGATCGCCGGAATCGGAACCTTCCGCCCGAGCCCATCGGAACTCGCTGCCCTCCAAGAGATCCCGGATGTCGTCGTATGGCGTCCGGAGGACGGAGCCGTCGATCCGGCGGCCGTGCGCGCCCACCTGGAAACGGTCCTGGCGACGGTACAGGACTGGCTGGCCGAGGACCGCGTTGCCGACACTCGACTGGTCGTCCTGACCAGGAACGGTGCCGCACTACCGGACGAGACACCGAACCTCGCCGCAGCGGCCGTCTGGGGCCTGATGCGCAGCGCCCAATCCGAGTACCCGGGCCGATTCATCCTGATCGACACCGATCTCTCGGCCATTGCGCCCCTGGGTGATCCGACGCTGATCGGCGCGGTGATCGCGGCAGGCGAATCGCAGGCCGCTGTGCGCGGCGGGACCTTGCTCCTGCCGCGACTGGTGCGAGCACGATCCGACCGCAATGCCGAGCGGGCAGCGCACCAGCGCGATGGGTCCGCCATCGACCGGATCAGCGGCCCCTCGGACGGGCACGTCGAGCCGACTGGCGCGCTGCTGTCGGACGGTCGGGTCAATCCGGCTGGCGCGCCGCAATCGGACGGTCGGGTCGTTCAGGCTGATGCGTCGCAGTCGGACGGCGTCGTTGAGCAGGCCGGCGCGTCGCAGTCGGGCGCTCACCTGGCGCCCGACCGCCATCGCCCATCGGGACGCGGCTCGGCGGTGCCCCTCGGTGAGGGCACCGTCCTGATCACGGGCGGTACCGGCGGCCTGGGCGCGCTGACGGCACGGCATCTGGTCGCCGCGCACGGCGTCCGCGATCTGTTGCTGGTGTCCAGGCGTGGTGAAGCAGCCGACGGTGCACAAGGACTGGTGTCCGAGTTGACAGCAGCCGGAGCCGCCGTCCGGGTGGCGGCCTGCGATGTCGGCGATCGGGAAGCCCTGCGTGCGCTGCTGGAGTCGATCGCGGCCGGGCGTCCGCTGACCGGCGTGGTCCATGCGGCGGGTGTCCTCGACGACGGCACCCTTGCGGGCCTCACCGCCGAGCAGCTGCGGCGAGTCTTCAGCGCCAAGGCAGAGGCCGCGTGGCACCTGCACGAGCTCACTCGCGGCCATCACTTGTCCGCCTTCGTCCTGTTCTCGTCGGTTGCGGCCACGATCGGATCGGCGGGTCAGGCCAATTACGCCGCGGCCAATGCCTTCCTGGACGCGCTGGCGCACCGCCGTCGCACCGAAGGACTGTCGGCGCTGTCACTGGCTTGGGGCCCGTGGAATTCCGCGACCGGAATGACGGGTCGCCTGGACCGCAGCGCCGTCGCCCGCTGGGAGCGGCTCGGTCTGCACCCGATCGAGAACGACGAAGGTCTGCGGCTGTTCGATGCGGCCATCGGCCGTAGCGCCGCGCACCTGACGGCGATCCGGTTCGACCCGGCGCAGCTGCGGCGCGAAGCGCGCGACGGCGTCGCGCCCGCCGTGCTGCGCGGCTTCCTGCCCCGCACCACGGATCGCACCGCGGCCGCGTCGAGTTCGCTGGGCGCCCGGCTGAGTCGGCTGCCGGAGGCGCAGCGCGCCGACGTGGTGCTCGGCCTGGTCCGGGAGCACGCGGCAGCCGTGCTGGGGCACGCCTCCGCCGAAGACATCGGTCCCGGTGAGCGTTTCGACGCCTTGGGCTTCGACTCGCTCGGCGGCGTCGAATTCCGCAACCGGCTGTCGAAGGCCACCGGTGTCCAGCTGCCGTCCACCCTGGTCTTCGACCACCCCACCGCCGCGGCGGTCGCCACCCTGCTGCTCTCCAAGATCGAGGGCACGGAGTCGGCCGCCAAACCGGCGCGGGTGTCGCGCCGGGTCCGCGTGGACGAGCCCATCGCCATCGTCGGCATGGCCTGCCGATTCCCCGGCGGCGTCGAATCGCCGGATGGGCTATGGGATCTGGTCGCCAGCGGAACGGACGCGACCGGCGAGTTCCCGCCGGACCGCGGCTGGGACCTGGAGCGACTCTTCGATCCGGATGCCGGCCAGCCGGGGACGGTCTACACCCGTCGCGGCGGATTCCTCTACGACGCAGGCGATTTCGATCCGGCGTTCTTCGGTATCGGCCCGCGCGAGGCGACGGCGATGGACCCGCAGCAGCGATTGCTGCTCGAGGTGTCCTGGGAAGCGCTGGAGCATGCGGGCATCGACCCGACCTCGTTGCGCGGCAGCGACACCGGCGTCTACACGGGCGTGATGTACCAGGACTACGAGGCAGTGATCGGAAAGGCCGGTCCCGAGGTCGAAGGCTATGTCCTGACCGGCGGTCTGGGCAGCGTGGCCTCGGGACGGGTGTCCTACGCGCTGGGCTTCGAAGGCCCGGCAATGACGATCGACACCGCCTGCTCGTCTTCCCTGGTGGCGCTGCACCTGGCCTGCCAGGCGCTACGCCAGGGCGAGAGCTCGCTGGCCTTGGTCGGCGGCGCGACCGTGATGACGACACCCATGGTGTTCCAAGAGTTCTCACGGCAGCGCGGTCTGGCCCGCGACGGCCGATGCAAGTCGTTCTCGGCCGCGGCCGACGGTGTCGCCTGGTCCGAGGGCGCGGCCGTACTGGTCGTGGAACGGCTGTCGGACGCCCGCCGCCTCGGCCACGACGTCCTCGCGGTGGTGCGCGGCAGCGCCATCAACCAGGACGGCGCGAGTAATGGCCTGACCGCACCGAACGGCCCCTCGCAGCAGCGGGTGATCGCCTCGGCATTGGCGAATGCCGGCCTGGGCCCGGAAGACGTGGATGTGGTCGAAGCCCACGGCACGGGAACGGCATTGGGCGACCCCATCGAAGCGCAGGCATTGATCGCCACCTACGGACGGGACCGTGCGGGGACACCGCTGCGCATCGGTTCGCTCAAATCGAATATCGGTCACTCGCAGGCTGCGGCCGGTGTCGGCGGCGTGATCAAGATGGTGCAGGCCTTGCGGCACGAGATGCTGCCGAAGACCCTGCACGTGGACGAGCTGTCGCCGCACGTGGATTGGTCCGCGGGAACGGTCGAGGTGCTGACCGAGGCGCAGTCGTGGTCGGCGGGCGGCACGGTGCGCCGGGCCGGGGTGTCCTCGTTCGGCATCAGCGGCACCAATGCGCACGTGATCATCGAGGAAGCGCCCGCCCCGACGGTATCGACCGAGAACGGCTCGGGCGGGCCGGATATCGATCTCGCCGTCGTGCCGTGGCCGGTGTCGGCCAAGTCCGAGGATAGCCTGCGCCGGCAAGCAGAGCGGTTGCGGGCGTGGCTGACCGATCATCCGGACGCCGATATCTGGTCTGTGGCACGGTCATTGGTGGACTCGCGGGCTTTGCTGGACCGCCGGGCGGTCGTCATCGGCCGGGATCGGGACGAGTTGCTGTCGGGTCTGGCCGATCTGGCGACGGGTTCGCCGAATGTCATCCAGGCAACGGTAGGTTCGGGGAAGACCGCGTTCTTGTTCACCGGTCAGGGTGCGCAGCGAATCGGTCTGGGCGCGGGCCTGTATCAAGCGTTCCCGGTCTTCGCGGCCGCCCTGGACGAGGTCTGCGCGCAGATCGATCCGTTGCTCGGTCGCTCGCTGCGGGACGTGATGTTCACCGACGCCGACGGCGTACTGGACCGGACCGAATTCACCCAGCCGGCGTTGTTCGCGTTCGAGGTGGCGCTCTTCCGTTTGATCGAATCCTTCGGCATCACACCGGATCTGCTGATCGGCCATTCGATCGGTGAACTGACCGCCGCATACCTGGCGGGCGTGTGGTCGCTGGCGGATGCGTGCGCGCTCGTCGTCGCGCGCGGTCGGCTGATGGGCGCATTGCCGCAGGGCGGGGCCATGCTCGCGGTCGCGATGCCGGAAGCCGAGACCACGGAGTTGCTCGCCGCCTTCGACGGTCGAGTATCGCTGGCGGCGGTGAACGGCCCATTCTCGATGGTGCTGTCCGGGGAAGCCGCCGCGATCGACGAGATCGGTGAACGGCTTGCCGGTCAGGGAGTCAAGACCTTCCGTCTACGGGTCAGCCATGCGTTCCACTCGGTCCTGATGGAGCCGATGCTCGACGAGTTCCGTGCCGTCGCCGCCGGATTGACCTACCGAGAGCCGTTGCTCCCGATCGTGTCCAACCTCTCGGCGACCATGGTCGCCACCGAACTGACCGATCCCGAATACTGGGTCGCGCAGGTGCGAGGATGCGTCCGATTCGCACCGGGAATCGACACCCTGATCGAGGCGGGCGCCCGGCGATTCGTGGAGATCGGCCCGGATTCCGTACTGACCGCCATGACTCGGCAATGCCTGCTCGAAACGCCTTCCGTCGAAGCCAAGTCGACAGTGATCGCGGCCGCCCGCCGCTCGGTCGACGAGCCGACGCAGTTCGTCACCGCACTCGCGCAGGCCGCTGTCACCGGCATCGGGGTGGACTGGACACCGCTGTACGCGGGCCGCTCCACACAGCGAACGGCTTTGCCCACCTACGCGTTCGAGCATCGACGCTACTGGGCCCAACCGGCCGAAGCTCCGGACCTGTGGCAGTCGGGCCTGGACGAGGCGAGTCATCCGCTCCTGAGCGCGATGGTGCGACTGCCGGACTCCCCGGACGTGGTGTTCACCGGAAGACTGTCGCGATCCGCGCACCCATGGCTGGCCGATCACGCCGTGGCCGGAGTGGTGCTGCTCCCCGGCGCGGCCCTCGTGGATCTGGCTCTGCACGTGGGAACCACGATGGATTGCCCACGCCTGGCAGAACTGGTGATCGAAGCACCCCTGCCTATCCCGGCCACCGCTCCGGTCGACCTGCGCGTGGTCGCGGGCGCGCCGGACGACACAGGCGCGCGAACAGTGTCGGTGCACTCGCGCTCGACCACCGCCGATGCGGAAACGCCCAACGACGATGCGGACCAGTGGATTCGCCACGCAGTCGCGACAGTCACCGACGATCCGGACACGCCTCCTGTCGATGGTTCGACTACCCGGATGCTCGCCGGTTCTCCTGATTCGTCTGGTCGGGCTGCTGTCGAGCAGCTGAGCTGGCCGCCCGCAGGTGCGACAGCGATCGATCTGGACAATGCCTACGCGAATCTGGCCGAGCGTGGCTACGAGTACGGCCCGGCGTTCCAGGGACTGACTGCCTTGTGGGTACGCGACGGTGAGGTCTTCGCCGAGGTCGTCCTCCCGGAGTCCGCGGGATCGAACGACACGAGATTCGGTGTACACCCGGCATTGCTGGACGCCGCCCTCCACGCCATCCTGCTCGGCGGCCTCGCTCCCGCCACCGAGCCCGGCCAGATCGGCGTCCCATTCTCCTGGGAGAACGTCACGCTGCACGCGACAGCTGGGACCACCCTGCGAGTCCGTATCGCCGAGACCGGCTCCGGCCCGGGCGGCGAGCGGATAGCCCTCACCCTGGCCGATCCCGAGGGCATGACGGTGGCCGTGGTGGAAGCCCTGACACTGCGCAGCCTGTCGGCCGCTGCCCTCGGCGCGGCGCAACGCCGCACCGAAGGCGTTGGCTACGAAGTGAACTGGATCGCGCTACCCGAGCCCGCAGGCGAGCTCACAGCGGCCGGCGTAGCAAGCGTTGCCGACGCCCCGGGCTGGAGTCCTGACTTCGACGGTGAGGCGCTCACGATCGCGGATTGCGACGTGACGGTGCTGCGGCTCGACGTGCGGCAGTGGAACGCACTGTCACCCGTCGAGCGCGCGTCCACCGATCCGACGGCCGCCGAGGGCGATCTTCCCGCGGCGATACGGGATCTGGTCACGAGCGTTGCCGCGCGGGTGCAACGGATGCTGGCGCAGGACCGGCCTATTGTCGTGGTGACGCGGCAGGCGGTGGCGGTGCATGCCCACGAGTCGGTTGACCTGGGCACGGCAGCGGCGTGGGGTCTGCTGCGGACCGCGCAGAGTGAGAACCCTGATCGAATTCTCCTTGTGGATGTCGACGACTGGGCGGACCTGCGACCGGCGGTGGCCCTGGCTTTGGCTACGGGCGAGGAACCCCAGCAGGCCGTCCGGCGCGGGAAGGCATATGCGCCGCGCGTGAATCGCGGTGCATCGAGTGCTCTCGATCGCGGGGCGTCGAAGTCCCCGGCATGGGCGCTGACGCTGCGGGACAAGGGCACGCTGAGTGCGGAGAACTTCGTGTTCAGTGAGCATCCGAATGCGCTGGAACCGCTTGCGCCGGGGCAGGTTCGGGTGAGTGTGCGGGCGGTCGGGCTCAATTTCCGGGATGTGCTGATGGCGCTCGGGACCTACCCGGACAAGGCCGGCCGGCCCGGTGGTGAGGGGGCCGGAGTTGTTGTGGAGGTCGCGGCGGATGTGACCGAATTCGCGCCTGGCGACCGGGTTTTCGGGTTGATTCCGGGTGTGGGATCAATGGCCGTGGTCGATCGGCGACTGCTCGCGCCCATGCCGAGGGACTGGTCGTTCAGCCAGGCCGCGGCGATTCCGATCGTCTATGCGACCGCCTATTACGGCTTGGTCGACCTGGCCGCTGCGCAACCGGGCGAGACGCTGCTGCTGCATGCGGCGACCGGCGGCGTCGGCCTGGCGGCGGTGCAGATCGCGCGGCACCTGGGTTTGCGGTTGCTGGTCACCGCCAGCGAGCCGAAGTGGAATGTGCTGCGTGACTTGGGGTTCGATGACTCCGTCATCGGGAACTCGCGCACCCTGGATTTCGAGCAGAAGTTCCTCGACGTCACCGCTGGTCGCGGCGTGGACATCGTCTTGGATTCGCTGGCAGGTGAATTCGTGGACGCGTCCTTGCGGCTGCTGCCGCGTGGCGGCCGGTTCGTCGAGATGGGCATGATCGACCGGCGTGATCCGGCCGAGGTGGCCGTCGAGTATCCGGGGGTGAACTACTTCAGCTTCATGCTGATGGAGGCGGGGCCGGATCGGCTGCACGAGATTCTGATCGCGCTGGTCGAGCTGTTCGAGGCCGGTGCGCTGGCGCCGTATCCGACCGTCGCGTGGGACATGCGGCAGGCGCCCGAGGCTTATCGGTACCTGAGCCAGGCCAGGCATATCGGCAAGAACGTGCTCACCGTGCCGACGCCCTTGCGGCTCGAGGGGACCGTTCTCATTACCGGCGGCACAGGCGGATTGGGTGCGGTCGCAGCACGGCATCTGATCACCGTGCACGGTGTGCGCAGGCTGGTCCTGGCGAGCAGGCGGGGTCCGGGCACGCCCGGCGCGACCGAGCTCGCCGACGAGTTGACCGCGCTCGGCGCGCACGTCGATGTGGTCGCGTGCGATGCGGCCGATCGAGCCGCAGTGGATGCGGTGCTGGCGGCGATCCCGGCGCAGCACCCGCTGACCGCCGTCGTGCATGCGGCGGGTGTCCTGGACGACGGCCTGTTTGCCACCATGACCCCGGAGCAGATCGCGAAGGTGTTGCGGCCCAAGGTGGATGCGGCCTGGAACCTGCACGAGGCGACCAAGGACATGGATCTGTCGGCATTCGTGCTGTACTCCTCGAT
This sequence comes from Nocardia sp. NPDC127526, assembly GCF_042672265.1. Taxonomy (NCBI): domain Bacteria; kingdom Bacillati; phylum Actinomycetota; class Actinomycetes; order Mycobacteriales; family Nocardiaceae; genus Nocardia; species Nocardia sp. NPDC127526. The sequence goes on along the minus strand of NZ_JBHXVO010000002.1, from coordinate 412,461 downwards.
CGCCGGTGTGATCGGCAATCCGGGCCAGGCGAACTATGCGGCCGCCAATGTCTTCCTGGATGCGCTGGCCCGACATCGGCACGTGAGCGGGCTGCCCGCGACGTCCATCGCCTGGGGACCGTGGGAGCAGAGCGGCGGTATGACCAGCGGGCTCGGTGCGGCCGATATCGCCCGGCTGCGGCGCGAAGGTCTGCTCCCGGTGGGTGACGCGGACGGTATGGCGATGTTCGATGCCGCGCTGGCGGGCGGTCGCTCGGAATTCGTGGCGATCCGGGTCGACCGGAGCGCGCTCGGCGAGGCGCAACCCGGCGAGGTGCGCGCGGTCATGCGCGGGCTGGCGCGGCCGTCGAGCCGGCGGTCGGTCGAAACGAGTGCGTCGCCGACCTCGAACGGCAGCCCGGCCGGCTCCGCGTCCTTGGTGGCGCAGCTGCTCGGCCTCCCAGCGGCCGAACAGGATCGCGTGATCCTCGACGTGATCCGCGCGCAGGCCGCGCTCGTCCTGGGCCACGCCAGTGCGGACGCGACCCCTCCGGACAAGCCGTTCAGCGATATCGGCTTCGATTCCCTCGGCGTCATGGAATTCCGCAACCGCCTGAAATCGGCTGTGGGCGTGCAGTTGTCGGCGACCGCGATGTTCGACTACCCCACCCCGGAAGCCCTGGCCGGATACCTGCGCCAGGAGATCGTTCCGGCCGATGATCCGGCGGAACGCATTGCGGCCGAGATCGAGTCGCTGGCGCGCAGTTGCGCCGCGGCGGAGCTGTCGGCGGCGGAGCGGTCCGATATCGCCGCCAGGCTGACCGCATTGTTGCGCGAGCTCGAAGGCAAGGACGACGGGCTCGACGTGGGCGGTGTCGACGGTCTCGACGATGCCGATGATCGCGAGCTGTTCGACTTCATCGACCAAATCAGTTGACGCAGTTCAACACCCCTCTCAGCTGAGCACACACAATCTGGAGTTCCACCCATGGCTGATAACGATGAGCTACGCCGGTATCTGAAGAAGACCGCGAAAGAGCTCTACGAGACCAAACAGCAACTGCGTGTGCTCACCGACCGATCGCGGGAGCCGATCGCGATCGTCGGCATGGCGTGCCGCTATCCCGGTGGTGTGCGCTCGGCGGAGGATTTGTGGCGCACTACCGCCGAGGGCGTGGATGCCATCGGGGGTTACCCGACCGATCGAGGGTGGGATCTGGATCGGCTGTTCAACCCGGATCCGGATGTGCCGGGCGGCATCTACACCCGTGACGGCGGATTCCTCGACGCCATCGGCGAATTCGACGCGGCCTTCTTCGGGATCGGCCCGCGCGAGGCCGCGGCCATGGATCCGCAGCAGCGGCTGATGCTGGAGGCGACCTGGCAGGCGCTCGAGGACGCGGGCATCGACCCGGTGTCGTTGCGCGGCAGCGATACCGGCGTCTTCGCCGGAGTCATCCATCAGAACTACGGTCCCCGCATCGGCGGGCCGAATATCAGTGCCGAGACCGAAGGCCATGCCTACCTGGGCGTGTCGAACGCCGTGCTGTCGGGCCGGATCGCCTACAGCTTCGGTTTCCAGGGCCCGGCCCTGTCGGTCGACACCGCCTGCTCGTCGTCGCTGGTGGCGCTGCATCTGGCGTGTCACGCACTGCGACAAGGCGATACGTCCCTCGCACTCGCGGGTGGCGTCACCATCATGTCGGATCCGTCGTTGCTGATCGCTTTCGCCCGGCAGCGCGCGTTGTCTCCGGATGCGCGCTGTAAGGCGTTCGCGGCGGCGGCGGACGGGACCGGATTCTCCGAGGGTCTCGGCGTGCTGGTGCTGGAGCGGTTGTCCGACGCCCAGCGGCTGGGCCACACCGTGCTGGCGGTGATTCGTGGCAGCGCGGTCAATCAGGATGGTGCGAGCAACGGCCTGACCGCGCCCAACGGCCCGTCACAGGAGCGCGTGATCGCGGCCGCGCTGGCGAACGCCGGTCTGGCCCCGTCGGATATCGACGCGGTGGAGGCGCACGGGACCGGCACCATGCTCGGCGATCCCATCGAGGCGCGGGCGCTGATCAGCGCCTACGGCACGCGGCGGGAGAGCGGCCCGCTGCGGGTGGGGTCGTTGAAGTCGAACATCGGCCACACCTCGGCCGCCGCGGGTGTCGGCGGTGTGATCAAGATGGTGCAGGCCATGCGCCACGGCGTGCTGCCCAAAACCCTGCACGTGGATGCGCCGACCCCGCATGTGGATTGGTCGGCGGGCACGGTGCGGCTGCTGCGGGACAACGAGCCGTGGCCGGCGGGGGAGCGGGTCCGGCGAGCCGGGGTGTCGTCATTCGGAGCCAGCGGCACCAATGCCCACCTCATCCTGGAGGAAGCACCCGCCCCATCAGCCACCGAAGCGCCCTCCGCGCCGGTGGCGGGAGCGCTCGCCGCGCCGGTGACTGGAACGCCCGCCTCGCCGGTGATTGGAGCGCCCGCCGCGTCAGTGGTTGGAGCGCCTGTCACGTCGGTGGCCGGTGCGCCCGCCACGCCGGTCGTCGAAGCGGCCACACCGGTGGCCGGTGCGCACACCGCGCCTGTCGCCGGTGCGCACGCCGCGCCTGTCGATGGAGCACACGCACTGCCTCTCGCCGAGCCTGTAGCCGGGGGCGAGCCGCCGTCGGTTACGAAAACCGGTGCTGCCGATATCATTCCGCTGCTGATATCGGCCAAATCCGAGGAAGCGCTGCGTGCCCAGGCCGATCGACTGCGGCAGTGGTTGCTCGCCGATCCCGAGGCCGATGCGTGGGATACCGCCTACTCGCTGGCGACTTCGCGGGCACAGTTGGAGCGGCGCGGTGCGGTTCTCGGGCGCGACCGGGACGAACTGCTGGCGGGGTTGGCCGATCTGGCCGCGGGCGCGCGCGGCGCGATCGAGGGGCAGGCCGGTTCCGATCGGACGGCGTTCCTGTTCACGGGTCAAGGTGCGCAGCGGACGGGTATGGGGGCGGGCCTGTACGAGGCGTTCCCGGTGTTCGCGACCGCGCTGGACGAGGTGTGCGCACAGTTCGACCCGCTGCTGGGCCGGTCGCTGAAGGACTTGATGTTCACCGACGCCGAGGGCGTACTGGATCGGACCGAGTTCACTCAGCCGGCATTGTTCGCGTTCGAGGTGGCGCTGTACCGGCTGCTCGAATCCTTCGGTGTCACACCGGATGTGGTGGTCGGTCATTCGATCGGCGAGCTGGCGGCGGCGTTTGTGGCGGGGGTGTGGTCACTCCCGGACGCCTGCACGCTGGTGGCCGCTCGCGGCCGGTTGATGGGTGCGCTGCCGGTGGGCGGTGCCATGCTCGCGGCGGCGATCGGTGCGGACCGAGCCGCCGCGATCTTGGCGATGAACAGCAAGCGCGGCCCGTCGGGAGTCGCCGATTTCGTCGACCGCGTGTCGATCGCGGCGGTGAACGGCCCGTCGTCGACGGTGCTGTCCGGCGACGCCGACGCCATCGACGAGATCGAGCGGCAGCTGACCGCCGAGGGCGTGCAGACGCATCGCTTGCGCGTCAGCCATGCATTCCACTCGGCGCGCATGGATCCCATGCTGGCCGAGTTCCGTGCGGTGGCCCGCGGCATCGAGTTCCAGCCGCCGCGGATGCCGATCGTGTCCAACGTGACCGGTGAGCTCGCGGGAAACGCGGTGACCGATCCGGAGTACTGGGTGCGGCAGCTGCGCGGTTGCGTCCGATTCGCGCCGGGCGTGGACACCCTGGTCGCCAGCGGCGTGCGACGGTTCGTCGAGGTCGGCCCCGATGCGGTCCTGGCGGCGATGACGCGTGGTGTGCTGGCCGAGAACCCGGAGATCGAGTCGGCGTCCTCGGTGGCGGCGGCCTCCCGGCGGTCGGCCGACGAGATCGAGCAGTTCGCCACGTCGCTGGCGCAGGTGCATGTCGCGGGTGCGCGAGTGGACTGGGGTACGTGGTTCACGGGCCGTGCAGCGCGCCGGGTTCCATTGCCCACCTATGCTTTCCAGCGTCGCCGCTTCTGGCTGGCGGGCGCGTCGGATGCATCGCCGTCATCCGCCGATCACCCGATCCTGACCGGTGTGGTCGGGCTGGCTGCCAGCGACGAGTGGTTGCTGACCGGCCGATTCTCGCTGCGGACTCATCCGTGGATCGCCGATCACATGACCCACGGCGTGGTGGTCGTGCCCAGCGCGACCTTCGTCGAGTTCCTCCTCGTCGCCGGCCGCCGGATCGGTTGCGGTGCGGTCGAGGAACTCACCCTGCAAGCGCCGATCCTGCCGACCGCCGACGACGAGATCGAGCTCCAGGTGCTGGTGCAGGCGGCCGACGAGTCCGGGCGGCGTCCGTTCGAGTTCTACTTCCGCACCTCCTCCGGCACCGAATGGATCCACAACGCCACCGGTGTGCTCGCGGCCGGACCCCAGGGTGATTCGGCGCTGCTGACGCGGTTGCGCGCCGAGCAATGGCCGCCGCTCGACGCCGAAGTCCTCGACAGCGAACGACTTCCGGAGCGGATCGCCGGCCTCGCCGGGCTGGAGTACGGTCCGGCGTTCATCGGCGTGCACGCCGCGTGGCAGCGCGAGGACGCGGTCTTCTCCGAGATCGTGCTGAACACCGAGGCCGCGCCCGAGCCGGGCCGGCACGACCTGCACCCGGCCCTGCTGGATATGGTCATGCACGCGGGATTCGCCGGATTGCTGTGGCGCGATGCGGATTCCGATCCCGACAGCGGCAGACTGCTGTTCCGCTGGGGCGGCGCACGATTCCACGAACCGGCAGCCGAGGACGGGCAGTGGCCGTCCGAGGTGACGGCGCTGCGAGTCATCGCGGTCGCGTCCGGACCCGAGACGATTTCGGTCGCGGCCGTCGATCCGGACGGCAATCCGATCGTGTCGGTCGACGCGGTGGTGATGCGCCGCTACGACGTGAAGGAATTCCGGAACAGCCTCGGCGGTGACACGGCGAGCCTCTACCAAGTGCGCTGGGAAGCCACCACGGAGTCGATGACGGGTGTCGGCCCCGCGCTGTCCCTGGCGGTACTCGGAGACACGACGGTGGCCGGGATCGCCACGAACTATGCGTCGGCCGCTGATGTCGGTGCGGCCGAGGGTATTCCCGATGTCTTGGTGTGGCGGGCGACCGAACCTTTCGCAGCAGGTTCGGCCGTCGCAGGCCCGGAAGCGGTGCGGGCCGGAGTGCACGGCGCGTTGGCGAGGGTGCAATCCCTGCTTGCCGAGGAACGGTTGTCCGACATCCGTTTTGCCGTGGTGACAACCGGCGCCGCCGGACTTCCCGATGAGGCTCCGAACCCGGCCGCGGCAGCGGTCTCGGGCTTGTTGCGCAGTGCCCAATCCGAGCATCCGGACCGGTTCGTCCTGATCGACGAGGACCCGAAACAACCGCTGGACACCGACCGAATCGCGGCGGTCCTGCGCTCGGGTGAGCCGCAGACCGCCGTCCGCGGCACGCGGATTCTGGTTCCCCGGATGGTGCGCGCCTCGGCCGACTCGGGCTCGAGGAAACCGACGTCAGTAGCGGACCCTGAGTCGCAGGCGTCGCCCGCGGACTCGAGGACGCGGCCGTCGCTCGCGGACGGGACCGTGCTGATCACTGGCGGTACCGGCGGATTGGGCGCCCGGTTCGCCCGTCATCTCGTCGCCGAACACGGCGTGCGCAATCTGGTGCTGACCTCGCGCCGAGGGCCGGAGTCGCCCGGAGCCGCCGAGCTGGTCGCCGACCTGGCGCAGGCCGGAGCCGAGGCGTGGATCGTCGCATGCGATGTCACCGACCGCACGGCGGTCCGAAACCTCTTGGAGACAATCGATCCCGACGCCCCGCTGACCGCGGTCGTGCACACCGCGGGAATCCTGGACGACGGCACCATCGCGGCGCTGACCGCCGATCAGCTGGATCGCGTTCTCGCGCCGAAGGTCGACGGAGCCTGGCATCTGGACGAGCTGACCCGCGGTCTGAATCTGTCCGCGTTCGTGGTGTTCTCGTCGATCGCGACGGTGCTGGGGTCCTCGGGGCAGGGCAATTACGCCGCCGCGAACGCTTTCCTGGACGCGCTGGCGCAACGACGCCGGATCGCCGGGGAGGCCGCCACGTCGCTGGCGTGGGGGCCGTGGAACCAGGGCAGCGGTATGACCGGTGGCCTGAACCGCGCCGCTCTCGCCCGATGGGAACGCCTGGGCTTGAGCCCGCTCGAGAACGCCGAAGGCACAAGACTGTTCGACGAGGCACTCACGCACCCGGACGCCCGCCTGGCGCCCATCAGGTTCGACGCGAGCGTCCTGCGCCGCGAGTCCGCCGCCGACGCCGTCCCGGCGGTCCTGCGCGGATTCGTACGCCGCTCGCCCCGCCCGGCCCAATCCACGGCCGCCGCCCCGGCGACAGGCTCGCTGGCCGCCCGGTTGGCGGGCGTGCCGGAAGCCCGGCGCGGCGAGCTGGTGCTCGAGGTCGTGCTCACCGAGGCCGCGGCGGTGCTCGGCCACGATTCGGCCGCCGATATCCGGCCCGGCCGGCGCTTCGACGAAATCGGCTTCGACTCCCTCGGCGGCGTGGAGTTCCGCAACCGGCTCGGCAAGGCCACCGGCCTGCAGCTGCCGTCGACGCTCGTATTCGACTACCCGACCCCGGCAGCGGTATCGAAGCTGGTGCAGTCCCGCGTCCAGCCGACAGCGGGCGAACCCGTCAAGAAGACCACCCGCCGAATCCGAGCCGACGAGCCGATCGCCATCGTGGGCATGGCCTGCAAATTCCCCGGCGGCGTCGAATCGCCGGACCAGCTCTGGGATCTCGTCGCCTCCGGAACCGACGCCACCGGCGACTTCCCCTCCGATCGAGGCTGGGACCTGGAGCGGCTGTTCGACGAGAACCCGGACAAGCCCGGTACCGTCTACACCCGCCGCGGCGGATTCCTCTACAACGCAGGCGATTTCGACCCGGCCTTCTTCGGGATCGGCCCCCGCGAAGCCTCCGCCATGGACCCGCAGCAACGGCTGCTGCTGGAGGTGTCGTGGGAAGCCTTGGAAGACGCGGGCATCGATCCCGCGTCCCTGCGCGGCAGCGACGCCGGGGTGTACGTCGGAGCGGGTTACTCGGGCTATGTCGACCGGGTCGCCGGTGACCTGGAGGGCTACCGGCTCACCGGCACCACCAGCAGCGTCATGTCGGGTCGCGTGGCCTATGTCCTGGGCCTCGAAGGCCCGGCGGTCACCGTCGACACCGCCTGCTCGTCCTCGCTGGTCTCCCTGCACCTGGCCTGCCAAGCGCTGCGCCAAGGGGAGAGCTCGCTCGCACTGGCCAGCGGTGTGACCGTCGCGGCCAGTCCCTACCTGTACGTGGATTTCGCACGGCAGCGCGGTCTTTCACCCGATGGGCGGTGCAAGGCGTTCTCCGCCTCGGCCGACGGCGTCGCCTTCGCCGAGGGCGTCGGCGTGCTGGTGCTCGAGCGGCTCTCCGACGCCCGCCGCCTGGGCCACAACATCCTCGCCCTGGTGCGCGGCACCGCCGTGAACCAGGACGGCGCGAGCAATGGCCTGACCGCGCCCAACGGTCCGTCCCAGGAGCGGGTGATCGCGGCCGCGCTGGCCAATGCCGGGCTGGAGCCGGCGGACATCGACGCGGTGGAAGCCCACGGCACCGGCACGACACTGGGCGATCCCATCGAAGCCCAGGCGCTCATCGCGATGTACGGGCAGGACCGGGCGGACCGGCCGCTGCGCATCGGATCGATCAAGTCGAATATCGGCCACACCGTGGCCGCGGCCGGTGTCGGCGGCGTGATCAAGATGGTGCAGGCGCTGCGCCACGAAACCCTGCCCAAGACACTGCATGCGGACGAACCGAGCCCGCACGTGGACTGGTCCGCGGGTGCTGTCGAGCTGCTGACCCAGGCGCAGCCGTGGCCGGCCGGCGGACGGGTCCGCCGCGCGGGCGTGTCCTCGTTCGGCGTGAGCGGCACCAATGCGCACGCGATCCTCGAGGAAGCGCCGGCTCCGGTCGTCTCGGCTCCGACCGCCGATCTCCCGCACACGGTCGTGCCGCTGCTGGTGTCGGCCAAGAACGAGACCGCCCTGCGGGCGCAGGCGGCGAACCTGCGGCAGTGGCTCGCCGTGCGCCCCGACGCCGATCCGGCGGATGTGGCGTACTCGCTCATGACGACCCGTGCGCAGCACGAGTCGCGGGCGGCCGTGCTGGGCGGTGATCGCGACGAACTGCTGGCGCGCTTGGCGCAGCTGGCCGCCGGATCCGCCGCCGCCGGAGTGGTTTCCGGCACGGTCGGGTCGGGGAAGACCGCCTTCCTGTTCACCGGTCAGGGCGCACAGCGGGTGGGAATGGGCGCGGGCCTGTCCGAGTCCTTCCCGGTATTCGCCGCGGCGCTGGACGAGGTGTGCGCGCAATTCGATCCGCTGCTCGAATGCTCGCTGCGGCAGGCCATGTTCACCGGACATCTGATCGATGATCAGGGCGTCGCCGCGGACACCGGGATGCTGGATCGGACGCGACTGACCCAGCCCGCGCTGTTCGCTTTCGAAGTGGCGCTGTACCGGCTGCTGGAGTCGTTCGGCATCGTCCCGGATGTGGTGATCGGGCATTCGATCGGTGAACTGGCCGCCGCGCACGTGGCCGGTGTGTGGTCGCTCGAAGATGCCTGCACGCTGGTCGCGGCCCGCGGGCGGCTGATGGAGGCGCTGCCGGCGGGCGGTGCGATGCTCGCGGTCGCCGCGTCCGAGGCCGACATCGAGGCGGCGATCGCCGGATTCGGTGCACGCGTGTCGGTGGCCGCGGTGAATGCTCCCGGGGCCGTGGTGGTCTCGGGAGACGAGGACGCCGTCGACGAGATCGAGCGGCAGTTCACCGAGCAGGGTCGCAAGACGAGCCGGTTGCGGGTGTCGCACGCCTTCCATTCCCATCGGATGGAGCCTATGCTCGCCGAATTCGAGACCGTGGCGGCGGGCGTGACCTACAACGCCCCGCGGATTCCCTTGGTGTCCAATGTTTCCGGGCGGATCGCCGAGAACGAGATCCTGGAGCCGGCGTACTGGGTGTCGCAGGTGCGCGGTACGGTGCGCTTCGCGCCCGGCGTCGAGTCGCTGGTGGCCTCGGGCGTGCGCCGGTTCCTCGAGATCGGACCCGATGCGGTGCTGGCCGCACTGACCCGGCAGACCCTGCCCGCGGACATCGAGACGCGATCGGTGGTCGCCGCGGCGGCCCGGCGCGATCACGACGAGGTCGAACAGCTCCTGACCATGCTCGCCCAGGCGCACACCGCCGGTCTGGCCGTCGACTGGTCTCCGTTGTTCGCCGGCCGTCGAATGACACGAGTCGCCTTGCCCACCTATGCCTTCGAGCATCGGCGGTACTGGCTGGAACCCGCGGTCGCCGACTCCGGGCAGTCCGGCTCGGACCACGCGCTGCTCACCGACGTGGTGCGGGTGGCCGACCGCGACGAGTGGTTGTTCACCGGGCGGCTCGCGCTGCGCACCCATCCCTGGATCGCCGACCACACCACCTACGGCGTGGTGGTCGTCCCGAGCGCCGCGCTCATGGAGATGCTGCTCGTTGCGGGCCGGCGGATCGGCTGCGATGTCGTCGACGAGCTCATTCTCGAAGCGCCGATCCTGCCGCCGGCGGACGGCGCCGTCGAACTCCAGGTCCTGGTGCGCGAACCGGATGCCGCGGGACGCCGAGCGTTCACGTTCTACTATCGCCGCACCGGCGACGGCATCGACTGGACGCGCAATGCCAGCGGCGTGCTGAGCGGCCGGCCCTTGGCCGACATCGGTCTCCTGGACATGCTGCGCACCACGCCGTGGCCGCCGGTCGAGGGCGAACCGGTGGACACCGACTGGATTCCGGCCCACGCGACGCGCGTCTCCGGACTGGCCTACGGGCCTTCGTTCCTCGGCGTCGACGCCGCCTGGCACAGCGGCGACACGACGTTCTCCGAGATCACCCTGAAGCCGGATGTCCCGGCCGACGGGTTCCAGCTGCATCCCGGGCTGTTCGACATGGTGATGCACGCCGGGCTCGTCACCTTGATCTGGCCGGACCTCGGGAGCAATCCGGCCGAGGGCAAGCTCTTGTTCCGCTGGGGCGCAACGCAATTCCACACCACAGCGAAGGTCACCCGCCTGCGGGTGATGGCCGTCCAGCGCAGCAGCGAAGCCATCGCCGTCGTGGCCGTCGACCAGCACGGAAATCCGGTGGTGTCCATCGACGAAGTGATCATGCGCTCCTACGACGTCCGGCAGTTCCGTGCCACGCTCTCGGGCGGACGCGCGGCACGGTACGGGTTGCGCTGGGCCACGGTCGATATGCCGGGTGGACTCATGCCGGCGGTGAGCATGGCCGTGCTCGGAACCGCGCACGTGGCCGGAATCGACCTGCGGTACCCGGATCTGGCGGCGATCGCCGCGGCTTCGACCGTTCCGGACGTCGTGGTGTGGACCGAACCCGGTGCACCGCAGGATGGTTCGCGGCCGTCGGCGAGTGATCGGGTGAAGGACGCGCTGCGCACGGTGCGGGAGTGGCTCGCCGACGACCGATTCGCACAGTCGCAGCTGGTCATGGTGACCGCGCGGGCGGCGGCACTGCCCGATGAAGCGCCGGATACCGCCGCGGCCGCGGTCGCGGGACTGATCAAGAGCGCTCAAACCGAGTATCCGGGCCGAATCGTGTTGCTCGACCGCGAATCCGACGCAGCGCGCATCTCCGCCGACTCGATCCGAGCGGCGATCGCCACCGGAGAACCGCAGCTCGCGCTGCGGGGCGACCGCGTCCTGACGCCACGACTGGAGGCGGCGGCATCCACTGCCGCGGAACAGGTCTCGTTCGGGTCCGGAACCGTGCTGATCACCGGCGGGACCGGGGGATTGGGCTCGCTCATGGCCCGGCACCTGGTCACCCGGCACGATGTGCGGCGGCTGCTGCTGGTGTCGCGTCGTGGTGAGAAAGCGGACGGCGCACAGGAACTCGCGGCGGAGCTATCCGGTCTCGGGACCGAGGTGAGCATTGCCGCCTGCGATGTCACCGACCGAGATGCACTCCGCGATCTGCTGTCGGGCCTCCCCGCCGAGTATCCGCTCACCGCTGTCGTGCACACCGCGGGCGTGCTCGACGACGGCACCTTCCGCACGCTCACCGACGAGCAGCTCGATCGGGTGTTCGCGCCCAAGGCCGATGCGGCCCGGCATCTGCACGAGCTCACCCGCGATATGACGCTGTCCGCGTTCGTGATGTTCTCGTCGATCGCCGGATTGATCGGTTCGGCCGGACAGGCGAATTACGCTGCCGCCAACAGCTTCCTGGATGCCCTCGCCCAGCAGCGCCGGGCCGAAGGGCTGCCGGGTCTGGCGCTCGCCTGGGGTCCGTGGCAGCAGGACCTGGGCATGACCGGTGCGCTGGATCGCACCGCCATGAGCCGGCTGGAGCGACTGGGTTTGGCCCCGCTCGACCGCGCCGAGGGCCTGCGGTTGTTCGACGAATCGCTGACCACGGCGGAACCGGTGTCGGCGCTGCTGCACCTGGACACCGACAAGCTGCGCATGGAAGCACACGGCGGCCTGGTCCCGGCGGTCCTGCGCGGATTCGTTCGCACACCCGGCCGCTCGGCCACGACAGCGGCCGCTGAACCGTCCCTCGGGGAGCGGCTGCACGGCGTGGCGGCGGCCGAGCGCCGGGGAGCGGTCCTGGATCTGGTGCGCGAGCACGTGGCGGCGGTGCTGGGCTACGAGTCGATCGACGACATCGGACCCGACCGCGGCTTCGACGAACTCGGCTTCGATTCCCTTGGCGGAGTGGAGTTCCGGAACCGGCTGGCGAAGGCGACGGGCCTGTCGCTGCCCTCGACCCTGGTGTTCGACTACCCCAATGCTGGCGAGGTCGCCGACTACCTGCTGGCACAAGCCGTGGTGACGGAGCCCGCGCGATCCGCGCCGGCAGCATCGGGGCCCGCCGACATCGCGCAGCTCGAGGCACTGCTCGAACGCATCATCGCCAATGCCGGACACGACGACGAGACCGTCGCCGGACTGCGGGGCGTCAACGAGCGCCTGCGCACCTACCTGGGGGGCCAATGGTCGGAAGGCGAATTCGACGATCTCGAATTCACCTCCGACAGCGAGCTTTTGGATCTGATCGACGAGGAGTTCGGCCCAGCATGAGCCCATAGGATGCCACGACCGCCACGAGTCCGAGCCGCACACCGAGATCTGCGAAATGACGGGTACCGCTTGATGGACAGGACAGAAGCCTGCCTCGAAGACGTGAGCAACATCTTGGTCTCGCCCGCGGTGTTGCGGGACAACGAGGTGAGCCGGGACTTCTTCGGGTCCACGATCACACCGGAGGAGTTTGCTTCCGGTGCGGTCGATCTCGCGCAGAAGACCGTCTATCTGTGCGGTGATGTGTCGGGGGTCGGTGACCGCCGATTACGGGCGGCTGCCCGGGTTTTCGTCATTCGGGAGCTGTCCCACGGTTACCGCGAGGACGTCGACGCGCCGTGGACCGTCATCGGCCTGGGCCGGGTTCCGGTTCGCGTGCACGGCGTCGGCGTGTACTACCGCCGCTTTTTCGACCCCGGCGACGACTACTTCGCACGGATCCGCGCGGAGCACGCGTTCCAATCCCTGACCGAATCCACCAAGCCCGGGACAGCCCATCGCCGCGGTATCTACTTGACGCCCGTGACGCGAAGTGGCGATGAACTGCATTTCCGCCTACTCCGCTGCTCCACGAATCTGTCGGGCCCGACCGAGAACTTCCGTCCGACCGACACGAGCATCGTCGAGGCCCTGAACCGCGAGGCCGCCACCGTATTCCGGGACCACGCACCGCTCAATCACGTCCTCGCCCAGATCTACCACAACACCCTCGCCACACCCGAGCGCAAGCAGTCCAAGGCCAAGATCTCGGCTCACGCCGACAAGACCAAGGACATGCCCGCCAACGGCATCATGGCCTTCTGCACCTTCTACGACGGCCTCGACAAGCTGCAGCCCTTGCCCGAAGACTCCTTCGACGTCGGGGTGAAGCGCGCCAGCGGGCTGACCGAACTCCGCTTCCGCCTCAAGGATTCGGCCGCAGAGCGCGACGGCGTCCCGGCGCAGTTCGGCCTGACCCTCTATCCCGGCTCCGTCTTCTTCATGCCCCTGTCCACCAACCGTCTGTACACCCACGAGATCCGGCCCTCGACATTGGCCGCCGAGCTGCTGCCGACCCGGCTGGGATACGTCGTGCGCTGCTCGAAAACCGAAGCCGTGCACAAGAACGGCCAAACATTTCTCGAGCGCGACGGAAATCTGGTGCAGCTCGGGCCGCCCACACCGGAAGGCATGAACGAACTGCGCAGGCTGTACGCCGAGGAGAACAGAACCTCGTCCGTCATCGACTACAGCGACCGTTTCGACTTCAGCATGAACACGGGAGACTACGTTGCCCCCCGCCCCTAGGGTCTCGCACGAGATCATCTCGTACGCATTGCCATTCGAGCAGAACCTCTTCGCGGAGCTCTCCACATCCGCCGTCTTGGAGGATGTGGGAAAGGGTCGCCGAGGCGCCACTCTCACCAAGCCCGACGAGGCGGGCCGCGTCCCTCTGGTCCGCACCACCACCCGATACCGCAACCCAACCCAGCACTTCCGCCCGGTGCACGACCGCCTGGCTCAGCGAATCCGAACGCAGACAGGGCTCCAGGTCGCCTTCAACAACGCCCTCATCGAGACCTACACGAACGCCTACACCACCATGGGCGGCCATTCCGACCAAGCCCTCGACCTGGCCGACGATTCGTTCATCGCCGTCTTCTCCTGCTACCGGCACCCCGAAGGGCTCCCACCAAGAAAACTGATCTTCGAACCAAAGGTTTCCGCCGAAAAGTTCGAGATCCCCCTCACCCACAACAGCGTCGTCGCATTCTCCATCGCAGCGAACCGCCGACTCAAGCACAAGATCGTCCTGGACACCCCCGCCCGACCAGCGGACAACCAATGGCTGGGCATAACCTTCCGAACATCGAAGACCTTCCTCCACTTCCGCGAAGGACACCCCTACCTCCCCCAGGGCGCGCGCCTCATGCCGGCCGACGACGACCAACAGCGCGAGTTCTACCAACTACGGCGACGCGAGAACAACGAAACTGACTTCGTCTACCCCCCACTGACATACACCGTCAACGAGCCCGACCTGCTGCCACCCCTCTGACCTCGACTGCCGGCGCCTCAGCTCAGCGCGAATCCGGATGTGTGGCACGTACTGACTGATCCAACACGGCGTCAGGCTCTCGAACAGCATGCGTTGTCGACCGGATCTCGATTTGAAACATCATCGACCGGGAACTGGTGGCGGACCCTTCTCGGGCTTTGCCGCCACCTGTTCCCGGTCGACGTCCTTTCACATGTCTGAGGACGTGAGATTCGGCCGGTAACCATCGATTCGAATCCCACGCCGGGTGGACGCGGCTCGTGCCGGCGTATGCGCGGTGAACGGGTGGTCGGTTCTCGCGGCGCTCCGGATAGAGGCGTCCGGGGGCGGCCTCAGCTTGCTGCCGCTAGTACTCTCCACACTTTTCTGGAACGTGAGCGGGGTTGGGGGGCCGCGTATTCGATTCGGCGGCGTGCTTCGTGGGTGCTGATCCGCAGGAGGTCGGTCAATAGGTCTACGGTGTCGCGGTAGCCGGTGTCGGCGGCGAGGCCGCGGCGTTCGGCTTCGGCGACGGCGGCGCGCATGGCGGCATCCAGGCGCCTTCGGCGGCGTTCGGTTTCGACGAGGGTGCGGAGCAAGTCGACATCGGCCAGGTCCGGCCATCCTGGTGCTGGAGCATTCGGCGCCAGCGCGGTCGAATGTGTGTTCACGCGAGGCAGCCTACCTCAGGATAGAACATATGTTCGACAATTCGTCTGGGTCGGCATGGCGGGGATGACGTCGGCGTCGGTGCGCTGCTGGTGGCGATGACGGGGCGTTGGCTGCGCCACCGCTATCGAGGCAGGGCTTGTCCTCGATAGCGGTGGCCCGGCCGCCGGCTCTATTGTCTGCGGCCGGGACTCATTTCAGGTGCCGGGCGAAGAACCGGCCCGCTGCCTCCCCTGCGTGTTGCGGGACGCCGGTGTGTCCGCCCAGATTGGCGTTGAGGGTCTTCTCCTTGGAGCCGAAGGCGTCGAACAGGTCCAGTGACCGCTGCCGGTCGTTTCCGTCGTCGTCCCACTGCAACAGGACATACAGCGGAATGGTGACCTGCCGGGCTTCCTCGAGGATGGCGCGGGGCACGAAGCTGCCCGCGAACAGGACGGCGGCCGAGATGCGCGGCTCGACCACCGCCAGCCGGGTGGCGATGGAGATGACCCCGCCGGAATATCCGACCGGGCCGCCGATTTCGGGCAGCGCGAGCAGGGCGTCGAGGGCGGCCTGCCATTCCGGGACCGCCTGGTCGACCAATGGGAGGATGAGCCGGTCGATGATGTCGTCGGTGACCGATTCGCCGGCGGCCAGCGCTCGGCGCAGGTCGGCGCCGACCCGGTCGGCGGCAGCGGAACGGGGCCGCTCACCGCTGCCGGGGAGTTCGATGGCGGCCGCGGCGAAACCTTCCGCCACGGTGTACCGGGCCCTGGCCAGCAATCGCGGATACATCTGTCGTAGTCCGAAACCGCCGGGCTGACCGAGCAGGATCAGCGGCAGCGGTGCGGGTGTGGATGCGGGTGTCCACAAGATGCCGGGGATCTCACCGAGTGTGAATTCGCGCTCGAGAACGCTGTCATCGAGGCGCTTTTCGGAAGTGAAGTGCATGGTCGTGCCTTTCGGGAGTGCTGTTGAACGGCGCTCCCGGACGACCTACCGCCCGACCGTGACCCCGAAGGGGAGCACCCATGTCGATACTGCGTTCACGGGTACCACCTCCTCGTTCTCTTGCACGGCCTCCCGGACGCTAGCAGCGGCTGTGGTTGTTCGCCAACAGGTTTTGCAGCCTGCGCGATGACATAGATTCCGGTTTCACCTGCTTGCGTGCGATTCGCGGCGTCAAGAGGGGCACGAGGCCGGATCGGCGAGCAATTCGGCGAGCAGGACCTCACCCTCGGGCCATGGCCCGTGTGCTCCGGTGAGATGTCCGACCGCGCCGATATCGACCAGGCGCGCGCCCCAGGCCGCCGCGAAGGAGGCCGCCCGGGCGGGAGTCATCCACCGGTCATCGCGACTGGCCGCCAGGATCGATGGGAATGGCAGTGCCACACGGGGAATGGGATCGAAGCCGCGAACCTCCGGCTCGGGATTCTCCTCGACATCCGCCGGTGTCACCAGCAATGCGCCCCGCACCGGCCTATTGCCGCCGGCGCCGACCCAGTGCGCGACCGTCAGGCAGCCGAGGCTGTGGCCAACCAGCACCGGGGGCCGGCGACACCGCCCGATCGCCTCGTCCAACCGAGCTACCCACGCCGCGCACCGGGGCCTGTCCCAGTCGTCCTGCGCCACGCGAATCGCATCGGGAAGGCGCTCGCACCAGATCGACTGCCAATCCTGGGGCTCCGGCCCATACCAGCCGTCCACGAACAACACCGTCATGAACGCCAGTGTGGCACTCCGAGTTTGGGGCCGCACTCAACTCGACGAGCTCGGCACTCCAGCCGAAGTCGGGCAGTTGCGGGCCTTCCGAACCGGCGAGTCGCAGCGTCCGCGCAGCCGTCCGCGCTGCCTCCGGTGGGCGAGGCCTGTCGCGGCACGGAAGCGCCGCTCGATTGTGCGCGCGGTGGCCGCTGGGAGGCTTCGCAGGGCAGCCGCTCGCAGCCGGGGGAATGCGAGCTCATCTGTTCGCGGGGAGGAGTTCTTTGATGAGATGTTCTACGCGGGTGCGGATTTCGTCGCGGATGGGGCGTACGGCGGCGAGGTCTTTGCCTGCTGGATCGTCGAGTTGCCAGTCTCGGTAGTCGACGCCGGGGAAGTAGGGGCAGGTGTCGCCGCAGCCCATGGTGATGACGACGGTGGAGGATTCGACGGTGTCGGGGGTGAGGATTTTCGGGGTTTGGGCGGTGATGTCGATGCCGAGTTCGGCCATGGCTTCGACTGCGGCGGGGTTGAGGGTGTCGGCGGGGGCGGATCCGGCGGAGCGGACGTCGATGGCGTCGCCGGCGAGGTGGGTCAGGAAACCGTGGGCCATTTGGGAGCGACCGGCGTTGTGGACGCAGACGAACAGGACGCTGGGCTTGGAGTCCATGGGTGGGTGAACGCCTTTCCGGGGATGGGGGACGACGACCTGGTCGGCGATTTCGCCGGGGTGGGGGTAGAGGACGGCGATCAATGCGAGTCCAGCTGTGGCGCCGAGGATTTGGGCTGCGATGAAGGCGGGCGCGGAGGTCGGGGCGATGCCGGCGAAGGTGTCGGAGAAGATGCGGCCGAGGGTGACGGCGGGGTTGGCGAAGCTGGTGGAGCTGGTGAACCAGTAGGCGGCGCCGATGTAGGCGGCGACCGCGGCGGCGGAGAGCGCGGCTCGGCCGCTGCGGGCCAGGGCGAAGATGACCGCGATCAGACCGGCGGTGGCGACGACCTCGCCGATGAGGTGACCGGTGGTGATGCGGTCGTGGGTGGAGATCTGCCGAGCGGGCAGATCGAACATCGCATTGGCCAGGATCGCGCCGGTGATGCCGCCGCCGATCTGGGCGCAGGCGTACGCGGCCACCTCGCGCACGGTGAGCCCGGTGCCGTGACGGCGGCCGGCCCACCAGTCGGCCGCGGAGACAACGGGATTGAAATGCGCGCCGGAGACCGGGCCGAACACCAGGATCAGCACACCGAGACCGAGCACGGTGGCGGTGGAGTTCTCCAGCAACTGCACCCCGGTGTCGCCGGGCGAGAGCTGCTGAGCGGCAATGCCGGAGCCGACTACAATCGCGACCAGGGCCGCCGTGCCGACGAATTCGGCCAGCAGGCGGCGAGCGAGGGCGATCACGAGATCGACTCGACGGCAGCGTAATCCAGCAGCGGCCGCAAGCTCGCGAGGGCGGTGGGCGCGAGCCGGTAGTACACCCAGGAGCCCCGGCGCTCACTGGTCAGCAACCCGGCTTCGCGCAGCACCTTCAAGTGGTGGGAGATGGTCGGCTGGGAGACGTCGAAGCCCGCGGAGACGTCGCACACGCAGGCTTCCTGCCCGGCCCGGCCGGCAATCGAGGAGAGCAGCCGCAACCGGACCGGATCGGCCAGCGCCTTGAGCGTGGCCGCCATGGCGATCGCTTGCGGCTCGGTCAACGGCTCACCGACCACCGAGGCGGGCTCGCAATCCCGCACCGTCAACGGCAGCTCTGATTTCGACACACATCGATATTGATGGTTATCGAATCCATGAGCAAGCAAACATTCGGTGAACGGCTGGGCGAGTGGGCCGAGCCCCGGAAATCAAGCGCAGCCCACGCCCCGGCGTTCCAGCAGCACGGTGTCACGCCATTGCCCGCCGAGCTGGGCGATGCGTTCGCGCACGCCGACGGTGCGGAACCCGGCCGAGTGATGCAGCGCGATGCTCGCCCGGTTCTCCGGGAAGATCGAATTCTGCAGCGTCCACAGCCCGTCCTGATCGGCCGCGAGGACCTGGGTGCGCAGCAGGGCCCTGCCGACTCCGCGGCCACGCATGCCATCGGCGACATAGACCGAGGTCTCGGCGACGCCGCGATAGCACTCGCGCGTGGAAACCGCTGTGGCGGCGGCCCATCCGGCGACCCGGCCGTCGATCTCGGCGACCCACCGGTGCCCGGCCAGCCATTTGGCGTCGAGTTCGTCGCGGGCGGGGACCTCGGTTTCGAAGGTGGCGTTACCGGTGGCGATGCCCTCACCGTAGATGCGCAGCACCGCCTCCCAGTCGCTGTCGGTCAGCGCCCGGACGGTGACATCGTCGGGAATGTCGGTGGGGCAGCACGGCTGCGGCGGCAGCACTCCCATGACGACGTCCGCCGCGTGCGGCAGTCCCGTGCAGCAGGCGGGGTTGATTGCGACGATCGTGCTGGTGCGGTCCTTGTGGATCTTCACGAATCCGACGTCGGCCAGCTTGCGCACATGGTGGGACACGGTCGGCTGCCCGACGCCGAGCGCCT
Source organism: Nocardia sp. NPDC127526 (assembly GCF_042672265.1). Lineage (NCBI taxonomy): Bacteria > Bacillati > Actinomycetota > Actinomycetes > Mycobacteriales > Nocardiaceae > Nocardia > Nocardia sp. NPDC127526. Next base: position 393,419 of record NZ_JBHXVO010000002.1, on the reverse strand, counting down.
CGGCGATCTCGCCGATGGTCGTCCCGGCGGGCTGGGCGGCGACGTGGTGCAGCAACCGCACCCGGGTGGGGTCGGCCAGGCAGGCGAACCAGCTCGCGTAGGTGGTCGCGTCCGCGATCGGGAGTGCGTTCACGCGGTGCTCGGTCCGGACGACCGGCATGTCCAGCGACGTCATGGATCCACTATATCGATATCCATCGATGGTTGCTTTAATCGACGTTCGTCGATACAGTTCTGGTCATTAAATCGATGAGTATCGATGAAAGGATTTCCGATGAACGAGTTGCCCGTCGTCGTGATCGGTGCCGGACCGATCGGCCTGGCCGCCGCGACCGAACTGCGCGAACGCGGCCTGACGCCATTGGTGTTCGAGCGCGGCGACACCGCGGGTGCCGCAGTCGCGGAATGGAATCACGTGCGGCTGTTCTCGCGCTGGGGCGAGCTGATCGCACCCGCCGCGCGACGGCTGCTCGAATCCTCCGGATGGATTGCGCCCCAGGCAGATTCGTACCCGACCGGCCGCGAGTGGGCCGCAGACTACCTGGTTCCGCTGGCGAAGGCCCTGGGCGAGGACGTCGTGCGCCTCGGGGCGGAGGTCACCGGCATCTCGCGGCGCGGCCGAGACCGGGTCGTCGATGCCGGGCGGGAGAGCGAACCGTTCACCGTGCGCGTGCGCTACGCCGACGGCAGCGAGGAACGCCTGCTCGCCCGCGCGGTCATCGACGCCTCGGGCACCTGGGGCGGCCCCAATCCGCTCGGCGGCGACGGGCTGCCTGCACTCGGCGAAATCGCTGCGGCACAGGCGATCTCCTATCGCGTACCCGATCTCGACGACGAGCGGATCCGTGCCCGTTACGCCGGAGTGCACACCGTGATCGCGGGCAGCGGGCATTCGGCGCTCACCGCGATCGTGGCACTGGCGGGCCTGGCCGAACAGGCGCCCGGCACCCGTATCACCTGGGTGCTGCGGCGCGGCGAGGTCGGCAATACCTTCGGCGGCGGTGATGCCGATCAACTGCCCGCGCGCGGCGCGCTGGGATTGCGTGCGAAGGCAGCGCTCGATCGGGGAATGTTGCGGGTGGTAACCGGATTCCGTACCGCCGCAGTCGAATCCGGTGACAGCGGTCGTGTCGCTCTGGTTTCGGAGGCGGGCGCCCGCATCGAGGGCGTGGATCAGGTGGTGACCCTGACCGGGTTCCGTCCGCAGCTGACGTGGCTGTCCGAGATCCGCCTCGGCCTGGACCCCGTCCTCCAGGCGCCCGTGCGCCTGGCCCCGCTCATCGATCCGAACGTGCACTCCTGCGGCACCGTGTACCCGCACGGCGTAACCGAGCTGTCCCACCCCGAACCCGGGTTCTATCTGACTGGAATGAAAAGCTACGGCCGCGCCCCGACCTTCCTCGCCCTGACCGGATACGAGCAGGTCCGCAGCATTGCCGCCGAACTGGCCGGCGACCACGAATCCGCGACGCGGGTGGAGTTGACCCTGCCCGAAACCGGTGTCTGCGGTGGCGCGGGCGTGTTCGACGCCCCCGGCGCCACCGCCGACGAGGCGAGCGGCTGCTGCGGCGGTTCCGCTGCGCCGCAACTGATCACCCTCGGATCGGTATCCAGCGCCAACTGATTCACTCCCATGCCCACCCCGAAAACACCACGCAGGCCGACTCGCTCACCCCGAATCGGCCTGCGCCGGTTATTAATTCAGTAGCGCTCGGGAGCTGTGATCGCGGATCAGCTGGGCTACCGGGTGGGCATTCGCATCGAGGAAGAAGTGGCCGCCGGGGAAGGATTTCGCGACGAAAGAACCCGAGGTGTGCGAACCCCACGCCTCGATCTGCGCGAAGCTCGCGTCGGGATCACGGTCGCCGACGAGGGCGACGATCGGCGTGCTGACCGTCGCGTCCGTACTGCATTCGTAGGTTTCGATGGCCCGGTAGTCGTTCCTGACGATCGACAGAATCAACTGCCGGAATTCCGGGTCCTCGAGCAAAGCCGGTGGGGTGCCGCCGAATTCCAGCAGGTGCCCGGCGAGTTCCCGATCGCTCAGCAGATGCATTCGGATCTCGGGCAGCTCGGCCGAGGGCGCGCGCCGGCCGGAGGCGAACAGGACCCGTGGGCTCGCTGCGAATTCCCGCTCGAGTCGCCGGCAGGCCTCGAAAGCCACGACGGATCCCATGCTGTGCCCGAACAAGGAGAATTCCCGAGCGCCCCCGAGCGCCTCTTTCAGCTCGGGCAGCAGACCGTCGACGAGGTCCGCGATATCTCATAGGTGACCGAGAGCCCCTCACGCCGCGCGGTGACCAGACCGGCGCGCCGCAGAATCGACAGCTGCTGCGACAGGTTCGCCGCCTCCACCCCGATCTCGGTCAGCATCTCGGATACGGCATGCTCCCGCTGGCTGAGCAACTCGAGCACGCGAATACGCACGGGGTGTCCGAGCGTCTTGAAGAAGTCGGCCTTCATTTGATAGAGCGGCCGCTGCATCCCTGGCATCCGAGCCACTCCTTCCGCTGATGGCGGAATCACTGCCGACGACCGCCGTATTGATTGCAGAGTTTAGCAAACAGCGCAATCACTCGTCGGCGCGCTGCCCGGCGACATAGCGGATGACCTCGACGGGGTCGAGCAGGATCAGCCCCTCGATGCCGAGTTCGTCGAGCTGGGGCAGGAATTCACGGATGCGCTGCTCCTCGTCGACGATGACGATCGCGACCGGCAGATCCTGCGACAGCGACAGCAGCCGGCTGGTGTGGATGAGCGAGGTGGCGCCATAGCCTTCCACCCCGTGGAAAACCGATGCCCCCGCCAGCCCGGCGCGGTGGGCGCGGCGCACGATCTCCGCCGAGAGCGGTTTGTGATGCCAGGTGTCGCTGTCGCCGATGAAGATCGTCAGCCGTAATGCACTACCCGCCAATCGCATCGATGCTCACCCTTCCCGTCGTTCGGGTAACGCCGTGCCTTCATGGTCCCAGAAGGGTTGGCGGCTGTCCGGTGTGGGTAAAGAACTGAGCGTCCGTCGTCGTTCGATCTTGGGGGACCGGTGTCCGAACCTGCTGGCAATAATCGTGAAACATCGACCGCCGCTCCGACATTCGTTTTCGTGCACGGATTGACGAGCAACAGCTTCTACTGGGCGCCCGTGGTTCGCGAACTGGCCCTGCTCGGGCACCGCGGCCTGCCGGTGGATCTACCCGGACACGGGCTCGACGCCTCCTTCCCGATGTCCTACCAGGCGCAGGACATCGCCGCATTCGCCGCCGAGCCGTCGACGATGTCCGCGATCACGGTGCAGGACAACGTCGATCACGTCATCGACGTCGTGCGGAGGGTGCGTGCCCACGGCCCGGTCATCCTGGTCGGCCACAGCCTCGGCGGCATTACGATCGGCCTGGTCGGCAACGCCATCCCCGAGGCCATCCACCGCATCGTCTACCTCTCCGCCTTCTGCCCCTCCACCCCCGACGCTCCCAGCGCCATGGCCCTGAGCCAGACCCCCGAAGCCATGAAAGAAGTCCCCACCCCGAACCCGGACCACTCGCTGTTCCTGGGCATGGAGCCGGTCTCCCGCGGCCTCATCCGCTTCAACCTCCGCTCGGCCGACCCCGAAGCCCTCGAGGACTTCCGCCGCACGAATATGCCCGAAGCCACCCTCGAACAAATGCTCCCCATCATCAACTTCGGCATGCAACCCGAAGACGCCGCCCAAACCAGCTTCGCCGACGCCCGAGTCGACCCCGCCACCTGGGGCCGCATCCCCCGCACCTACATCCGCCTGACCCTCGACAACGTCATCTCCCCGGCCCTCGCCGCCAAAATGATCACCGACGCCGACCGCCTCACCCCCGGCAACCCCTTCGACGTCCACACCCTGCAAGCCGGCCACGTGGGCGTAATCCTCCAGACCCGCGAACTGGCCGCCATCCTCGATAGCCTCACATAGTGCGCAGCGCAATGGCCCACTGAACAGGACCACCGGAACGATGGGAAGCGGACTGTGCCGGGCGGCCCGTTGGACAATCACGGTCTCCCGGCGATATCCGCGCTGACGCTCACCGGCTTCAATATCGGGTCGCGGTGGGCCGGGGCGGCAGACTGGTGGCATGGAGATCACAGCGGCGGTCGGGGCGGTGCTCGGGGCGTTCGGGTTGTCGGGGGCGGCGGGGCTCAATGCCTGGTTGCCGCTGCTGGTGGTGGGGGTCGCGGACCGGGCCGGGTGGATCGATCTGGGTAGCTCGTACGGGTGGCTCTCGTCCACTCCCGCGTTGATCGTTATCGCGGTCGTATTCCTGCTCGACCTGGTGGGGGACAAGATTCCGGCGTTGGATTCGGCGCTGCACGGCATCGGGGCGCTGGTGGCGCCCGCCTCCGGTGCGATTCTGTTCGCGGCCGAAACCAGTCTGTCCGCGCAGCTGCCGCCCGCGGTCGCCGCGATCCTCGGCGCCGTCACCGCGGGCAGCGTGCACGCCGGCCGGGCGGTGGCGCGGCCGTTCGTCACGGGAACGACCGCGGGCGTGGGCAATCCGGTGGTCTCGACGGCCGAGGACGGCACCTCGCTCGTGCTCACGATCCTGGCGCTGGCGGTGCCGGTGGTGGCGTTCGTGGTGATCGTGGTCGTGCTGATCGGATTGGGCTGGTTGGCATTTCGGGCGGCTCGATGGCTGCGTGGCGGGCGCGGGCGCGGGTAGTTCGGGTCTAGTGTTGGCCGGTATGGCGAGCAGGGACATTGTGGTGACGGTGGGCGAGGCCGACTGGCGCACGTTGAACGATGCCGCCGACTGCGCGGGGATGAGCGTGGAGGCGTATGTCTCCTGGGGCGTGCGGGTGCTGGCCATGCAGGCCAGACCCGGCGGGGCCAAGCAAGGCGGTGGTGCGGGCAGCCCCAGGGCGGGACGGCGCCCGTCCGGGACCACCGAGGAATCGGAGTCCGCCGCCTGGACCGAAACCTTCTCCGAGCGCCTGTCCCACCGCGCCGACCGGCACCACACCGACTGAGTGGAGCCCGCGGATCAAGACCGTCCCGACGCGGCCGCCGCGGGACTCCGGCGTGCGGTCCAGCGGGCGTCGAGGGAGTAGGCGCCCGCGCCGACGAGCAGCAGGAAGGTGCTGCCGCACAGCTGGGCGAGGTCGGTGCGGGATTCGTGGAGGAAGTCCCACCAGCCGGACTTGCCGCGGAACAGCGCGGCGTCGCTCCACAGGATGGGCAGTTTGGTGATCAGCAGCGCGCCGAGCATGTTCACGATCATCGGGATCGCCGCGAGGCGGGTGAGCAACCCGGCGAGAATGAGTACGCCGCAGGTGATTTCGAAAACCCCATCCAGGGGAGCGAAGAATCCCGGAGCCGGGATTCCGGCCTTGTCGAAGCGGCCCGCGCCGAGGGCGTCGGGACGCAGGAATTTGAGAATGCCTTCGTACAGGAAGATCGCGCCCACGTAGAGGCGGATGAGGATCACCGCGGCGGGCGCCCGGGTCGCCGTCACGCGATCGAGGAAACGAGTTCGGTTCTCGGACATGAGCTTTGTCCTCCACAGCGAGATGCCACCGCGAACTGCCTACCGATCCAGTATCGGCGAAGTGCAACCGGTGACGCAGCGACAGGCCCACAGGGCGGCCGGGCGATCCGCCACCGCCGGAGTCACTCCAGAGGGACCGGCCAGCGCAATTGCGTTCCCGAGCCATCGGCGCGTCCGTCGCGGCGGCACAGCGAGCCTCGCGCCCGGTGGCCGGCTCTTTCACCGCCGAGGTGATCGACGGCTTCTCGGCGAGATCGGCGACGTGCTCGGCGAAGGTATCCACGTGGTCGTCGAGAGTGAAAGTCGCGAAGGAGGCATCGATTTCGGTCGGCTGGAACTCTGCGGCGTCCCTGGACAGGATCCGGGACACCAGTCCGGCGCCAGGAATAGGCATGGGGAACTCCTTCCAAAGAAGTGATCACCCTGCAGGGCCGGTCCTGACTAGCCGACCCCCGGTAAATCGAGAGATGGACCCTGGCTCAGGTCGACTCGAGGCCGATACACTGTAATTTAAATATGCGCATCTATGCATGTGCTGCTTACCGTGTCAGCGATGCGAGGGCCGACGACCCAATGAGGTGATGACGTTGTTCCCTGGGGTGACCGGGCTGAGAACGGGATGCTCGGAGCATCACCGGAATCAGGAGACATCATGGCTGACAACGTTGTTCCCGCGCCGGATGCGGGCAATCTTCCGATCGTGGCCGCTGTGGACGGGTCGGAGATCTCCTATCAGGCGGTGGCCTGGGCGGCGGCCGAGGCCGAGCTGCGGGGGTGCCCGCTGCGCATCATCACCTCGTATGCGATCACCGTCGGGCAGGACCCGCGGACGGTGTACGGCGCGGCCGAGATGGCCGGGTTGCGGCGGGACGGGGAGCGGGTGCTGAGTGAGGCGCTGCGCATCGCCAGGCATGCCGCACCGGACGAATCGCTGGAGATCACCACCGAATTGACCTTCGATCTCATTACGCCGACCCTGCTCGGCTTGTCGAAGCAGGCGCGCATGCTGGTGGTCGGCAATCGCGGGCGGGGCGCGATCCGGCGGGCGGTGCTCGGTTCGGTGAGCACCGCGCTGACGCGTCACGCGCATTGTCCCGTCGCGGTGATCCATGGGCTCTCGGAATCGGAGCCGGGATCCTCCGGCAAGCCGGTTGTGGTCGGCGTCGATGGTTCCGAGAACAGTTTGCCCGCAGTCGAAATGGCCTTCGAAGAGGCCGCGCGCCGCAAGGTCACGCTGATCGCGGTGCATGCCTGGAGCGACACCACCGGCTACGACCTGCCGGTGGTCGGCTGGGACGGGATCCGGGAAACCGAGGATGTGCTGCTGGCGGAGAGCCTGGCCGGATTCGGCGAGCGCTACCCGGAGGTGCGAGTGGAGCGGGTCGTGGCCTGCGATACCCCGGTGCGCGCACTGCTCGAGCACGCCGACGGCGCCCAGCTGCTGGTGGTCGGCAGCCACGGCCGCAGCGGATTCTCCGGCATGCTGCTGGGCTCGGTGAGCACCGCGCTGCTGCATCTCTCCACCTGCCCGGTGCTCGTGGTCCGGGAACCCTGAAACGCGAATCCCGAGGAAGGACAAGCGATGTCGAGGACACATCCGGACCCTGAGACGCTGCGGGCGGCGCTGACGCTGGCGGTGCGGGCGCCTTCGGTGCACAACACCCAGCCGTGGCTGTGGCGCGTCGGGGACAAGACCGTGCACCTGTACGCCGACCACCGCAGGCAATTGCCGCACACCGATCCCGACTCCCGCGAGCTGGTGCTCAGTTGCGGTGCGGCCCTGCATCATCTGAGCGTGGCGTGCCGGGTGTTCGGCTGGGAGACCCGGGTGCACAGGCTGCCCAACCCGGCCGAACCGCGGCATCTGGCCGCGGTGGAATTCAGTGCCGCCGCCCCCGATCCGGCGGTGGTGCGCCTGGCGCGAGCCATTTCGCGCCGGCGCAGCGACCGGCGGCGCTTCACCTCCTGGGAGGTGCCCGAGGGCCAGGTCGCGCGGATCACCGCCGCCGGCGCCGGTCGGGGCGTCACCGTGCACGATATCGATGGGGCGGGGGAGCGGACCCGCCTGCTGAGCGCCTTCCGGCAGGCCGCCGACGAACACACGGGCGATGCCGCCTACCGCGCCGAACTGGCGGCCTGGAGCGGCCATCACGCCGCGCCGGAGGGTGTGCCCGCCCGCAATGCGGTGTCCGCCACCGACCCCACGGTGCGGCCGTTCGCGCAACCCGCGCTGGTCGAGGCGGTGGTGCGCGACACCGACGAGGCGGCGCGAATGCTGTTGCTGTGCACCGCTTCCAATGATCTGGAGTCCTGGCTGCGGGCCGGTGAGGCCGCCAGCGCGGTGCTGCTCACCGCCACCGCGCACGGCCTGGCCACCTGCGCGCTGACCGAACCCCTGGAGATCCCGCGGCTGCGCGAACGCATTCGCACCGACATCCTGGGCGGTTTCGGGCATCCGCAGCTGATCATCCGCATGGGCTGGGCGGCCACGAGTGCCGCGCCGATCCCGGCGACACCCCGGCTGCCGCTGCACGAGGTCGTGCGGCCGCTGGAACCGGCCGACGCGAGGTGATCGGCGATGGCAGGCAATCCCGTCCCGTTGCTGCGGCTGTGGCGGCTGCAACCGTGGAATCGCAATCCGCTGATGCGCGGTACGGATCGCTGCCAGGCGGTGCTCCGGCTGATGGTGATCGCCCTGCTGCTGATCGTCGTGCCGGTCGCGGGTGCGGCCGGCACCGCGGGCTACACCCGCACGGCCGACCGGATCAAAACGGAATCGGCCGCGAAGACTCTGGTCACGGCGACCCTGATAACCGAATCCACGCTGCGGCCGGGCGTGGGCGACTATCAGGCGGGCCGGTACGAGGCGCAGGTGAGCTGGCCGCGGAATGGGAATACCGATACCGGGACGGCCACTCTCGACGCGGCGGCGGCGATCGGCTCCGACGTGCAGGTGTGGCTCGATGCGGACGGGCGTCTCGCCGCGCCGCCCCCGAAAACGGGAACGGCGCTCGGCGACGGTGTCGGCATCGCGCTCACGGTGCTCGTCATCGGCTGGGGTGGCGCGATGGCCCTGCAATGGTGCGTGGTCTGGCTCCTGGACGGACTGCGCAGCCAGCGGTGGGACGCCGAATGGCGCGCCTTCGCCAGACCTATCGGCACCGACTGACATATCGAAGGACTTGGAGGACGAAATGACAGAACAAGCCAATTCCCCTGCACAGCAGTTGAATCCACCGGTGGTGGTGGCCGTCGACGGTTCGGCCCTGTCGTATCACGCCGCCGCCTGGGCCGCGGTCGACGCGGGCCTGCACGGCTGTGCGTTGCAGATCGTCACCTCGGTGGCGGTGCCGACCGGTTTCGGTCCGGGCGCGGTGCTGTCGGAGTCGGATATCCAGTGGCTGCGCACCGACGGCGAGCGCGTGGTGACCGAGGCCGCCCGGGTGGCGCGGACGGCGGCCGCCGGCGAGGCCATCACCATCAGCACCGATGTGATCCTGGATCCGATCATCCCGTTCCTGATCGAGCGCTCGAAGCAGGCCCGGATGGTGGTGATGGGCAGTCGCGGCCTGGGCGCCTTTCAGCGCACTCTGCTCGGCTCGGTGAGCACCGCGCTGAGCCGGCACGCGCACTGCCCGGTCGCGGTCGTCCACTCCACCGCGGGCACCGATCAGGTGTCGGCGGAGAAGCCGGTGCTCGTCGGGGTGGACGGCTCGCCGACCAGCGTCAAGGCCCTCGAGCTGGCCTTCGAGGAGGCGTCGTTGCGCAAGGTGGGCCTGACCGCACTGCACGCGTGGAGCGACTATCTGGGCGCGGACTACCCGCTGCCCGGGTGGGATGTGTTCCGGGAGGAGGAGAGTGCGGTGCTGGCCGAGCGGTTGGCCGGTTTCGGTGAACGCTACCCGGATGTGCCGGTGCGCCGGATCGTGGTGATGGACAGGCCCGTTCGCTCCCTGCTCGAGGAATCCGAGCATGCGCAACTGATCGTGGTGGGCAGTCACGGTCGCGGTGGATTCACCGGCATGCTGCTCGGATCCACCAGCGCCGCACTGCTGCACAGCGCGGACTGCCCGATGATCGTGGTGCGCGAACGCTGACCGCGGCGCCGTCGCATCGGATTCGATTCCGGTGCGGCGGTTCTCGGTGCGACGGTGCGGTGGCGCTCAGTGCAGTGGCACCGACCACCGCAGCCGGGTGCCGCTGCCATCGGCATTGGGCAGAATCGCGAATTCGCCGCCGACCTGCTGGGCGCGGTGCTCGAGATTGTTCAGCCCGCTCGGCGTGATGGAATCCGGAATCCCGCACCCGTCGTCGGACACCACAATGGTGAGGTCATCCTCGACTTCCACGGTGACGGTGAGGGTTTCGGCCCCCGAGTGCCGCACCGCATTGCTGACCGCCTCCCGTACCACCGCCTCGGCGTGATCGGCCAGCTCGGGCTCGATCACCGACAGCGGCCCGGAGATGCGCAGCGAGGTGCGCATTTCCACCGACGCGGTGTGCTGTTTGATCACCTGCTCCAACCGCTGCCGCAACCGGGTGCTCTGCCCGTTGCCGCCGTGCAGATCGAAAATCGAGGTGCGGATCTCCTGTACCACGTCCTGGAGATCATTGATGACCTCCGAAAGGCGTTGCCGCACTTCCGGAGTACGGGCCCGCGCCACGGTGCCCTGCAGGTTCAGCCCGGCCGCGAACAGCCGCTGGATGACGTGGTCGTGCAGATCGCGGGCAATGCGATCGCGGTCGGTGAGCACATCCAGCTCGCGCATGCGGTGCTGTGCCTCCGACAGCTGAATGGCCAGCGCGGCCTGGTCGGTGAAGGCGGCCGCCAGCTCCACCAGCTCATCGGGGAACAGCGGCGCCGCCAGGGGCCGCACCATGACCAGCACACCGAAGGTGGCGTCCTGGGCGTGCAGCGGCAGGATGAGCGTCGGGCCCGCGTTCGCGATCGGCTTGCCCAGCTCGATGTCGTCGGCGCTGTCGAAGCGCAGCGGAGCGCCCTCGCGGAAAACCTTGCCGATCGCGGTGCCGACCGTGCCGGCGACGGACACGCTGGGCCCCTCGGCCGGTCCCGACCACTGGGCGATACGTAGCTCGGTGACCTCCTCCGGCGTGCTCTCCGGGTCGTCGTTGACGGCCAGGAACGCCTGCACGGACTGGGTGAGCGCGCGCGCATGGGCCACCACGTCGGCGAGCACGGCGTCGGCGTCGGTGCCGGCCAGGAATTCGGTGGCGATATCGCGAGTGGCCTCGATCCAGGCCTGCCGGGTCTGGCTCGCCTCGTAGAGTCGCGCATTGTCGATGGCGGTGCCGGCCGCGGCGGCCAGCGCGCGCACGATGACCTCGTCGTCCTCGGTGAACGGGTGCCCGCCGGCCTTCTCGGTGAGATAGAGATTGCCGAAGATCTCATCGCGGATCCGGACGGGAACACCGAGGAAGGTGCCCATCGGCGGATGGTTTTTGGGGAAGCCCACCGAGGCGGGGTGATCGGCCAGATTGAGCAGCCGAATGGGCTGGGGCTGGCTGAACAGCAGTCCCAGGACACCGCGCCCGGCGGGCAGATCGCCGATGTGGGCGGCGGTGACGCTGTCGATGCCCTCGTGAATGAACTGGGTGAGCTGCTGGTCGTGACCGCGGACGCCGAGCGCGCCGTAGCGGGCGTCGACCAGGCTGATGGCGGTGCGGACGATGGTGCGCAGGGTTTGGTCGAGGTCGAGGCCCGAGGTGACCGTGAGCATGGCCTCGACCAGGCCGTCCATCCGATCGCGGGCGTCGATGATCTGCTCGACACGGTCCTTGACCTCGGTGAGCAGTTCTCGCAATCGCAATTGCGAAAGAGTGTCGCGCACCGAGTAGGAATCGCCTCGCGGATCCACGGTCATGGTCGTCTTGTCCTGTGTCTGTGGTCGCGAATCGGATGTCACGCACCGTGTGCCCACATTCTATTTGGACAGGGATCCATTTGTATTCCACGCCGGACCGAGTCGCCGCATGCACCCGAAAAGCGCAGATTATCCGCCGATTCGCTGGGCGATCGCGTGCTCGAGCAGAATCCGGCGCTCGGCCGCCGCGACGGTCTTCCGGGTGTGCGCGAGCGCATCGGGGGTCACCGAGACCGACGTGATGCCCATGCGCACCAGGTGTTCGGCGAACTCCGGGTGCGTCGAGGGCGCTTGGCCGCACAGCGAGGAGGTGATGCCGAGCCGGCGCGCGGTGGTGATGATGCGTTCGATCGCGTCGAGCACCGCCGCGTCGGATTCGTCGAACAACTCGGCGCATTCCTCCGAATCGCGGTCCACGCCCAGCATGAGCTGAGTGAGATCGTTGCTGCCGATGGACACTCCGTCGATGCCCATGCCCACATACTCGGGCAGGCGGTAGATGACCGACGGCACCTCCGCCATGACCCAGCGATGCAGGCCGCGATGGCTGCCGAGGGGGCTGCGGTCCACCAGTTCCAGGCAGGCTTCCAGCTCCCAGCGGGTGCGCACGAACGGGATCATCAAGTGCAGGTTGGGGGTTCGTTCCCGGACCCGGGCCAGGGCGGCGAGTTCGAGGGAGAACATCTCCGGTTCGCGGACATAGCGGTAGCAGCCGCGGAATCCGATCATCGGATTGTGTTCCTGCGGCTCGTAGCGGGTTCCGCCCTCGAGCGCACGGAATTCGTTGCTGCGCAAGTCGGTGGCGCGGTAGATGACCGGCCGCGGCGCGAACGCGGAGGTGATGCGATACAGCGCGTCCGACAACCTGCGGACGAAGGCCTCGCCCTGCCCGAGTGCGATGAGATCGCGCGGGTGGCGGCCGTCGAGCGCCTGGGTGAGCAGGGTTTCCGCGCGCAGCAGCCCGACTCCGTCGACGTCCTGGCCGGCCACCCGTTCGGCCACCTCCGGCAGCGCCAGGTTGACGTACACGCGGGTGGCGGTGGTCTCGACGGCGATCGGCGCGGCGGCCCGGTCCGCGGTGGTCGCGGATTTCCCGGAGCGTCCGGCGCGGATCTGCCCGGCGGTGCCGTCCACGGTGACCTCGGCGCCGGCGTGCAGTGCGGTGGTGGCGGTGCGGGTCCCCACCACGCACGGCACCCCGAGCTCGCGGGCGACGATGGCGGCGTGGCAGGTCATGCCGCCGCTGTCGGTGACCACGGCCGCGGCGCGCGACATGGTGGGCAGCCAGTCCGGATTGGTCATCGGGGCGACCAGCACCTCACCGTCGCGCAGCACCGCGCCCTCCGCGGGGGAGTGCAGCACCCGGACCAGGCCGCTGGCGCGGCCGGGTGCGGCGCCCAGCCCGCTCGCCAGCACCCGGCCCGGAACCTCCTGGGCCATCGGGGTTCTGGTGCCGGCGTGGTCGGGCAGCATGGTGATCGGGCGGGCCTGCACCAGCCACAGCTGCTCGTCGTCGAAGGCCCATTCGACATCCTGGGGCCGGTCGCCGTGATGCTGCTGCACCCGCAGCGACAGCCGGGCCACCTCGACGGCTTGTTCTTCGGTCAGGACGGGTGTGTCGGTGTCGTCTGCCGAGAGTTCCACGCGCCGATCGCCTTCGGGGCCGGGCACGATGGCGAAACTCTGCTTTCCCGGCCGCGTGGCCAGCAGGCTCGGGCCCGCATGGTCGAGCAGATAGGTGTCGGGTTCGGTCGCCCCGGACACCACCACCTCGCCCTGCCCGCGCGCGGCATCGATGACCACCCGGTCGCGGCGACCGGTGGCCGGGTCGGCGGTGAACGCCACCCCGGCGCTGCGGGCGGTCACCATGCGCTGCACGACCACCGCCATCTCGGGGCGATCGTGCATGCCGCGGCGGGCCCGATAGGTCAGCACGCGCGGGGTGAACAGCGAGGCCCAGCAGTCCACGACGGCGGTCAGCAGTTGGTCCTCGCCGCGAATATTGGTGCGCGAGAGGTTCATTCCCGCGAAGGAGGCCGTGGCGCTGTCCTCGCCCACCGCCGAGGAGCGCACCGCGACGCCGATGTTCTCGCCGAGCGTGCGGTAGGCGCTCAGGATGGCCTCGTGCACCGCGGGGGTCAGCGGCGAGTCGTGCACGAGTTCCCGCATCGTGCGGCAGTATTCGTCGAGCCGCTGCTCGTCGGCGCGGGTCGCGCGCAGGGCGGCGTCGAGCGCCTGTCCGTGCAGGCGGTCCAGGTCGCCGCCGTGCGGGCCCGCGCCGACCACCTCCGCGTAGCTGGAGCGCAGCACCGCGAAGCCGGGCGGCACGGGCAGTTTCGCCGCCACCAGCTCGCCGAGATTCGCGCCCTTGCCGCCCGCGCGATCGGCATCCGCCATCCGCAGGTCACCCAGATCGGCCACATAGTCGCCCATTACGGCTCCGTCCCTCGCGTGTCGTCCCTCTCAGCGTCGCCGCGGGGCCGGCCGGGCGGCAGGGGAGAAGGTCCCGGCCTCGGCGGGCGTTGGACCCGCGCCGCGATCCGACCGGTTCGCGTGACGACGGTCACTCGCCGCGAGGACCTTCGGGACTCACCGGCAGGGTGCGGGCCGCGAAACGATGGAGTGGGTAATACCCATTCGACATAGGTATCGGTCATGACCGAATTGCGACCGCTGGACGCGGGATTCATCGAGCTCGAGGATTCCGATCAGCACATCAGTCTTGGAATCGGCGCTGTGGCAATCATTTCCGGGCAGCCACCCACCCGCGCCGAATTCGCCGACGCCCTGAACGGGCGGCTGGCCGACAATGCCCGGCTGCGCCAGCGCGTGCGGCGGGCGCCGCTGGACCTGGCGACCCCAGTGTGGGAGGACGATCCGAATTTCGATGTGGCGCACCACATTCGCTGGACCGCGCTGCCGGAACCCGCCGACGACGCCGCACTGTTCGAGTTCATCGCCACCGAGCTCGAGGAGCGCCTCGACCGCGATCACCCGCTGTGGCAGTGCGTCGTGGTCGAGCACCTGCGCGATGATCGCTGGGCGCTGCTGGTGAAGGCGCACCACAGCCTGGTCGACGGCGTTTCCGGGGTCACGCTGTTCGCGAGCCTGTGCGATCGCGAGAACGAGGGCCCGCAACTGACCGTCGTCCCCGCCGCGGGCGATACCGCGCCGCGCACCGGTGTGCTCGATACGGTGACCGGGGCGCTGCGCTGGACCCTCGACGCGCCCCGCGCCCTGACCGGCATGGTGCGCAGCCTGATTCCCATCGTCGTCTCCGTCGTCACCCCCGCCGCCGGGTCCTCGCTCAACGGCCCGATCGGCCGCCAACGCCGCTACGTGGTCGCACGAGTCTCCCTGCCCGATGTCCGCGAGGTCGGCGCGGCCTTCGGCGCCACGGTCAACGATGTCGTCCTGGCGGCGATCGCGGCCGCCTATCGCGCCCTGCTCCTGGGCCGCGGCGAACAGCCCAGTCACGACAAGATGCGCACCCTGGTCCCGGTGTCCATGCGCCCCGAGAACGCGAAATACGTTCTCGACAACCGCGTCTCGGCCATGCTCCCGTTCCTGCCGATCGAGATCGCCGACCCGGTCGAACGCCTCGAGGTCATCCACCGCCGCATGACCAAACACAAGTCGCGCGGTGAGGCCGGCGCCGAGAAGTCCCTGATCACCATGGCTTCCCTGCTGCCCTTCGCCCCCATCGCCTGGACCCTGCGCCTGATCTCGCGCGTCCCCCAGCGCGGCGTCACCGCCGTCGCCACCAATATCCCCGGCCCCCGCCACCCCCTCACCGTGCACGGCCGCAAGGTCCTCGAACTGCTGCCCGCCGTCCCCATCGCTATGCGCCTGCGCACCGGCATCGCCATCCTCAGCTACGGCGACCAGCTGAACTTCGGCATCACCGGCGACTACGACACCACCCCCGACATCGACGTCATCTCCACCGGAATCCAGCGCGCCGTCACCGAACTCCTCACCGCCGCCCGGCACGGCGCACCGCACGCATGAAAGACCGAGTCCCCTCCCGCCCGGGGCAGAAGTGCTCTACGACGCCGATCCCGCGCCGACAACCATGGGCCTATGCGCAATGACGAGGACACCCAGATCCGGTTCGTGATCGAAAGATTGACCACGCGCCACCCCGACGTGGCCCCGGGCATCATCACCGCCCTCGTCGGCCACGTCCGAGAATCCTTCGCCGGAGCCAGAGTCCGCACCTTCGTCCCTCTGCTGGTCGAACGGCGCGCCGCCGAGCAACTGGCCGCGGTCCGGATCTGACGACCCGACAGCGCCCCGCTCACCCGCACAGCGGGTCGGGCGGGGCGCAGTCGGGTCGCCGGCCGCCGTGCCGTCACAGACCGGTCGGATAGGTTTCCGGTGTCGTACCGAATTCCCAGCGGCTGCCCGGATACAGCGGCTCGAGCGCGGTGGTGCGGTCGATGTGGACGATGGCGTCGTAGCGGTCGGCCGGGCGGGCGTGGAAGTAATGGCTCTGACGTTCGGTGGCGGGCTGATAGATGACGCCGATGGCGCGTTCCAGGCGTGGGGCGCGCAAGATGTCGGCCGCCTCGGGGGAGGCGTCGGTGCGCAGGAACAGCGCCGGCAGGCCGATATCGTGCAGGAGCTCTTCGAGGCTGGTGGGCAGCGGCGGGCGGACGGTCTTGCGCTCGGCGTCGCCGCCCCAGCTGCTCGCCGCGGTGACGGTGCCCGAGCCGGTGGTGAATCCGATACTGCGGCACCGGTCTCCGTGGCGTTCGCGCAGCAGCTGGCCCAGCGAGAGCTGGCCGTCGGCGCGCATCTCGGTGGCGCGGGCATCGCCGATGTGGGAGTTGTGGGCCCACACCACGATCCGGGCGGGGGCGCCGGGGCGGTCCAGATGGCGCAGCAGCGCGTCGAGGGTGTCGGCCATGTGCTCGTCGCGCAGATTCCACGACGAGACCCGCTCACCGAACATGGCGCGGTAGTAGGCTTCGGCGTCGCGCACGGTCCAGGCATTGCGCAGGGCGTCGAAATGCGCCTCGCCGTCCTGGATTTCGCCGAGGGCGGGGGTGTTGCGCTGGAGGTCGACCAGCTGGCGCACCACCTCGGCCTGACAGGATTCCCCGGCGCCGAACGCGGCCGCGAATCCGTAGGCCTGGCCGTCGTCGTCGGAGGTGCGGTCGAAACAAGCGTAGCGGCGTTTCGCCCGCTGCGCCGCCGCCGGATCCACCTGCTCGAGGTAGTCGATCACCTGTCGCATGGAGCGGTGCATGCTGTAGAGGTCGAGGCCGTAGAAGCCGGCGCACGCGCCACCGGCGCGGCGTTGCGCGTCATTGTGCAGGCGCAGCCAGTCGACGAACTCGCGGACCACGGTATTGCGCCACATCCAGGACGGGAACTGTTCGAAACCGCTGAGCGCCTGCGCGGGCGATCCGTCGGCGCCGCGGCCCCGCACATAGCGGTCGACGCGATAGGCGTCGGGCCAATCGGCCTCGGCCGCGACCGCGCTGAAACCGCGCTCGCTGATCAGCCAGCCGGTGATGGCGGCGCGCGCGGCGTAGAACTCCCGGGTGCCGTGCGAGCTCTCGCCGATCAGGACGATGCGGGCATCGCCGAGGAACTCGGCCAGCGCCTGCTCCGGCGGCACGCCCGCGGGCGCTTCGATGGCCGCCGCGCGCAGGACGGCCACCGGATCGACCACGGGCGCGGGCGCGCCGACCGTCGGCGTGGCGAGCAACTGCCGCACCTCGTCATCGGTGACCTGGCTGAAGTTCCAGAACGAATGGCCGACCGCGAGGAACGGGGAAGGCATGGTGGCACAGACCATCTCGTCGACGAGCGCCCCGAACTCGCGGCAGGTGGATTCGGGCGCGGCGGGCACCGCCACCACGATGCGCTTGGGCTCGCCGGCGCGGATGGCCTCGACCGCGGCGAACATGCTCGCGCCGGTGGCCAGCCCGTCGTCGACCAGGATGATCGTGCGCCCCGCCACCTCCACAGGCGCGCGGCCGGATCGGTAGGCGCTCTCGCGGCGGGCCAGTTCCCGGGCCTCGTCGCGGGCGATGGAGCGCACCTGTTCGGCGGTGAGCCGCAGCGCCCGGACCACATCGTCGTTCAGCACGACCCGGCCGCCGCCGGCGAGCGCCCCGATGGCGAACTCCGGCCGGCCCGGCGCGCCGAGCTTGCGGACGATGAGGGTGTCCAGCGGAGCGTCCAGGGCGGCGGCGACCTCCCAGGCCACCGGCACCCCGCCGCGGGCCAGGCCGAGCACCACGACGTCCGGATCGCCGCGATAGTGGGCGAGCAATCGGGCCAGCGTCCGGCCGGCCTCGCTGCGGTCACGGAAGATCTGCTGCGGTTCGTCCCGCAGGACCGGGGTGGCGTTCATCGGGAGTTCTTGGGGGAGTAGGGGATCGGGAGGCCGAGGGCGGAGCGGTTGCAGGCCAGGACGAGGTCGGTGGCGGTGACGATGCCCAGCAGCGGGCCGGCGGGGTCGGCCACCGCGAGGGCGTCGAGGTTGGGGCGGAGGACGGCGCGGGCGGCGACATCGGCGAGGCGCTCGTCGGGTCCGGCGATCGCGCCCGGGGGCAGGCGGCGGGCGATATCGTCGACTCGGGTGGTGTGGCGGGCGGATTCGGGGAGGGCGGCCACGTCCGACCAGGCCAGGACGGCGATGGGGTGGCCGGTGCGGTCGGTGACCGGGAAGACCCGGTGGCGGGTGTGCACCGCGTCGGAGGCGAGTAGCGCGGGGATGGGCCAGTCGGCGGGGATGGCCAGGGGGTTCGGGGTCATGACCTCGCGGATTCGGGTGTCGCCCAGGCGATGACGCAGGCCGGAGAGGACGAGTTCGGTGTGGGCGGCGGTGTAGAGGAACCAGCCGAGCAGCATGAGCCAGACGCCGCCGAGGTGGCCGATGGCGATGAACTCGGCGAAACCCAGTGCGCCCAGAGCGAATCCGAGGATCTGGCCGCTGCGGGCGGCGTGCGTCTCGGCGCGCAGGCGGTCACCGGTGCGCCACCAGATGATCGCGCGCAGCACGCGGCCGCCGTCGAGCGGGGCGCCGGGCAGCAGATTGAATACCGCCAGCACGGCATTGACGATGGCCAGCCAGCCCAGGGCGGCGGTGAGCGTGCTGTCGGGGGAGACCAGCGCGGTGAGCATCGCGGCAGTGCCCGCCACCGCGGCCAGCAGCAGGCTGGTGCCGGGCCCGGCCAGCGCGATGCGCAGATCCGAACGCGCATCGCGAGGCTCGCCGCTCAGCTCCGACACTCCGCCCAGCAGCCACAGGGTGATGCCCTGCACCTGTACCCCGTCGCGGCGGGCCACGAGGGAATGCGCGAGCTCGTGGGCGAGCAGGCAGGCCACCAGTGCGATTGCGCCGGCGATGGCGGTAATCCATACCGTCGCGGTGCTGCCGGTGCCGGACAGGTAGACCCCGAGCACCCAGGCGAACAGGGCGACGGTGACGAGGGCCGACCAGTGCGCCGCGACCTGGACGCCCGCGATCCGGCCGAGTGGGAATGTTGCCTTCAGCATGTCGAATCCTTGGTTCCGGTTCCGATTACGGGCGGTGCTCGCTCGGGCGGGGCCGCGGGGTGCGCACGTCACCGGGCAGCAACAGCAGTGACAGCACGGGGACGGCGAGCGCGAGCAGCGCGAACAGCATGGTGGTGGCCGAGGCGCCGGCCAGCTGGAGTCCGGTGACGACCACCGGCAGGGCGATCACGAACAGTGGGGCGTGGCGGATGGTCATGATGGTGTCCCTCCGAGCGGGGCGTGATCGGTGTCAGTGCGGACGGGCGGCGGGTCCGGTCAGGCCCTCCGCGAGCAGGATGCGATGAGCCTGTTGTGCGGCGGAAACCTGTGCGGTGGTGGCGGATTCACTGCCGGGTAGGGCTTCCAGGCCGCGCGCGAGCACCGCGACCGCGTCGGTGAGCGCCTGGATGCGCTGCTCGAGGTCGGCGAGGGGCGCGATATCCGGCGGGGTGAACACCGCCGCCGCCGCGAGGATTTCGCGGAAGTCCGCGCCCAGTAGGATCTGCCGCAGTTTCACCGGCAGCTGCGCGAGCACGTGATCGAGCTGGCCGGGGGAGAACAGTTCGGCGAACGCGTCGGTCACCGCCCCCGCCAGGGTCACCGCGTCCTCGGGGGAAACGCCGGCCTCGCGGGCGAATTGGCTGATGAATGCGGGCCCGTCGTGGGCGACGGGCACGTGGCTGGGGATCCAGCCCTCGTAGAAGATGCCGCGCAGGATCTCGGGCAGCTGCGCGCTCAAATGCGCGGCCGCGCCGACGGGCAGGCGGTCGCGCACGGTGTGCAGCCAGGCCCGGACCGCCTTGTGGGCGAATATGCGGTCCTCGGTGCCGAGCCGGTCGGCGACGGTGCGCAGCCATTGGTTGGCGGTGTGCAGAGCCGGGGCGAAGGGGTCGGTGTGGTGGCTCATCGGATGCGCCTTTCAGGGGTGGGTCGGAATGGACTGCGGCCGCTGCAGTCTCAGCTCTTTTGCGATGTAGTAGGACCAGAGGCCGATGGCGGTCCAATCGCGCAGGTCGCCGTAGCGTCCGCCGCCCATGAGGCGGTACAGGATGCGGGCCTTCAAGGAGACGCCGACGCGCTCGTAATGCCCGGCGAAGCAGCGGTATTCACGTGGGTTGATCGAATCGCGCAGGGCCGCGATCTTTTTCGGCACGCGCCGCCCGACGCGGCGGCCGATGGGGCCGCGCAGGGCCGGTCCGAGCCCGACGCCGAACAGCCACACATCGCGAGAGCCGAGCTCAGCGCGGTGGCTGTGCACATATTCGGTCGCGGCCGGCAGGAAGTCCATGTCGTGGACGGCGCTACCCAGGATGACCGCGTCGAAACGGGTCAGATCGGGGGCGTGCTCGACATCGGCGATCTCGACGGTCGCGCCGCGGGCCGACAGATCCTCGCCGATGTACTCGGCGATCTCCCGGGTCGACCCCTGGGCGGTGGCGTAAACGACTGCGATACGGGGCTTGTGCTTTTCCATGTCGCCAGCGTGCCCGTGCACAGTGGCCTGGACGGAGAGGACTCGTGCCCGCACCGGCGGGACCATGGTCACCGCTCAGGACGCCGATGCGGCCCGCTGCCGGAGGCTGTCGAGGGCGGCGGCGAGCAGCCGCCGGGCCTGCGCGGCGATCGGCTCCAGGGCCGGCTCGGCGGAGGCCCGCATGAGCACCTCCGGATCGGCGGCCTCCACCAGGACACCGGTGTCGTCGGCGCGCAGCACGACATTGCACGGCAGCAGCAACCCGGCCTGCCGGTCCGCGGCCAGGGCGCGGGCCGCCAGCTGCGGATTGCAGGCGCCCAGGATCAGGTACTCCTCGATGTGCTCGCCGGTCTTCTCCCGCAGCACGGCCTGCACGTCGATCTCGGTCAGCACACCGAACCCGTGCTGCTGCAGGGCTTTCCGGGTGGACTCGACCGCGTCGGGGAAGGTGGCGTCGAGATGCACCGCGATGGCCGGCGACGGCGCGACCGGAATCCGGATCTCGGTGATCAACTGCCGGGGATCGCTGACCTCGTCGGGGCCGATGAGATACGCCTCGGTGGGCGGGCCGATCGGCCGGCATCCGTTCTGGTGCAACCATTCCCGCAGTGCGCGGTAGGCGGCGTCGATATCGTGATAGCCGCCGCGATGGCAGGTGCGCGCGATCAGCGCGGGCGGCTGGATCACCAGCTCGGCGCCGGAACTGGGCCCCAGCGTCGGCGCGGTCTCCACGGGCAGCCCGCAGTCCACCGTGATCGCATCCACGGCGGGCAATTCCCGATGGAAGGTAATGGTCGGCGCGCCGCTGGCCGTCAGCCCGGCACGCTGCGCGACCTCGGTCAGCCGCTCCATGGCGATCACGATGCCCTCGCTCAACAGGTCCGGGCGGATCTCGAGCGGTACGCGCAGCACGGTCTGCGGCGCCGTCTCACACAAGCTCACCCGATAGTCCATCGTCTGCCTCCTCGGTCCGGGTTCCTGCGTCCAGCGTGCGTCCGCGCCGCTGACCGGCCACAGAGGCGAAGGTCCTGCCGCCCGGGCAGAAGCGCAGTGCCGTTCCCGGCGGAGGCGGAGGTCATCGCGGCAATGGTCTTTGCGCCCTGCCGGAGCGCGCGGTGGGCGGCGTTGACTGGATCCGGGAGGACCCATGAGAACCGTCAGCCGTGAGGGCGTCTCGGAACGCGAACCGATGCGCTGGGCACCTATCGACAAATCCGTGCATCAACGATCCGCCGCCAACCTCACCGATTACCCGACGGCGCGCCGGGAGTTCAGCTGGAACGCCGCCCGCGCCGCCCTCGGTGAAATGCCCGGCGGCGGCATGAATATCGCCTACGCGGCGGTGGACCGGCATCTGGGTACGCCGCTGGCCGATACGGCCGCGCTGCGCTGGCTCGGCGCGCACGGCAGCCGGGTGAGCCTGACCTATGCCGAACTCGCCTCGCTGAGCAATAGATTCGCCGCGGTGCTGCGCGGTATCGGCGTGCGCCGCGGGGACCGGGTGTGCCTGCTGCTGGGCCGCACCCCGGAGCTGTATGTCGCGATCCTCGGTGCGTGGAAGGCCGGATGCGTGGTGTCACCGCTGTTCTCGGCGTTCGGACCGGAACCGGTGCGGCAGCGGCTGGAGATCTCCGGCGCCACCACCCTGGTGACCACCACCGAGCACTACCGCCGCAAGGTCGCGCCCCATCGCGCCGCGCTGCGGCATGTCCTGCTCACCGACGCCGCCGTCGAGGCCGAACCCCTCGACGACACCATCGAACTGTCCCTGGCGCTGGCCGCGGCCAGTGACGTGTTCCCCATGGTGCGCACCGGATTCGAGGATCCGGCGCTGCTGCACTTCACCAGCGGCACCACCGGCCGGCCCAAGGGCGCGGTGCACGTGCACGGCGCGGTGCTGGCGCACCGCATGTCCGCGCACTACGCACTGGATCTGCGTCCCGACGACATCTTCTGGTGCACAGCCGATCCCGGATGGGTGACCGGCATGACCTACGGCGTGATCGCGCCCCTGTGCCTGGGCGCCACCGTGATCAGCGATGAAGCCGAGTTCGACGCCCGGCGCTGGTACGACATCCTTACCCGGGAAAAGGTGACGGTGTGGTACACCGCCCCCACCGCGCTGCGCATGCTCATGCGCCGCGGCGACGAACTGCCCGCGGGCACGGATCTGTCCCGGATCCGCTTCGCGGCCAGCGTCGGCGAACCGCTCAACCCCGAGGTGGTGGTGTGGGGTGAGCGCGTACTCGGCCACCCGATCCACGACAACTGGTGGCAGACCGAGACCGGCGCGATCATGATCTCCAATTTCGCGGCCGAGCAGATCCGGCCCGGATCCATGGGCCGCCCGCTGCCCGGCATCGAGGCCGCCATCCTGCGCCGCGGCGCCGACGGGCGCGCCGCCGTCGTGGACGGAGCGGTCGAATTCGCCGGCGACGACGAGGTCGGCGAGCTGGCGCTGCGCGCGGGCTGGCCGTCGATGTTCCGCGGCTACTGGAACGATCCCGCCAGGTACGCACGGGCTTTCGCCGACGGCTGGTATCTGTCCGGCGATCTGGCCCGCCGCGACGCCGACGGCTATTTCTGGTTCGTCGGGCGCGCCGACGACGTGATCAAATCCGCCGGGCATCTGGTGGGCCCGTTCGAGGTGGAGAGCGCGCTGCTGGCGCATCCGGCGGTGGCCGAGGCCGGTGTCATCGGCACGCCGGACCCGGTGGCCGGGGAACTGGTCAAGGCATTCGTCCTGCTGCGACCGGGTTTCGAGGCCACGCCCGCACTGCACGACGAGCTCATCGCCTTCGGGCGCAAGCAACTGGGTGCGGTGGCGCCCAAACAGATCGTGTTCGCCGACAGCCTGCCGCACACCCGCAGCGGCAAGGTCATGCGGCGACTGCTCAAGGCCCGCGAGCTCGGGCTCCCCGAAGGCGATGTGTCGACCCTGGAAGGGACATCATGACCACCTCGCGGCGGCGGGCCGAATCCGGGCCGCCGAGCAATCGAAATACCCGGCGCGGGCGGAAAACCCCCGAATCCGCGCCTCCGGGCGGGCCGAACGGCGGCGGCGTGGTCGTTCCGGCCCCGGAGGCCGGCTCCGGACCGGGGCGCCGGCCCGCCCCGGAGCCGGGCCCCGGGCCGTTGCACCCGGCCGCGCCGGAGGCGGGCGTCGGGCCGATGCACCCGGCCGCTTCGGAAAGGTTCGGGCCGGAGCATTCGCACGTGCCGGCGGCGGAGCGAATCGAGTTGCTGCGGCAGATGATTCGTATCCGGCGCTTCGAAGAACGCTGCGTGCGGCTCTACAGCGCCGAGGCCATTCGCGGCTTCCTGCACCTCTACATCGGTGAGGAGGCGGTGGCCGCCGGACTGCTGGGCGCGCTCGACCCCGGCGACGCGGTGGTCTCGACCTACCGCGAGCACGGGCATGCGCTGGCCCGCGGTGTTCCCATGGCCGCCGTGATGGCCGAGATGTTCGGCCGCGCAACGGGATGCAGTCACGGTCGCGGCGGCTCCATGCACCTGTTCGACGCCGAGCGTCGCTTCTACGGCGGCAATGCCATTGTCGGCGGCGGACTGCCGCTGGCGGTCGGGCTCGCTCTCGCCGACGGGCTGCGCGAGCGGGATACCGTGACGGTGTGCCTGTTCGGCGACGGCGCGGTGGCCGAGGGCGAATTCCACGAATGCCTGAACCTGGCGGCGCTGTGGCAGCTGCCCGTGCTGTTCGCTTGTGAGAACAACCGTTACGCCATGGGCACCGCCCTGGATCACGAACACGCGGCCACCGATCTGGCGCTGCGGGCCGCGAGCTATGGGCTGCCGGCCTGGCCGGTCGACGGCATGGATCCGGTCGCGGTGACCATGGCGGCGCGGCGCGCGGTGGAATCGATCCGGGGCGGCGGCGGGCCGTGCTTCCTGGAGTTGCGCACCTACCGTTTCCGGGCGCATTCGATGTACGACGCCGACCGCTATCGGGAACGATCCGAGATCGAGGAGTGGAAGGCCCGCGATCCCATCCCGCGACTGGCCCAGGAGCTCAGCGCCGCGGGCGAATTGGGTCCCGAGGACCGGGCGGCGCTGGAAGCCGCGGCCGACGCCGAGATCGATGCCGCGGTCGCCGCGGCCGAATCCGCGCCACTGGAACCGGTGGCCGACCTGACCCGGCACGTGTATGCGGAGCGGACATGACCATCACCTATCGCGAAGCGCTGCGGGAAGCCTTGCGGGAAGCCCTGATCCGCGATGAGCGCGTCTTCCTCATGGGGGAGGACGTCGGCGCGTACGGCGGCTGCTTCGGAGTCAGCCGCGGACTGCTCGACGAGTTCGGGCCCCGGCGCATCCGCGACACCCCGCTGAGCGAATCGGCCTTCGTCGGCGCGGGCATCGGCGCGGCGCTGGGCGGTCTGCGCCCGATCGTGGAGGTCATGACCGTGAACTTCAGCCTGCTTGCCATGGATCAGATCCTCAACAATGCCGCCACCCTGCGCCACATGTCCGGCGGCCAGCTGGGCGTGCCATTGGTGATCCGCATGGCCACCGGCGCGGGACGTCAACTCGCCGCACAGCATTCGCACAGCCTCGAGGTGTTCTACGCGCACATTCCCGGGCTGCGCGTGCTCTCCCCGGCCACCGTCGCCGATGCGCGCGGCATGCTGTGGACGGCATTGCAGGACCCGGATCCGGTGCTCATCTTCGAACCGATCGCCCTGTACAACAGCGAAGGCGACCTGCCCGCCGACGCGGGGGCGGTCGACATCGACAAGGCGGCAATCCGGCGCGCCGGAACCGATGTCACGCTCGTGTCCTACGGGGGCGCGCTGCGCGTCGCCACGGCCGCCGCCGATCAGTTGGCCGGCGAGGGTATCGACGCAGAGGTGATCGATCTGCGCACCCTGCGCCCCCTCGACGAGACCACGCTGCTGAATTCGATCACCCGCACCCACCGTCTCGTCATCGTCGACGAGGGCTGGCGCAGCATGAGCGTCTCCGCCGAAATTGCCGCCCGCGCAGCCGAACACGCCTACTACGACCTGGACGCGCCCATCGGGCGCGTGTGCACCGCCGAGGTGCCCATTCCCTATGCCCGCCAACTCGAGGAAGCGGCGCTGCCCCAGCCCGACGCCGTCGTCACGGCCGTGTACAAGGCGGTGGGCTGAATGCCGGAATTCCGCATGCCCTCCCTCGGTGCGGACATGACCGAAGGCACCCTGCTGACCTGGCTGGTCCACCCCGGCGACACCGTGCACGCCGGCGATGTCGTCGCCGAAGTGGACACCACCAAGGCGGCCATCGAGGTGGAATGCTTCGACGACGGCGTCATCGGCGAAATCCTGGTGCCGGAAGGAACAACAGTCCCGGTGGGCACCCCGCTGGCAACCATCGAAACCAGCGCCGCCACCGACACCATCGGCAAAAGCAACGGTGCGAAAGTCGTTTCCCCGGCCGCCGAACAGGTACCCGCCACACCCGGGCCGGTGCCTGCCAAATCGGAGCCGGTACCCGCCACACCCGAGCCGGTGCCTGCCGCATCGGAGCCGGTGCCGGGCGCATCCGAGCCGGTGCCCGCCGCACCCGAACCGGTACACGCTCCTGTCGAGCCGATACCCGCTGCGGCAGAGGCGAATTCGGCAGCGAGCGGTCCACACCGACACGATGGGAACGGAATCGGGGTGCGGGCTACGCCGCTGGTTCGGCGTCTGGCCGCGCAAGCGGGCATAGACCTGGCCATCGTGCACGGTTCCGCGCCGGGCGGCAGGATCGTGCGGGCCGATGTGGAACAGGCCGTGGCGGATCGCGATGCGGTCCACGACATCGCTCCCGGAAAGTCCGGGCCGGGCGAAGCCGCTGACGCCGCTGGCCGGTCCGGCCGGGGCGGTGCTGCGAGTCGGCCGGGGGCTACTACAGTGCCGGGTCGCGCGGGCCGACGTGCGGACGGTGTCGACGCCCACGCCGGGCCGATCGCGCCGTTGCGTGCCTCCGACGCGGGCGTGCGTGCGACCGGAGCGGACTCTGCTGTCGCAGAACGGGAGACATCGGCAGAACGGGAGACATCGACTGCCTTGCACCGTATGACTCGGGACGGGTGGGTGCGTGCCTCCGGGCTGGCGCGCCGGCTGGCGGGTGAGTTCGGTGTGGATCTGGCCGGCGTGACCGGAACCGGGGCCAGCGGTGCGGTGCGGGCCGCCGATGTGCGGGCGGCGGCCGTGGCGGAGCGGGTGTCCGATAGTGCGGCGGAATCGGCTGTCTCGCAGGCGCGCCCGCGGTCGTCGGGTGCCGGTGGGCTGCCTGCGCGTGATCCGGTGGCGATTCGCAAGCAGATCGCGGCGGCCATGACGAGGTCCAAACAGACTGTGCCGCACTACTATCTGTCGAGCACCATCGATATGGATGCCGTCACCCGCTGGCTGCGGTCGGCGAATCGCGAGCTGCCGGTCGCGGGCCGGATGGTGCCCGCGGCGCTGCTGCTCACGGCGACGGCGCGCGCCGCGCGGGCGGTGCCGGAACTGAACGGGCACTGGGTCGATGACCGATTCCGCCCGGCGGAGTCGGTGCACCTGGGTGTGGTGGTGTCGCTGCGCGGCGGCGGGATCATCGTGCCGACCATTCCGGATGCGGACACCCTCGACCCCCCCGCCATGATGGCGGCATTGCGCGGCATCGTCGAGCGCACTCGCACGCTGCGGCTGCGCTCGTCCGACACCGTGCCCGCGACCATCTCCGTCACCAATCTCGGTGAGCTGGGCGCGGATTCGGTATTCGGCGTCATTCCCGCACCACAGGTGGCGATCGCCGGTTTCGGCGCGGTGAGCGAACGCCCCTGTGCCGTGGACGGGATGCTCGGCGTGCGCGCCCAGGTGACCGCCACCCTGTCCGCCGACCATCGGGCCAGCGACGGCGCGGTCGGCGCCCGTTTCCTGCGCGCCGTGTCGGATCTGCTGCAACATCCAGAGGAGCTGTGAGAACAATGCCCATCACCGTGTCCCGCGAGACCGCCGACGGCATGGTCCGCGCCGCGCTGCGCGGATTCGCCGGGGAGGCGGAACTGGCCGCGCTGCCGGTCGACGAGCCGCTGCGCCCGGCACTGGATCTCGACTCGCTCGACTTCCTGACCTTCGTCGAACGTCTTTCCACCGCGTTCGGGCGGCGTATCGAGGAGGACGACTACCCGCGGCTGGCCACCATCGCGTCCAGCGTGGAATTCCTCACCGAGACGCACTGAGCCGCGGAAACGGGACCTCCGGTCTGGTTCCGGGGTATTTGGTCCCTGGGCCCGCATGTTGTGCTCGTTGTTTGCTGAAGCGATCAACGGGACAACGAAGGGCCGACCATGATCACAGCCGCTTCCGAAGCGGTGGCCGGGAATCCGGCGCCGTTCACCTGGGTCACCGCGTTCTCCATGATCGTGTTCTGCGCGATCCTGTGGGCGATCGTCCGCTACATGCAACTGCATCCCCGCGCCTCCATGTGGGTGTGGGGGCTGTCGATTCTCACCTTCCCCCTGTGGATCTGGGGGCCGGGCCGCGATATCGGCCTGATCAATTGGTTCTCCTGGGCCAAGATCCTCTCGGTGCTCATCCCGCTGACCATTGTCGGCGCGATGCGCGTCTCGGTGGCCGAACAGCGGCCCGGCCGGGTGTGGACGCTGCTGCGCCACCCGCGGTTCCTCTGGTTTCCCTACGCCATCCTGTTCCTCAACATCACCGAGGCCACCCTGCGCGACGCCCAGATCGGCAATTACTGGAACGCCGCCGTCGGCCTCGGGCTCTGCCTCACCATCCCCTACACCCCGCGCTTCTGGGAGATCACCGCCAACGGCAATGCCGAGCTCATCGCCTTCACCACCGTCGCCTGGAACTTCGTGTACACCTCGTGGAACCTGTGCTTCACCTACGGCGGCTACCCGCCGCAGGAGGAGCATTTCGCCGGCAGCATCTGCATCCTGGCCGTGGCCGAGATCTACCCGCTGGTCATGCGCCGCCCCGAGCTGTACATCATGGCCCGCATCTACACCCTGCCGGTCCTCATGCTCGTGATCGGCATCTACAACATCTTCCCGACCGTCATGCCCTCCGACGGCTGGTTCGACGAACGCGTCTGGATCATCTGGGGCGCAGCCAATTTCGCACTCATGGTGCCGATGCTGTTCTGGCACACCTGGCAACTGCACACCGGAAGGGCCTTCCTCACCTTCCGCCGCGGCCGCGCCCGCGCGGAATTCCTCGCCCGCCACGGCGACACCGTCGACCAGCTCATATCCCTGGGTCGCTCCCTCGACGCCGGCACGGAGACACGGCAGCCGCCCGCGCCCGCCGCGCAGCCGCGCAGTGCATCCAGGTGACGGCACGCCTGTGGACGAAAGCCATCGACATCGAGGTCTTCCGCATCGGTTGCAATCGGCGGGAAACGGGCACAGTCGATATATGAAAAGCGACCCGCATACCGGCTCCGCCGGTCGAATCGAGCAGCAGCTCCTCGGCGTGAACTACGAGGTGCGATGGTCGCCGGCGGATTCGGCGTACATCGCGTTCAGCGGCGAGTTCCCGGAACTGATCAATACCGACCCCTGCTCATCGCTGGCGGCGCTCGATGGGCTGGAAGAGATGATTCGCCGCGCTTTGCGCACGGGACCGGATCGGTTGCTGTGCAGCACGCTATCGGAAAAGAGGTGAATCATGGACTGGCCCACAGCGGCGGTGCTCATCGCGCTGCTCATCACCGTCACCGCAATCGTGACGACCTATATCGGCACCCGCAGCAGCGGGAAGAAATAGGGCGGAAACGGAGCGGGATGGACCGACCCGATCAGGCGAATGCTTTGTGCCCGGAGGATTTCCGGGCACATTGTCGTGTCGGCGCGCAGTGTCCTCGGCGCACGCTGTTTCAGCGCTGCGGTGGCAGCACCCGATCCTCGAGGATCTCGACGTGGTGGACGCCGGCGACCAGACGGGTCAGTTCGGCGACGGTGCGCTGTTCGGTGTCGTCGGCGAAGATGCCGCGCACGGCGACGCGGCCGTCGGCGACCTCGATGTCCCATTGGCGGCGGCTGCCGGCGTAATCATCGAGCAGCGCACGGATTTTCGCCTCGATGGTGGCGTCGTCGTCGATGAGGGTGCGCAGCAGGTCGCTGCGGGCGACGATGCCGACCAGGATGCCGGATTCCACCACCGGCATGGAGCGCAGTTGTCCGGTGAGCATGCGCGAGGCGATGGCGGAGGTGTCGGTGCCGGGGGTGACGACCTCCACCGGCACCGCCATGACGGCTTCGACGGTGACGGCGTCCAGGCGGGTGACCGCCAGCGCGTCGGACTCGGAGAACATGCCGACCACACGGTCCTGTTCGTCGACGACCGGCAGCGCCGCATAGCCGTGGCCGGTCAACAGCGCGATCGCTTGGCGCAGTGGGGTTTCCGGGCGGACCGTGACGACCGGTCGGCTGAGGACGTCGCGTGCATGCATGGGTATCACCTCGCGGGAGGGGTGGGGGTGGACAGCCGCAGTGCGGCGGCAATGGTGTCGGTCCAGGCGTGGATCTCGTTCCAGTCGCGCAGGTCGCCGTAGCGGCCGCCGCCCATGGCGAGATAGACGAGCCGGGCCCACCAGGCGGTGTCGGCGCGGTGCATGACACCGGCGAAGGCGTGATAGTCGCGCACGGCGAGGGAATCGCGGACGGCGGCGAATTTGGCCGGCACCACGGCCGCGAAGCGGCGGCCGATCGGCCCGCGCAGGGCGGGGGCCAGCCCGACGCTGAACAACCAGACCGGTCGGGCCACCAGATCGTCGTGGTGGTCGCGGATGTACTCGGTCGCCTGCGGCAGCAGGTCGGCGTTGTGCACGGCGCTGCCGAGGACGACCGCATCCGCACCGGTGATATCCGGCGCCTTGCCGATGGCGGCGACTTCGACCTCGGCTCCGCGCTCACGGAGGGCGTTGCCGATGTATTCGGCGATCCCGCGCGTCGAACCGGCGGCCGTCGCGTAAAGGATCACGATGCGTGCGGTGTCCTTTGCCATCTGTTCAGCCTGGCCGCACAGCGCCCGGTTCGGCAGAGGACTGGTGCCTTCGCGGGCGGGACCAACGGCCCCGGCACCGGCGTCGCGCGTAACGATATCGGTCGGCGAAAGGTCACGAAGACAGTGACTTTCGCTTCTGTGGCCGATCGCGCGGCGGGCGGAGGATCGAGGCATGGCACGAATCGATTCGCCGACCGGATGGAGGACACGGTGAGCGTGAAGTACGAGACACCGGGACTCGGAGCATCGGCGGTGCTGATGGCGTTGCGGCTGCCGACGGGCCTGGCGCACACGATAGGTGAGTTGCGGTACGAGGGACGAGTGTCGGGACGGCGGACCGCGCTGCCCGTGTCCTTCGTCCGAGCCGGCGACAGCGTGGTCGTCCGGGTTGCGAATTCCGCCACAAAGACGTGGTGGCGCAACTTTCGGAAGCCGCACCCGGCGTCGATCCGGATCGATGGGGAGTGGTTCAGCGGTATCGGGCACGTGGTGCGGCCGGCCTCGCTGGAGCACGAGCAGGTCGAGGCGCTCTTCCTGCAAGCGCGGCCGCGGACACAGGCGTCGGCGATCGATCCGTATGTGGTGTTCGAGGTGGGGTCGCGCGCCGAGTCCGACGTGCTGCCGAGCCTGCGCCGCCGCTGGTTCACCCGGGTGACGCTGGGCGAGTTCCTCGGTTTCGCCGCGCCCGCGCTCGGCGGTGCGCTGGTGGCCGACGGGCGGCCGGCCGTGGTCGCGGGCACGATGTTGTTCGCCGGCGCGGTCGAGGGCGCGGTATTGGGCGCCTTTCAGGCCGGTGTGCTGCGAACGGTCTTGTCCCGGCTGCGCATTCGCGACTGGGTGGCGGCCACCGCCGCGGGCGGAATCGTCGCCTGGTCGGTGGGTGTGCTGCTGATGTTGTTCGGCGAGAAGCTCGGCGAATGGCCCATCGGGGCGCAGATACCGGTGATAGCGGCCGGGGCCTTGATCATGGTCTTCGCCCTCGGCATCGCCCAGTGGATCGTCTTGCGCCGCTTCACCGATCGCGCCGTGCTGTGGATCTGGGGCACCGCGGTCGCCTGGGTCGCGGGTCTGATTTCTTTCACCCTGGTGACCAGTCCGCTGTGGCAGCCCGGTCAGGCGGTGCCGCTGGTGGCCGCCATCGGCGCACTGGGCGGTCTGGTCATGGCGGCGGTCATGGCGGCGGTGACCGGAGCCTTCCTGACCCGGGTGCTGGCGGCCGGCCATGCGACGCGCCCGCGCTGACACGGCGCGGCGAGGTCCCGGTCCGGGTATCCGGATGGGAGATCAATGGAGGACCTTCGGCCCTGGCGGCCTCGCGCCCACGGTGGTGCCATGGAGTGCGGGGTCTGCAGTAGGGGAGCACGATAGAAAGGGTTGTTGCGACATGCGTCCGTCCGAATCATGGCCGATCCGGGTGAGACAACACGCGGTGTTGTTCGATGCCGATGCCAGGATGCGAGCGGGTGATGCGCGGTGAGCGGGTTCCTCGACGGCGAACTACCCCCGCGGGACACCATCCAGCTGACCCGCGAGGAAGCCCTGCGCCTGCTGTCCAGCGTCTCCTACGGCCGGGTGGTCTTCACCCGCGAGGCCCTGCCCGCGATCCGGCCGGTGAACCATCTGCTGGACGAGGGCGAGATCATCGTCGTGCGCACCCGGCTCACCTCACGGCTGACCTCGGCGGTGCGCGCCGATGCCAATGTGGTGGTGGCCTACGAGGCCGACGATATCGACCCGATCCAGCAATTGGGCTGGTCGGTGGTGGTCACCGGCATCGCCCGGACCGTCACCGATCCCGAGCGCGTCGCGCGCTACGAGCGGCTGCTGCGGCCGTGGGTGAACGGCGCCATGGACACCGTGGTCGCCATCGAACCGGCGCTCGTCACCGGCATCCGGCTGGTGGACGCGAGCGAGAACGCCGCCGAGAAGTCCGCCTGATGACCGGCCCCGCGCTGGTGCGCGGGGTGATCAGCGGGGCAGCGCCGTGCGCAGGCCACGGGCGATCCAGCCGCCGGCGGCCACCTCGGCCACCGCGGGCAGCCAGCTCTTGGGCGGCGGCGCGACCGATGCGCTGAGCTGGTCGAGCACGCTGCGCCGCCGCAGCGTGTCCGCGAGTTCGAGGACCATGTCCGGCACTTCGAGGGCCAGGCCGAGGTAGTCGATGCGCTGTTCGGAGAACATCCCCCACAGATTCCGCGGCGTCGGCAGCAGCGCCATGAGCAGTTGCGGCAGCAGCGGCCGGAACAGGACCGACAGATCCAGTTCCGGCCGGATCACCCGCGCCGTGGATTCCAGGGTGACCAGCGAGCGGCACAGCAGCATGAGCTCGCGCGGGAACACGATGCCGAAGGCCCCGCCGAGCCCGAGATCGCGCAGCAGCAGCTGCGCCGCGGTCATCCCGGACTCGGCCTCGTACCAGTCCTCGACGAGATCGGCCACGGCATCGCGGAAGCCCCGCGGATCCGCCCCGGGGCGCAGCGTCGACATCCGCAGCAGCTGCATGCCGACCGCGTTGTAGTCGCCGCTGATCAGCGCCAGCAGCATCAGCCCCATCCGGCGCCGCTGGGTGCGGTCGAGCCGGCCGAACATGCCGAAATCGATGAGACAGACCCGGTTTCGCGGGAGCAGCAGGATATTGCCCGGATGCGGATCGGCGTGGAAGAGGCCGTCGGTGAACAGCTGCCGCACCATCCAGCTGGCGCCCGCGGCCAGCACCCGGTCCGGGTCGATTCCCGCCGCGGCCAATTCCGCGGCCGGGGCCGGTTCGATGCCGTCGATCAGATCGGTGGTCAGCACCCGGGCCGTGCTCAGTGTGCGGTGCACGGCGGGGACCACCAGGCGCTTGTCGCCCGCGGCATTGTGCCGCACCTGCTCGGAAACCGCTGCCTCACGCCGGAAGTCGAGCTCCCGCGTGGTGTAGGCGGTGAGTTCGTCGACCGCTTCGGTGGGCCGGAAGGCCAGGGCGCCGTGGCGATGCTGCTCGACTTTTCCGGCCGCCCACCGCAACAGCGCCAGATCGCGCGACACCAGCGCGGCCACCTCCGGCCGCTGCACCTTGACCGCCACCGCCCGGCCGTCCCGCAGCCGTGCCCGATGCACCTGCGACAGGGATGCCGCCGCAAACGGTTTCGGCTCGAACTCGGCGAACAGCCGATCCAGCGGCGCCCGCAGTTCGGTCTCGACAATGGCCTGCGCGATCTCGGCGTCGAACGACGGGGCATGGGTGTGCAGCCGCTGCAACGCCTGCGCATAGGGCAGCGGCAGATAGTCCGGCCGCAGCGCCAGCATCTGCCCCGCCTTGACGAAGGTCGGCCCCAGCTGCTCGAGCACCTCCCGAATCCGTTCCGGCAGTGGCCTTTCGATCGCCATATGATGCTCGCACTGGCTGAGCCCGGCCGCGCAGTGCAGCCGGCACCGCAGCGATCCGCACTCCTTCACCCCGAGCGCATCGGCCACCCAATGGGTTTCACCGCTCCACAGCACGCGGGTGATCTGGGAGATGCGGGACAGGCGGGCCCGGTAGCTCACATGCGAGTTCATGGTGTCCTCCGAGACGAGGGCGCGGGGACCGGGCGGGCGGGTGCGGTGTGCACGGGCGTGATCCGTTCAGGGTGCGGGCGCGTTCCAGAGCGGGAACCAGCGCTCGAGATCGGGTTCGATGGGCAGTTCCCGCGAAAGCGCGGCGCGGGCCCGCAATTCGAGGACGGTGTCGCGCCGCTGCGGACCGGACGGCGCGAAGGGATAGAAGGTGCCGCGCTTGAACAGGTACACCAGGCCGAGCCGGCGCGGCGGCGGGTCATCGGTGACGAAACCGATGACTGTACACAGCAGCAGCGATCCGAAACCGCTGTCCGACAAGGTGGCATTGATCGCGTGCAAGGCCGTCACCAGCGCGGCGAGGTCGGCGCTCGGCTGGCGGCAGACGATCCAGGTGAAGCCGTACTCGTCCGCGGTGACCTCGGTCGTGAGCTCCGGGTCCAGCCGCAGCAGCGCCAGGATCTCCTCCCGGGAGCGCCGTGCGCCGCCGCCCTCGGCGTCCCGGAAGCACACCGCGCCCACGCCGGTGGGCTGCAGGGCCAGCGCCGCCTGCAGGGTGCAGGCGGCGGGTGCGACGGTGAACAGCACGTCCAGATTCGGCGGCGCCGCGGGGGTGCGGCCCAGGAGCGCGTCGAGAAATCCCATGCCGCTCACGCCTCGAGTTCGCTGGTCAGCCGGGCGAGCTGGTCGAGCCGCGTCTCGAGGCTGGGGTGGGTGGACAGC
Organism: Nocardia sp. NPDC127526; assembly: GCF_042672265.1. Classification (NCBI taxonomy): domain Bacteria; kingdom Bacillati; phylum Actinomycetota; class Actinomycetes; order Mycobacteriales; family Nocardiaceae; genus Nocardia; species Nocardia sp. NPDC127526. Next base: position 358,774 of record NZ_JBHXVO010000002.1, on the reverse strand, counting down.
AGCGTCGACAGACTCGCCCCCGCACCGAGCGCGGGCACCACGAAGAAGGCGTTGAACGCCTGCTGGGCGCGCAGATCCCGGCTGGGGATGCGGGAGATATCGCCGCTGATCTTGGTCAGCGCGGCCGCCAGCGCCGAGGGGTGCCCGGTGAGGGCCGCCCCGGCGCGGTCGGCGGCCAGTTCCCGGTAGCGCGACAGCGCGCGGATGAGCAGATAGCTGAGGGCGTAGACGGCCGCCGAGACGGCCATCACCAGCAGCACGACCAGAAAGAGGTTGTCGCCGCGGCGATCCCGGCCGCCGAACATGGTCGAGTACATGGTGAAACGGGCGACGAGCCCCGCGAGCACGCCGAGGAACGACGCGGTGGTCATGACCACGACATCGCGGTGCGCGATATGCGAGAGCTCGTGTGCCAGTACGCCGTCCAGCTCCTCCGGGTCCAGCCGCCGCAGCAGCCCCGTGGTCACGCACACCACCGCGCGCCGCGGACTGCGGCCGGTGGCGAAGGCATTGGGCAGCTCGATATCGGCAATGGCCACCTGTGGTTTGGGCATGTTCGCCGTGGCGCACAGCCGGTCCACGACACCGTGCAGGCGGGGCTCCTGCTCCGGGGTGACGATCCGGCCGTGCATGGCGTAGAGCGCGATTCGATCGGAGAACCAGAACTGTGCCCACAGCAGCGCGCCGACGATGGCGACGATGACCACCACCTGCTCGATGAGCACCACCAGCGCGGCGATGAAGGCCACGTAGACCAGCCCGAGCAGGAATACGGTCAGCGCCATGCGCGCGGTGAGCTGGTGATCGGGGCGGAACCTGCTGTGCACGACGCTATCCCGGGATCAATCCGTCGGATCGCAGCAGCGCCCGCACGTCGGCGAGCGGCGTGTCCGCCGCGGGCAGCACGAGATCGGAGGGGAGCAGCGCCTCGGCCGGGACCGCGGCGCCGAGCTCGCCGACGGCCGCGAGCAGTTTGCGCAGGGTGAGCGCGAATCCGACGGCGTCGTCGGCGTCGACCGCGAGCACCAGCTGATCGTCGAGGTCGTTGAGGACGGTGATGTGCGCATCGTCGACGGTGAACTGGCCCTCGCCGAGAATCCGGATGATCATCGCGAGCCCTCCCGCCGTGTCGCGTCGATCATGGTGAGCTGGTTCTTCAAATGCGCGAGTTCGTCCTCGACGGCGCCGGTGCCGCGGGCGGCGTCCAGGGCGGCCTGAATGTCGTCGCGCCCACCCGGTTCCGCGGTCGCATCGTCGAGCGCACCGCTGGCGATGAGCTCGTCGAGCGCCTGCGCACGCGCGCTCAGTTGCGCGGTCTTGTCCTCGGCGCGCTGGATGGCCAGCCCCACATCGCCCATCTCCTCCGAGATGCCGGTGACCGCCTCGCCGATCCGGCTCTGCGCCTCGGCGGCGGTATAGCCGGCCTTGATGGCCTCCTTGCGGGTGCGGAAGGCCTCGACCTTGGTCTGCAGGCGTTGTGCGGCGGTGGTGAGTTTCGCCTCCTGCGCGGCCAGCTCGTCGTGCTGCGGGCGCAGGCGCTCCCGCTGCTCCTGCACGGCCGCCCGGCGGGTCAGCGCCTCCCGGGCCAGATCGTCTCGGCCCTGTGTGACGGCCTGCCCCGCTTGGCGCTGCAATCGGTCGGCGGACTGCTGTAATTGGTTGTCCTGCAATTCGATGCGCTTGCGGCTGGTCGCGACGTCGGCGAGCCCGCGCTGCACCTGGGCGAGCAGCTCCAACTGCCGCTGATACGAATAGTCCAGCACCTCACGGGGATCCTCGCTGCGGTCGAGCAGCTTATTGGCCTTGACCCGGAACAACAGGGCCAGTCGGCGGGCGATACTCACGGCTGTTCACTCCTCGAAGAGTCGGTGTACACACCCTCGCCCGCGCGCGGGCGCGCCGATAGGGACATTGGTGGCCCATCCGTGGGCACTCGGTCAATTGCTCGCCCGGTCCCGGGTCTTTCGTCGCGCACCCGGGGCTGTTCGGCCCTGCACCGGCTCGGTGGCGCGGCCAATCCTGAAGGCGGGAAACAGATCACGTGTCCGGCAGTGGTCCGGAGCGGATCGAAGCACTGCCCTCGGTAAGGAGCCGATATGAATCCCGAGAACACCGTCGCCGGGCCGGTCCGGTTACGCGGCGATCTGGACGAACCGCTGTCGCGGTGGTTGTGGCTGGTGAAGTGGATCATGGCGATCCCGCACTATGTCGTGCTGTTGTTCCTGTGGGTCGCCTTCTGGGTGCTCACCGTGGTGGCGGGTTTCGCCATCCTGTTCACCGGGCGGTATCCGCGATCGCTGTTCGACTTCAATGTCGGGGTGATGCGCTGGTCGTGGCGGGTGCAGTTCTACACCTACGCGGCGCTGGGCACCGACAAGTACCCGCCGTTCACCCTCGGCGCCGCGGACTACCCGGCCGATCTGGAAGTCGACTACCCCGAACGGCTCTCCCGTGGACTGGTGCTGGTGAAGTGGTGGCTGCTGGCCATCCCGCACTATCTGGTGCTGGCGGCCCTGTTCGGCGGTGGCGTCGTGCTCGGCGGCAATGAGAACACCGACGGCACCACCACCATCGGCCTGCTCGGCGTGCTCATCCTGATCGCCGCCGTGGCGCTGCTGTTCACCGGCCGCTACCCGCGCGGCCTGTTCGATTTCGTGCTCGGCGTCAACCGCTGGTTCTACCGCGTCTTCGCCTATGCCGCCCTCATGCGTGACGACTACCCGCCCTTCCGGCTCGACCAGGGCCCGCGGGAACCGGTGTGGAGCACGCGGACCGCGACGCCCGGCGCCGACCCGGCCGGCACGCTCACCAGTTCAGGGAGCGGCGGCGAGCGCTAGCCCGATCAGCGTGACCACCTTGGCGATCTCCAGCCCGACGTACCAGTGGTGTGCGGAGGATCGCGGCAGGTCCTCACCCGCCAGCACACGGTTCGAGCGACGGGTGAGGATCGGCCGCACCGCCAGCACCTGGACGGCCAGGATCGCGCTCGCGGACCCCAGCCACCACCAGGTCGCCGCCCCGGGGCCCACGCCGGCCGCCGCGGCGAGCAGCGCCACCGCGAGCACGGCTTCGGCGGTGTTCAACGCCCGGAACACGAGTCGGCCGATACCCAACCCCAAGGGCACGGTGATCCCCGGCGCGCGGAACTTCAGCGGCGCTTCGAGAAACGAGATCGCCAATACCATGCCGAGCCACAGCATCGGCAGAAACCACAGCAGGTGCTGCCCAATCGACTTCACGATCATCGACGCTACCCACGCCGGCGACCGTCGCCAGGGTCTTTTGTCCCTTATTGCGTGATCCGGAAAACGGGGTAATCCGCGGCGATGCGCTGATAGTCCGTGAGCGGCGCATCGCGCCCGACCGGAATGTGCGGGCGCCCGCCCGGTGCTATCTGCACATAGCGCCGCAGAACGGGAGGTCTGTCCGTCGGCTCCACCTCGGTGAGGCGGACCTCCTCGCGGCGGCCGTGGCGCAGCACCGCCCGGCCTTGGGCTGCGGCCAGATTGCGCACCCAGTTGACGTCCGGGCCGAGCATCGACACCACATACCGCTGGCCGCCGACCTCGGTGAGCACTATCGGGAACCAGATCAGCCGCCCGCTGCGCCGGCCCACGATGCCGAGCGCGGCCACCGTGCGCGGGGCGACGCCGAGTGCGAACAACCACGCCGACGCCCGATTCTGCACCCGGGCAAACCAATTGGGCCGACCCGTTCGATACAGCCAGCGCAGATAATCGCTGTAGCTTCGCATGACAACTCCGCACGACGGACTCCTCGCCACGGTAACACAGTGCGGCGCAGCCGACTCCCGGCGTGATGCAGGCCGGCCGACCGGCCCGCATCACCCCCGCCGCCGCTCAGAAGTTGCCGATCACCGAGGTGAACAGGCCGAGAATCAGCTTGACCAGGCCCATGCCGATGCCCGCGGAACCGCTGGAGGCGAGCGAGGATCCGCTGCCCAGGGAATTGCCGCCGCCACCAGGCGCGGAACCGGAGGCAATGTAGTTCACGGTATCCATGGCGCTCAAGAAAACAGACATAGCTCGAAACCACCTGTCTTGAAATGAATTTCCATCCGAAAGGCATCGGATCGACGATGCTCGGATAAAGATAACAACCACAACGTAATTCGATACTCCCCAGACATCCCCAGTCGAAATACCCACGGCCGCTGTGGTTCTACTGAAATATGAATTCCGGAACGACACGGTCGCCCGCACCCGCTGTCGAGCGGACGGCGGGGGGAGGAAGGTCCCCCGGGATGAGGACCATCCGCCCTGGGGGCCGGCGCCCGTTGCGGCGCACCATGTGTCGATGAAGCTGACGGCCACCACGACCGCACGGTCGCCCGACCCCGGCGGCGCGGCCGCGGGGCCGGCCCTGTCGTGCCGGCATGTGACCCGGCGATACGGCGATCTCGTCGCCGTCGACGATCTGTCGTTCACGATCGCGCCGGGGGAAACCTACGGGCTGCTCGGCCCGAACGGGGCCGGGAAGACCACGGCGATCTCCATGGTGGCCGGGATCCTCGCCGCGGATACGGGGGAGATCCGGCTGGCGGGCCGGCGAATGACCCCGCACGCCGTCGCGGTCAAGGCCGAGATCGGGTATGTGCCACAGGAACTCGCGCTGTACCCCGATCTGTCCGCGCGCGAGAACCTGCGGTTCTTCGCCGGGCTGTACGGCATATCGGGGCGGGCGGCGCGAACCCGGATCGCCGAGGTGCTCGACGCCGTGGGTCTGGCCGAGCGCGCGGGCGACACGGTGTCGGAGTTCTCCGGGGGAATGCAGCGGCGATTGAACATCGCGGCGGGGCTGCTGCACCGGCCGCGGCTGCTGATCCTGGACGAGCCCACCGTCGGCGTCGATCCGCAGAGTCGCAACTCGATTCTCGCCGGGGTGGAAGCGCTGGCGGCGCAAGGCATGTCGGTGCTCTACACCACCCACTACATGGAGGAGGCGCAGCGGCTGTGCCGGCTGGTGGGCATTCTCGACGAGGGCCGGATGATCGCGGAGGGGACGCCGCGCGAGCTGACCCGGCTGGTCGGTGAGCACGATCGGATTCGGCTGGCCGCGGCGGGCGAGGTGACCCGGGCGGCGGCGGACCTGGCCGCGATGGCCGCGGTCGTGCAGGTCGCCGCAACCGCGGACGGGCTCGATCTGTCCGTCGAGGACGCCCGGATCACGTTGCCGGACGTGCTGGCCGTGGTCGGCCGCGCCGGTGCGGTGGTGCGCGCGGTCACCGTGCACGAACCCGATCTGGAGGCGGTCTTCCTCCACCTCACCGGAAAGACCCTGCGGGATTAGGGAGGGCGCGGTGCGAGCGGTGTGGTGGATCGCGGGCAAGGACTTGCGGCAGCGGCTGCGGGACCGCTCCGCGATCCTGCTGGCGGTGGTGCTGCCTTTGGCATTGGCCGGGATCTTCAAGCTGGTGGTCGGTTCGGCGGCGACTCCGCGCGCCTTCGACTACGCCGTGGCCGATCTGGACCATGGCCCGGCCGCAACGGCTTTCACCGCTGAGGTGCTCGGCGGGCCGGCGGCCGACGGCGTGCTCACGGTGCGCCGCGTGGATTCGCGCGCGGAGGCCGAGCGGCTGGCCGCGGACGGCTCCATCGACGCGGCCTTCGTGCTGCCCGCCGATTTCAGCGCCGCCGTGCGGACCCTGGCGCCCGCCGCGATCGAAGTCATCGGCAATGCGGACGCGCCGATCGGCGCGTCCCTCGCCCGTGCCCTGGCCGAGTCGTATACCGCTGAGCTGCAATCGGTCCGGGCCGCGGTGGCCGCAGTCGCCGCACAGCGCCCGCTGACCCCGGAGGAGGCCGGACAGGCCGCCGCGCGGGCCCGCGACACCGCCGCGCCGGTCGCGCTCACCGACGGCTCGGCGGCGGCCAAGGTGCTCGACAGCACCACCTACTCCGCCGTCGCCATGTCGGTGTTCTTCCTGTTCTTCACCGTGCAGTTCGGCGTCACCTCGATACTGGACGAGCGCGCGGGGGGAACCCTGCGCCGGCTGCTGGCCGCGCCCATTCCGCGCGGCGCGATCCTGGCCGGAAAGCTCACCGTCAGCGCACTGCTCGGGCTGGCGAGCATGGCGGTGCTGGTCGTGGCCACCTCCGTGCTGCTCGGGGCCCGCTGGGGCCCGCCGCTGGTCGTGGCCGCGCTGCTGACCGCCGGTGTGCTCGCGGCGACCTGCATCACCGCGGTCGTGGCATCACTGGCGCCCACCGCGGACGCCGCCGGGAACGCCCAGTCCGTGGTGGCGGTGGTGCTGGGCCTGCTCGGCGGGGCGTTCTTCCCGATCAGCGAGATCGGCGGGCCGATAGCGACAGTGAGCCTGGTGACGCCGCATGCCTGGCTGCTGCGCGGGTTCGGTGACCTGGCCGGCGGAGGAGTGGCCGATATCGGGCCCGCCGTGGCGGCGCTCGCCGGGTTCGCGCTCGTCGCCGGAGCCGTCGCCGCCATTCGACTGGGCAAGGTGATCCGGCTGTGAGAATCCCGAAACCACTCGCGCTCGCGGCCATCGACCTCCAGCGAAACTCCCGGCAGCGCAGCAACTATTTCTTCGTTTTCGCCTTCCCGATGCTGCTCATCCTGGTTCTGGGGATGGCCTACGGGGGCGGTTTCGAACCGCGGGTGGGCGTGCTGGTCGGCGGCGCCGGGCCGCGGGCCGAGCAGCTGGCGGCCGAGTTGCGGGCGGCCGACGGTATCGACGTGTATGTGATCGGCAGTGAATCCGATCTGGTCAGCCGGGTCGAGCACGGCGAACTCGAAGCGGGCGTGGTGATTCCGGCCGGTTACGACATTGCGGTGGGCGCGCCGTCGGACGCGGCCGAGGTCCGGTTCCTGGCGCGCCCCGGCATACGAGGGGAGCAGGTGCGTTCGGTGGTGACCGCGGTCGTCGTCCGGGAGGCGAGCATGCTGCGCGCCGCGCGCTTCGCCGCGGCTGAGACCGGCGCCGATTTCGCCGGCGCCGTCGCCGGTACCGAGGACGCCGCCGAGCGGACGCCGCGGATCAGCGTGCTCGCCCACAGCGCCGGCACCGCGGATTTCCCGGAAGAGCTGGGGCGCTTCGACACCGGTGCGAGTTCACAACTGGTGCTGTTCATCTTCATCACCTCCTTGACCACGGCGACCGCTCTCATCGAAACCCGCCGCCTGGGCGTCGCCCGTCGCATGCTCGCCTCGCCCACGCACGTCACGACGATCGTGCTCGGCGCGGCCCTGGGCCGCTTCGGCGTGGCGGTCGTGCAGGGCGCGTTCATCATGCTCGGATCGGCCCTGATCTTCGGGGTCCGCTGGGGTGATCCGCTCGCCGCGGTCGTTCTCATGCTGGCGTTCTCCCTGGCGGCCGCCGGTGCGGGCAAGCTGCTGGGCTCGACCATGCGTACCGTCCAGCAGGCCATTGCCGGCGGGCTGCTGCTCGGCCTGGGCTTCGCCGCCCTCGGCGGCACCATGATGCCGCTCGAGTTCTACACCCCGTCCGTGCGGATGCTGGCGCATCTGACGCCGCACGCCTGGGCGGTCGACGGCTATGCCGAACTACTGCGCCACGACGGCGGACTCGCCGATATCGCCACCGAACTCGGCGTGCTGTCGGCGGCCGCGTTGGTCCTGTTCGCGCTCGCCGCCCGGCAACTGCGGCGGTCGATCGTCGCGTGAACCCGAATCCCCACTCATCCCCACTCGAATTACCTTCGGCGACTGTGGTTCTACTGGAATATGAATCCGAAGAACGGCACGTTATCGTGCACACGCTGTCTGCTCACCACGCTCGTGACGGCCGGGCTCACAATGGGTTCCGCAGCCGTCGCCGCGGCCGCCGCCCCACCACCACCACCGAATTGCGCGGCGACGTTCAATCTGTTCATACCCGGTACCTGGGAAACCGACGAAAAGGCCGACCCGGCACGGCCCGTCGGCATGCTCGGGCCGATCGCCGAGGCCGTCGAACGCGAGCAGGGGGCCGAGTCGGAGATCTTCTTCACGCCCTATATCGCGCGCGCCTTCGACGACGGGCACACCTACGCCGACAGTAAGAACACGGCGATCCTCAATGCGGGGAATGTATTACGCGACTACTTCACGCGGTGCCCGGAGGCGTTGTTCACCATCACCGGGTACAGCCAGGGCGCCGATGCCGCCGGTGATATCGCCTCCGCCATCGGCAACAACCGGGGGCCGGTGCCCGCGGATCGGGTGCTGGCCGTCGGCCTGCTCTCGGATCCGGCGGCGGGGACGGCGGGTGAGACCGTGGTCGGGCCGCGTCCCGTCGGCACCGGTATCGCCGATCCCCGGCCGTTGGGCATGGGCGCGCTGACGGGCCGGGTGTCGTCGATCTGCCATCCCGAGGATCTGTATTGCGCGATCAGCAAGAGTGACAGTCCATTGTTCGGGCTGCTGGGCTCGGTGCTGAGCAAGACCTCCCGCGGTGCTGGGATATCGGATGAGCCGGGCGCGTTCACCGACAGCGCGTTCACTAACGGCGCATTCACCGATGCGACCGATTCAGCGGATACCGATCTGGGCACGCTGCTCGACGAGGGCATCGATATCGCGGAGTTCTATGCCTCCGGCGTGCACGGGGGATACGGATCCCTGGTGGTCGACCAATTGGGGCGCACGGCCTTGCAGTGGCTCGGCGATTGGCTGAACCGGCTGATCGGCAGCGCCACACCCGAATAGCGCCGAATGGAGAGGCCGGTCCCGAGGGACCGGCCTCTCACTGTGCTGCCGCCATTTCGACCGAATCGTATTGGCCGGCTCTATTTCCGGTCACCGTCGCCGAACGGCCAGTCCGCCTCCTCCTCGGAATCCGGCGCATCCACCGTCTGCTGCGCGGAACGATCGCCCAGGCTGCCCGGGTACAGATACTCCTCCGCCGGCCGCTCGGTGCCGTTCAGCCAGGCATCGAAGAAGCCGCTCAGATCCTCGCCGGTGCGGGATTGGAAGAACACCCGCAATTCCGGGATCGACGCATTGCCGTTGCGATGGCTTTCCGCGAAATCGCGGACGGCGGTGAAGAATACGTCATCCCCGATGGTCCGGCGCAGCGCGTGCAGGAACAGCGGGCCGCGGGAATAGACGGTGGTGAACTCATTGCCCTTGCCGGCGTCGTAGAGCGGTATCGACCAGATGTCGCGCTGTTCGGCGCGGGCGAGGGCGCGCAGGTAGATGGCGTCGGGATCGCGGTGGTTCTTCCGTTCCGGCCAGAGGATGTCGGCGGTGTAGCTGGCGAAGCATTCGTTCAGGCAGACATCGCGCCAGTCCTTCACCGACACCGAATTGCCCCACCACTGATGGGCGTTCTCGTGGACCACGGTATTCATATCCGTCCACGGCGCGTAGATGGGCCGGGTCTGGGTCTCCAGCGAGAAACGCAGATCGGTGTCCACATAGATGCCGCCACCGGATTCGAACGGATAGGAGCCGTACAGGTCCTGCAACACTGTGAGAACGCCCGGTAGCTGCTTCTCCAGCTTCTGCTTCTGTTTTGCCGCGTCGGGCGCGAAATAGCTTTCCAGATTCACCTTCTCCGACAGTCTCTGCTCGAGCTTGGTGAACTTGTCGATCGCGACCGTGGTCAGGTAGCCGATGATCGGGTCCTTCGCCTCCCAGGTGACGGTGTGGCCGCCCTCGGCGGGCACATCCCCGGTGCGGATCCCGTTCGATGCCACCTCCCAGCCGGTGGGCACCGTGGCGTGCACGGTGAACGTGGCCTTGTCCAGCGGTGTGTCGTTGAGCGGGTACCACGTTGTGGCGGAATGGGGTTCGCCCGCCGCGAACGCGCCGCCGGTCGGCGTGTAGGTCCAGCCGTTGCCCTTGGTATCGGCCGCGGTCCCGGCGTAGTCGACGACCACGGTGAACGATTGTCCTTGCGGCAGTGGCGCTCCGGGCGTGATCACGAGCTCGTGTTCGCCCTGCCGCTGGAACTGCGCGGGCGCGCCGTTGACGGCGACGGATTCGACCGGGGGACCGGCGAAGTCGAGATTGAAGGCGGACAGATCCTGGGTGGCCTTCGCCGTGACCGTGGTCGTGCCGTCCAGGTGATGGGTCGGCGGGTCGTAGTCGATGGCGACGTCGTAGTGGACGGCGTCGTATCCGCCATTGCCGTCCTGCGGGTAGTACGGGTCGCCGAGCCCGTCGGAGCCGGGTGTGGGGGAGGTCGTGCCCGCGGTGGTATCGGAAGCGTTGTCGGGCAGCGCGATCGCCGGCGCGGCCGTCAGCAGGCTCAGTGCGAGAGCCAGCGCGGAGGCGGAACGAAGGTGGATGGACATGGGACACAATCCCTTTCGCGAATCATCAAGAGGGGATGAGGCCGGGCGTCGCACCCCTGCGATGCGGCGCCCGGCCCCGAGAGCGGCGAAATCAGGCGGATACGTCGAGCGACGGCATCTTCACGGCCTTCGTGGCCTTGACCACCTGCGCGCAATCCGCGGCGGTCGTGCCCGCGACATTGTTCTGCACATTGGTCCGGCACGCGGTCGCCAGCGTGCTGCTCAAGGTCGAATAGGTGGCGTTCGACGACAGCAGGGTCTGCGCCGTGAAGTACAGCTGCGACGCCTTCTCGACGCCGATTCCGGAAACGGTTTCACCATTGAGGCTGCCGCCGTCGGTGATCAACTGCGCGGCCTTGTTGCCCACGCCGCTGTTGATGTGCACGAAAGCGCTCTGATTGCTTCCGCTGTACCAGTTCGGGCCCCGATAGGTATCGGGATCGCCGAGCGCGCCCGGATTGTTCATATCGCGGATGACGCCGAGGGAACTGCCCTCGCCCAGCTTCCAGCGGTTCTGCGGAGTATCGTCCGTGCTGCCGTTGGTGAGGTCGGTGAGTTCGCCGAAGATATCCGACATCGATTCATTGATCGCGCCGGATTCATTGCGATAGACCAGCCCGTTGACCCGTTCGGTCACGCCATGGGTGAGCTCGTGCCCGGTGATGTCGTCGGTGCTGACGCCCTCGCCGTAGGCCATCTGCTCGCCGTTCCAGAACGCATTGGCGTACGGGCAGCCCGGATCGCCGCTACTGGGGTAGGTGCAGACGCGGACGGTGGCGCGCAGCGCCTTGCCATTGCCGTCGCCGGTGTCGAATCCGATCAGGGCGGTCAGATCGCGCAAGGCGGTGTGCTGGGCATAGAACTTGTCGGTGTCACCGAGGAATTGGTAGATATTGTTGACATCGGCCACGGCGGCCGGGCCCTGGCCCTCGGTGCGGGCCGGTTTGATCGCGGAGGTCGCGCCGCATCGGACCGAGGAGTTCGACAGGCTGACAACCTTTCTCGCCGCATCGCAGACCACGCGGTTGATGTGCTTGGTCTCGCTCCACTTGTCGAGCACCTGATCGGTCTTGTTGGCGTCGACGAAGACCGACCAGGTCACCGGCTCGCCGTCCTCGACGGTCTCCCCGCCCTTGACCACCGTGACCAGATAGGCCGGGACGGCGACGCTGCGGGCATCGGCCACCGATGCGAGTTTCGGGTCGTACCAGCGGGATTCGGAGCCCGCGACGGTGAGCTGGTCGGCGGGCTGCCCGCTCTCGGCGGCAATGGCGGCGAGCGCGGTCTGCGCGGCGGCCTCCGGCGGGGCGCTCACATCGCCGGGGAACTCGCCCTGCGATTCCTGGGTCAGCGCGCCGGTGACCGAGATGAGCGCGCCGTCGGCGGCCAGTGACTGCGCCACCGAGGCGCCGTAGACCGGCACCGAGTTGATCTCCTGGCGCAACCGCACCGTGGAGCCCTCGCCGATCTCGAGCACCTGATCGACGACGAGATCGCCGACCGGCTCACCGCCGAACAGCTTTTCGACCGATTCGGCCTGCGCCTCCGCGGCGGCCGGGGCCTCGGCCGGGGTGCCCGGGGGAGCGGGCACCGGCGCCTTCGGCACCACCTGGGTGACCACGCCCTGCGGGTCGGTCAGCACCTCCTTCGGCGCGGACTCGAGATCGGAGCCCTCCGGCGCGCGCTCGGTTGTCGGCGCCTGCTCAGTGGTCGGTGCCTGCTCGGTGGTGGGGGCTTGCTCGGTTGTCGGAGCCCGCCCGGTGGTGGGCGCCTGCTCGGTGGTGGGCGCCGGCGGGGTGGTGGGCGCCTGCTCGGTGGTGGGCGCCGGCGGGGTGGTGGGCACCGTTTGGGTCGTCGGCGCGGTGGGCGAAACCGGGGGAGTGGTCGGCTGCTGGGCGAGGGCGCCGGTGCTGGTCGCGAAAACCGTTGCCGCGAAAGCGATCGCCGCGGTGGCGGTGAGGCGCTTCGCCCTTCGATTCATCGAATTCATATTCAAGTAGAACCATGTTCGAGGCGTTTTCCTCGACTGGGGATGACTGGGGAACACATTGTCCCGGAGCGCTTTTCGGGCAGAGAAATAGCGTAACCACGCAACCGTGAAAGGAGTTGCGCAGTTACGCTATATCGTTCGAATCAGCGCGCGCCTTCAACTGCGCAGGCGATCGCCGACCCGGGCCGCGAAATCCTGCCAGTTGGCCGCATTCTGCCGCGCCATATCGAGAATGAGGTTCAGGCAGTGCTCGGGAATGCGATCGGCCAGATCCACCGACTGCGTCGGCGTGCGCGGGCTGGCATCGAGCCAGCGCAGCAGCGTGCGTCCCGCCTCGGTGAGCCGCAGCGACGGATCACGGCGCAGGCTCTGCAGGACCGCCGCGGCGCACACGCGCTCCATCGGCGCCGGGGCGGGTGGCGTAATGCCCCCGCCGCCAAAGGTTTCGGTGCGTTCCTCGCGTTGCGCGGGCGTCTCGCGCACCCGCCGCATGCGCCCGTCGCGGCCGAGCCGCTGCCGGGTCTGGGGAACATCCCCAGACGACTGCTTGCGCACCGCGCCGACCGTCTTGTGGTCCAGGCCGGTCACCTCGGCGACCTTGCGATCCGACCAGAGCGGGTACATCCGCATGATCCGCAGCGCCGCCGCCTTGCGTTCGACCACCGAGAGCGGCAGGCCGTGCGTGATATTGGCCCGCACCGCCAGCACGAACGCCTCCTCCTCGGTGCCGTCGAAGAAGCGCGCTCGAATCATGGTGGCGCCCCTGGATTTCGCGGCTTGCAATCGGTGGGCGCCATCGATCAGCCGCATGGTTTGCCGATGCACGAGGACCGGCGGCAACTCGGTCTCGGCCCGCGCCAGCAGGTTCGTATGCCGGCCGTACTCCGTGCGCACACGCAGCGCACCACTGGTTTCTATCGAGTCGACGGGAATGTCGACGATCGGGTCCACACTCCCTCCCCTCGTCATGACAACGTCCGCGTCCAAACGGGTTTCGTTCACGGCGGTACTCTCCTGCTCCGAAGCTGCGATCACATTCCGTAGCCCATCCAGCACCCCCCTCACCGCCGACCCCGAACAGCTCGAAACAACGGCAATGATCGGGAGAGAAGACACCGCGCCGTGTCCGGTCAGTGAAGATCATCCGGTGCGGTCAGCAATATTTCACATTGGAACTTTCGCGGCAATGTTTCCGCGCGCGGGGATTCCCGCAAACCCTTCGACACCAGGGTTATTCGGTGAAGACATGACTGCATCGCGGCGACACGGATGCGCCGACTATCGGCGCGCAAAAGAATCGATCGGCGAGCCCGCGGACCGACTACAACTGCGTGACAGGATATCTCACTCCGGCCTACTCCCATTCCCATTCGCACAATTACTCTCGCAATCCGAACTGTGAAACGTTGCGGTAGGGCGTGCCGACAGGTTTCGGCGGCAGATCCGGCCCCGGTAGGGACCCGTTCCGCGGCAAGGGCATCGGCCTCGTGCCCACCCTCACGAGGTCCTCGAGGCTTGCCGCCGGACTCACACTTCGGTGGCGGACCGGATCGCGGTGAGCAGTTCGCTGGTGCACGTGGCGAGGTCGAAGCCGGGTTCGGCGGCCGTGCGGGCGATGACGCCATTGCGCAGTGACAGGATGAATCCGGCCATCATGTCGGTGTCGAAATCCCGGAATTCGCCCGCTCGTTGGCCGCTGGCCAGCAGGTCGGCCAGCTTCGCTCGATCCGAAGCCGCCAGGATGCCTGCGTTTTCGCTGTCGGGGGCAGCGGTCTGGATGCGCAGCATGGCCACCAGATGGTTGCGGTGCTCGCGCAGGAATTCGTTGTTCGCGACGATGAACGCCGCGAGCCGTCCGGCGGCGGTATCGGCCGCACTGCGGGCCACCACGAAGTCGGTGAAATCGGCCAGGACCGTACGCATCACCTCGTCGATCAGATCCTGTTTGCCCGCGAAGTGATAGGAGATCATCCCGGTGCTGCTGAGCCCGGCCCGGCGTGCGATTGCGGTGAAAGAGGCGCGGGCGTAATCCGTTTCGGCGATCGTGTCGATGGCCGCGTGCACGATCTGTGCCCGCCGGGCCTGCTCGGTCACGGTGAGCGCGTCACGTTTCCTGACTGCCACGACGCTCACAGCCCCCTGATCGCGAGCGCGAAGGCGTGCTGTTGCGGCGCAACCTCGGTCGGTAGCTCGACCAGCAGGTCGCCGCCGCGCTGCTGCCAGGTCAACGCGGGTGCGCCACCCACCAGGCCGACCGCGGCGCTGGCCGGGATGGTCAAGTCGCGCAGGCTGATCGCACCGGCCGGCTGATCGGCGAGGACGATCGCATAGACGGTGTCACCGCCGCTGGTGAATCGCACAGCCTGCCCGTCGGTCGTGGTGGTGGCGAACCGATCCCAGGCCACCGTGTCGTAGATCGCGGCCGAATTCCGTGCGAGCCAGGCGCCGAGCGTCCGCAGCGGCTCCCGCTGGAGCTCCGATATGCGGCCGTGTCCATCGGGCCCGACATTGAGCAGGAGATTGCCGCCCTTGGCGACCACGTCCGCGAACAGGTGGATCACCTCGGCCCCGGTCAGGGTGTCCGCGCTGGTCTCCTGGGCGTTGTACCCGAAGGACCGGCCCAGCCCCCGGGTGAGCTCCCACGCCTCGGACCGAACCCCGGTGGGCGGGGTGTATTCATGGGTCGCGAAATCGTAGTGAAAATCCTTGGGCGGGTCGGGGATCGGTTTGCCGAGCTTGCCCATCGCCCGCAGCGCCACGCCGATGAACCGCAGATACGCCGCACGGGCGAGACGATTCGCGGGCAACTTCGGCTGCACCCAGCGATCGTTCACGACCCCATCGGGCACGGCATCGTAATAGTGGGCCATGATCTCGTGCGGATCCACCTCCGCCGGCCAGCCCATATCGTTCCACAGGATCGACGGCGCATAGGAATCGATCAATTCCCGCCATTGCGCGGCGGCATAGCGCGCATACCCCGGCCCCAGCGCCTGATGCCGGATCAGATCGGTCAGGGTCCGTATCGGCGCGGTCCGGAAGGTCCAGTCCATCCCGCCGCAGTAGTAGAGGCCCATCCGCAGCCCCCGCTGCCGCACCGCCTGGGACAGATCACCGACGATATCCCGCGGCGAGCGATAATCACCCGCCGCATTCGGATTGCCGATCCCCTTCGGCCACAACGGATACCCATCGAGATGCCGTGACACCAGCACGACATACCGGGCACCCGCCGCGGCGAACAGCTCCGCCCATTCGCCGAAGTCCACCGCCCGGGCAGCACCCTCGAACTCGGGCCGGAATCCGGTGTACTCGAACCGATCCCCATAGGTGGCCGCATGATGAATCGCGGTGGGAGACCCCGGAACCCGCATCGAATTGAGGTACCACTCGGCATACGGGATCCGATCGGCCGTCGTCGCGCCGCTGGTGAGCGCACGCATGAACGCGGTGTAATCCGCGCTCCCACGCGCCGCGAAACCCGGAACCGAATACAAACCCCAGTGCACGAAGATCCCGAGCTTGGCACGCCGATACCAATCCGGCACCGGCCGCCCCGCCAGCGCCTGCTGATCCGGCCCGCAACTCATCGCCACTCCTCGGAGTCGTACGGTTCGCCCTGCGGCACCCGTTCTTGCTCGGGTAAGCAAAAATTAGCATACATGAGCAGCTGTCGCGGTGCCGTCGGGAAACCCGCTAACCCGTCCCATGGCCGGGGTGCAGGACGCGGTCGAGGCGGGCGGCGAGGAAGCCGAGGGTGGCCAGGGCGGCGACGGTGAGCAGATCGGCCGGGGAGAGGGGCTCGGTGTGCAGGAGGCTTTGCAGCGGTGGGAAGTAGAGGGCGGCCGATTGCAGTGCCAGGGCGGCGGTTACGGCGACCAGGAGCATGGGGTTGGCCAGGGAGAACAGGCGGGTGCGGGAGCCGAGGGCGACGCCGAGCTGGGTCGCGCCCAGGGCGAAGAAGGCCATGCTCTGCCAGGGGCGGTCGGTGTGCTGGGCCCAGACCGCGACACCGAGGGTGACGGCGGTCAGGACCAGGCCGATGCGCAGCACGCGCTGCCACAGGCCCGCGCCGAGAATGCTTTCGGTCGGTGGGCGGGGCGCGCGGCGCATGGTGTCCGGGTCGGCGGGCTCGCCGCCGAGGGCCACGCCGGGCAGGCCGTGGGTGAGCAGATTGATCCAGAGGATCTGGGCGGGAGTCAGCGGCAGCGGCAGGCCCAGGAGGGGACCGGTGAGCATGACCGCGATTTCGGCTGTGCCGCCGGATAATCCGTAGACCAGGAAGCGGCGGATATTGGCGTAGATCCGGCGGCCTTCCTCGACCGCGTGGACCACGGTGCCGAGCTCGTCGTCGGCGAGCACCAGATCGGCTGCCTGCCGGGCGACTTCGGTACCGCGCCCGCCCATGGCCACACCGATGTCGGCGCGTCGCAAGGCCGGTCCGTCATTGACGCCGTCACCGTTCATGGCGACGATCTGGCCGTCGTGGCGCAGTGATTCGATGATGTCGAGCTTCTGGCCGGGGGTGGCGCGCGCGTAGACCGTCGCGTCCGGAAGCCGGTCGGGATATGTGCGGCAGTCGATCACGGGCTCGCCGGGCCCGATGATCCCGGTGTCCATCGCGATCGCACGAGCCGTGCCGGGATGATCACCGGTGATCAGCAGCGGGCGAATGCCCGCGGTGCGGCACGCGGCGATGGTGCCGGCCGCGGCGGGCCGGGGCGGATCGAGGATCGCGATCAAGCCGAGCAGGCGCAGCCCGTGCTCGGGATCCTCTCCGGCGGCGGGCATGCCGTCCCGATCGCCCTGAGCGACGGCCAGCACCCGGAAACCGCTGTGCGCCAGTTCGTCCGCGCGATCGGCGGCGCGCCGCACGGCGGCCGGATCATCGTCGAGCACGGTGGGGTTCAACAGGGCTTCGGGAGCGCCCTTGCAGATGACGCGATAGCGGCCGTCGGGCAGCCGGTGCACGGTGCTCATGCGTTTGCGATCGCTGTCGAACGGGCGCTCGGCACAGCGCGGCGACCGGGCCAGCAGCGCGTCGCGATCCACGCCGAACCGGAAAGCCGCGGACAGCAGCGCGATTTCGGTGGGATCCCCCAGGAAGGTCGCTTCGCGGTGCTCGCCATCGGGCGGCATCGGATGCGCGTCGTTGCACAGCGCGGCCGCCGACAGCAGCCGCCCGGTCTCGCCGCTCGGCTGCGCGGCAATGGCGGCGTCGGCGTCCTCGAGCGTGAATTCCGTTGCCGGGGTCCAGATCCGGCGAACGGCCATGCGCCCCTCGGTGAGGGTGCCGGTCTTGTCGGTGGCCAGCACCGTGACCGCCCCGAGCGTCTCGACGGCGGGCAGCTTGCGGATCAGCGCGTGCCGCTCCGCCATCCGCCGCGCCCCGAGCGCCAGGCTCAGGGTCACCACGGCGGGCAGCGATTCGGGGACCGCGGCCACCGCGAGACTGATGGCGGTGACGGCCATGAGCTCCACCGATTCACCCCGGGCCAATCCGAGCCCGAGCACGATCAGGCACAGTCCGACGGTGACGGCCGCCAGCAGTCGGCCGACGTCGATCAGCCTGCGCTGCAACGGCGTCAGCCCCTCGTGCCGCTCGAGCAACCGCGCGATCCGGCCGGTGGCGCTGCGCGCGCCGATGGCGGTGACCACGGCCCGGCCGCGGCCCTTCACCACGACGGTCCCGGCCGACAGCGCGCGGTCACCGGTGATCGATTTGTCCACCGGCACCGATTCGCCGGTCAGGGCGGACTCGTCGACCAGCAGGGACATGCCCTCGGTCACCGTCGCGTCGGCGGCGACGATATCGCCCTCCGCGAGAACCAGCAGATCACCGATCACCACCTCGGCGGCGGGGATCTGCGCCTGCTGCCCGTCCCGGGTCACCCGCGCCGTGGGCGCGGTGAGCTGCGACAGCGCCGAGATCGCCCGGTCGGCCCGCAGCTCCTGACCCACTCCCACCGCGGTATTCACCACGACGACGAGCAGAATCACCGACATATCGGTCCAGTCGCCGATCACCGCCG
Organism: Nocardia sp. NPDC127526; assembly: GCF_042672265.1. Classification (NCBI taxonomy): domain Bacteria; kingdom Bacillati; phylum Actinomycetota; class Actinomycetes; order Mycobacteriales; family Nocardiaceae; genus Nocardia; species Nocardia sp. NPDC127526. The sequence goes on along the minus strand of NZ_JBHXVO010000002.1, from coordinate 340,475 downwards.
TCAGCGCCGCGGCCACCAGCAACACCATGATCAGCGGATCGCGCAACTGGGTGGCGACGCGCTGCCACCACCGCACCGGCGCTGGCTGGGGCAGGATATTGGCGCCGTCGCGGGCCCGCCGGGTCGCCGCCTCGGCGGACGACAACCCGGCGAACGTGGAGGTCACCGCTACCGCTCGTAGGCTCTGGCGATACGCGCACCGATGATCATCGCGATCGCGATCACGAACCCGGCGACGGTGATCACCCGGTTGACGTCGACGGCCGGCTGCCAGCGCAACTGCCCGTCCTTGAGCACGAAGGCGCCGACCGGTTTGGCACCGATGCCGTAACCGCCGCCGGACCCCTCCTGCCCGTCCTTGTCATGGCCGCCACCGCCGCCCGCGCCCCCGGAGACCGCGGCCGCCGCGATCACCGTGACGCCGTCCCGCTCAACCGGTTCGGCGTATACGCGTTTCACCGTTGCGCTGTCCTTCGCGGCCGCGAACAGTTCTTCGACCTTCATAATGCTGCCTCCGTGGTAGGTGTCGGGCACTACCCAGTCTCGATCGGCCCCGGCACCGCGGACAGGGGCCGATGGACCCCGCCACCGTCCGCGAAAGGCCCCATTGCGCCGCCGCAGTCAGGTTCGCCCGCCCGGAACGGTGAAGGTCAGACTGGCGAGAACCGTTCCGTCCCAGCGCTTACCGCTGAGCGTGACGCTGACCTCGGCGCCGTTGTCGGTGATATCGAGGACGCCGTACTGGCCGCCGCCCGGGAAGACGCCCTCGCTGTACGGTCCGCCCTTGACGCTTCCGGGCCGATCCAGCGCCGCGGCACTGAGAATCGGGAAACCGTACCCGCCGCGCGCGGAGTAGTCGCTGTTGGTGCCGTCGTCGATGGCGACCATGTGCGCGTCACCGGAGACCATCACCAGATTCCGGATTCCGGCGCCGGCGATCGCCTCGCCGATGCGCTGGCGCTCGCCGGCGTGACCGGGCCAGCCGTCGCCGCCGGGCTGTGCACCGCTGATCCAGGGCAGCGAACTGCCCCACACCACCAGGGCGTGCGTGCGGCTCGAGCGCACCAGTTCGTCGATGAGCCAATCGGTTTGGGGTGCGCCGAGCAGCGAATCAGCGGTCTCGGCCGAGCGCGAATCGGTGAGCACGAAACGCACCCGGCCGATGGTGAAGGCCTGATTCACGGTGCCGTCCGGGGAGACGAACCGATAGTGCGGAACCGTGGTGTCGAAGGCGGTCCGGGAGGCCGCCCGTCCCGGGAAGGCCGCACCGGCATCATTGGGGCCGTAGTCGTGGTCGTCCCAGACATAGGCGATCGGTGTGCTGCGGTAGAACGCCGCTTGTCCGGGCTGTGTCAGCAGCCGGTCGTAGGCGTCGTAGAACGGCCCGGTGGAGGTGGCTTCGATATTCGCGTAGTGCAGGTCGCCCAGTGCGAGGTGGAACAGCGGGTGTTCACCGGTGAGAGCGTCGAAGACGGCCCCGTTGGAGCCGACCCGGGCGCATGCGCCCGCGGTGACCCGGAAGGACATGGGCCCCTCCGATGGTGTGATGAAATGCCCTGTGCCGCGCGAGGAGTCGGCGACGCCGTCGACGACGAGGGTGTAGGTGTAGGCCGTCGCGGGGCGCAGGCCGTCGGCGTTCAGGCGGACGATCCGATGGTCCCCCGCGTCCACCGCCGCCGTGTCCACCGCCGCCGAACCGTCTCGGGGCTGCAGCCGCAGGAAAGCCTCCCGGTGGCCCGATGCGAGCCGCGCGGTGACGGTCACGCCGTCGGCGCGCAGCGCGCCGGACCACACCCATTCGACCCGGTCCACGGCGAGCGCCGGCGCCGTGCTCGCCGGATGCGTGGGACCGAAATAGATGGCGTACACCCGATTCGCGCCCACCCACGTGGTGCCCAGCAGCAGCATGGTCACCAGCGCCCCCGCCGTCAGCAGGATGGCATAGCCGGGCTGATACTCGATCGCGGCGAAGATGTCCAGACAGGTTGCGGCGAAAGCGATCAGCACCGCCCCGACCGCCTCCCAGCGCCACCCGACGAGAGCGCCCAGCGACACCACGCCCGCCAGCGCCAGCTGAACCGGCCGCTCGATATCGGATCCGAAGACGAATCCCTCACCGCTGGCGGGCACACCGACGGTCACCGTGAGCACGGCCAGGGTCACCGCGACCGCGGCGGCCGACAGATGCGCCAGCATTCGCACCACCGACGCCGCGGGCACGGTGAACGGGATGAACCCGCGCGGCGGGTGGGGGTGCGCGGACTCGTCCGGCGACCACGGGCAGCCACGGCAGGCGACGTGCGCGCGGGGCGTGTCGATGATCCAGCGTGCCCCGAGGACCAGCATCAGGCCGATGGCCGCACCGCCGAGAACATCGGTGGGCCAGTGTAATCCGTCGGCGACCCGGTCGAAGGCGGTGCCGGCGGCGGCGGCCCCGAGCACCAGGGTGAGGGGTGCGACGACCGAACGCCGCCCCAGCAGTGTGGCCGCGGCCAGCGGGACCAGCCCGGCGACGATGACGGCTTGGATGACATGGCCGGAGGGATAGGAATCCCACGCGCCGGCCAGCGGCCCGTCGGGGGGCCGGAACCGCTCGATGATGCCGCGCAGCATGACACTGGCCAGCAGCCCGAAACCGGTTGCGGCGGCATAGGACACAGCGAGCGCCCGGCAGCGCATGGCGGCCAGGCCGACCAGCACCGCCAGGGCCAGGATCGTGGGCGTGGCGAAGGCCAGATTCGTGAACCGCGTCCAGAACGCGACCGACATGCCGTCGAACCAGCCGGCGACATAATGGTCGAAACCGTCCACCACGTAGGGCGAAGCGCCCACGACCAGGGACAGCAGCCCGGATACGGCGGCGGCGGTCATGAATCCGGCCCCCAGCCGCCAGGACGGCCGCCCCTGCCATTGCGCGCCGTACACCGGCCTGGTGGTCAGCAGTGAGGTGGTGAGCATGCGGTTCAACCGCCGCGGCGGTGTCGGATACCGCGCGAACACGATGGCCGCCACGATGCCGTAGCCGCACGCCGCGGCGCCCACCAGCAGCGAAACCCACAGCAGCCAGGCGATATCGGCGACCCAGCCCGGTTGCTGGAAGTAGTTGGCCACCGACCCGATGGTCACGTACACCGTGCCGCCGAGCAGGGCCAGCGCGATGAGCAGATAGACCGGGCGGGGGCGCAGGCGGTGGTGGAACCATCGATCCCGACCACGATCGGTGCGCGCGGATCGGTGTCCGAGCGGCTGCCGATGCGCTCGTCGAGGTATTTCGCGTCCATGTCCCCAGGCTGCACCGCCGCCGCCCGCCCGAATAGGGACGGCACGCACGAGGCGATGGGACCAAAGCCCTCACAACAGGAGGCTTGCCGACCCTGCTGTGCGCTGCTCGTTCGCGGGAAAGTTGTCGGTGCCGGCCCCGACGAGCCGGGGCAGAAATGAGCAGACGATGAACGTCCGACCCCGGGACTGGATGGCAGTACGTGCCCATCGACGCGCAACCGCCGCCGCGAACGCAACCGAGATGTTGCGGGCGACGCTCGATGAGCACCACGAAATCCGACCCGGGGATGTGGACGAGGTCGCCGATCGCTCGGGCCTGCCCCCGGCCGCCGTGGCCGGCTCAGCTTCCTTCTACGCCGACTTGACCGTGCCGCCGGGGGACCGGATCTGTGCCGGCACCGGATGTTTCGTCGCCCGCGACGGCGCTCCCGCGGTGTCGGAGCCGCAGGTGTACTGCCTCGGATGCTGCTATGCGGCGCCCGCCGCGCTGATCGGCGGGACGCTGGTGTCCGGTCCGGATGGCGCGCCCGCGCCGCCGATCCCGTACTCCTGCGCCGCACCCGAACCCGTTGTGCTGGCTGGACTCTGCGGTGGCGACCGGCCCTGGGAGGCGTGGTCGACGGTTCTGCGCAATCGGCAGTGGCGCGGCATCCTGGCCGAGGTCGCCTGGTCGGGCCTGCGTGGCCGCGGCGGCGCCGAGTATCCGGTGATCGCGAAATGGCGTGCCGCCCAGGCGCTCGCCGCGCCACGCTATGTCGTCGCCAATGGCGACGAGGGCGATCCCGGATCCTACTGCGATCGGCTGCTGATGGAATACGACCCGGACCGCGTGCTCGCCGGCCTGGCCCTGTGCGGCTGCGCCGTCGGCGCGAGCCAGGGCCTGGTACTGGTTCGCGCCGAGTATCCGGCCGCGGCCGCGGCCCTGCGCAAAGCTGTCGAAAGAGCCCGGGCCGCAGGCTATCTCGGTGAGAACCTGTGCGGCAGCGGTATCGATTTCGATATCACGGTGCACGACGGCGCCGGATCGTATGTGGCAGGGGAGGAGACCGCGCTGCTGCGCTCCCTGCAGGGACTGCGCGGCACCGTCCAGGCCCGGCCGCCGTATCCGACCGGCGGCGGATACCGGGGCCGGCCGACCGTCGTGCAGAATGTCGAAACCCTCGCCGCCATCCCGTGGATCGTGCGCCACGGCGGCGAAACCTATGCGCGGCTGGGCCGCACGATCGAAACCGGAACCAAACTCGTCTGCCTGAACTCGGAATTCAGCACGCCGGGGGTCTACGAGGTGGAATTCGGCACGCCGCTGCGGCATATCGTCGAGGACCTCGGCGGCGGGTTGCGGCGGGGGCGCCTGCGCGCGGTGCAGATCGGCGGCCCGCTCGGCGGCTTCCTCGCCCCCGATGAGCTGGATGCCGGCCTGGCCGGCGCCGACCTCGCCACCTACGGTGTCAGCCTGGGACACGGCAGTCTGGTGGCCATACCCGACACGGTGCCGCCCGCCGCGTTGCTGCGGCAGCTGTGGTCCTTCGCGCGGCGCGAGAGCTGCGGCGCCTGTGCGCCGTGCCGGGTGGGCACCCAACGCGGGCTCGAGCTCAGCGCCGGGGTGGATGCGCAATTGCACGCTGCCGGACAACGTTTCGATGCATTGCTGGACATCATGCAGACCGCGAGCCTGTGCGCGTTCGGGTCGGGAGTGGCGAGCGCTGTGCGCAGCCTGCTGCGCGTGTACGGTACGGAGACGATCGGGGGACTGTGATGGCTCGGGTGTTCGTGGCCGCCAAGGCGATCGAGATCGGCGATACGGCAACGGTTCTGGACGCCATCCGCGCGGCGGGCGCACGGGTGGACACCCTGTGCCACGACGACCGGCTCACCCCGCGCGGATCCTGCCGGGTGTGCCTGGTGCGCGCCGATCACCGGGTGGTGGCCGCGTGCGCGACCCCGGTGCGCGACGGCATGATCATCGAACCGGACAACGAGCAGGCGCGGCGGGCGGCGCGCGGCGCGCTCGAGCTGATCGTGTCCGAACTGCCGCCGCGCGCCCTGGAAATCCCCGCCCAGCACAGCGAACTGGTGCGATTGTGCGAGCAGTTGGGTGTCCACGGCGGTGAATTCGGCGGAGCCCACCGCAGCGGCGGAACCGACGACTCCCATCCCTACATCAGTTTCGATCAGGACCTGTGCATCGCCTGCGGCCGCTGCGTGGCCATGTGTTCGGAGGTGCAGGGCAGTTTCGTCCTGGAACTGTCGGGCCGCGGCTTCGGCACGGTCGTGGCTCCGGGGCACGGCGGTTCGTGGGCGCAGTCGCCGTGCGTGTCGTGCGGGAGTTGCGTCGACTCGTGCCCGACCGGCGCACTGTACGAGAAGCGCGCGGGGCGGCGTACCTTTACCGGCACCACGACCACCACCTGCGGCTACTGCGGGGTCGGCTGTGCCCTGGATGTGCACACCGACAGCGCGGGCATCGTCTCGGTCACGCCCACCCGCGACGCCCCGGTCAATCGCGGGCACGCTTGTGTGAAGGGCCGATTCGCGCACGGCTTCGTCAGTTCGGGGGACCGGCTCACCCGGCCGCTGATCCGCTCGGCCGGGCGCGGCTCGCCGCTGCGGCCCGCCACCTGGGACGAGGCGCTCACCGTGGTGGCGCGTGAACTGGCCCGTATCCGCGATACCTACGGCGGCGCGGCCATCGGCATGATCAGCTCGGCGCGCGCCACCAACGAGGAGAACTACCTCGCGCAGAAGTTCGCGCGAACAGTGCTGGGCACCAACAGCATCGACAACTGCTCGCGGCTGTGCCACGCGCCCACCGCGGCCGGGCTGAGCGCCTCCTTCGGGTACGCCGGCGGCACCGGATCCCTGGACGACCTGGATCGCGCCGATTGCATCCTGGTGGCCGGAGCCAATCCGACCGAGGCCCATCCGGTGATCGGCTCGCGCATCGTGCACCGCGTCACCGCGGGCGCGTCGCTGATCGTCGTCGATCCGCGCCGCACCGAGCTCGCCGACCTCGCTGAGGTGCACCTGCGCGGTGCGCCCGGCTCGAATGTCGCGGTCTTCAACGGCCTGGCCCATGTCCTGGTCGACGAGGGCTATATCGACGACGACTACCTCGAGCAGCGCACCAGCGGATTCGCGGAGCTGATGCGGCTGCTGCGGGATTGCCCGCCCGCGCGGGTCGCCGATATCGCCGGTGTTCCGGCCCAATCCATCCTGGAAGCCGCCCGCTTGTTCGGGCGCGCCGAACATCCGGTCATCGTGTACGGGCTGGGCGTCACCGAGCATGCGCACGGCACCGACGGTGTGCGCACCCTGGCCAATCTGGCTCTGCTGCGCGGCACGGTGGGCACCCCGGACGGGTGTGGCGTGCTGCCGCTGCGCGGGCAGAACAATGTGCAGGGCGCCTCGGACATGGGCGCGCTGCCCGATGTGCTCCCCGGCTATCAGAAGGTCGCGGATCCCGCTGTGCGGCAACGCTTCACCCGGGACTGGGGAACGCCGGTCCCGGAGCGGCCCGGTCTGCGCATCCCCGCCATGTTCGGCGCGGCGCTCGATGGCGGCCTGCGCGCGCTCTATGTGATCGGCGAGGACCTGATCACCTCCGATCCCGATGCCCACCACGTCCGTTCGGCGCTGGACGCCTGCGAGTTCGTCATCAGCCAGGACCTGTTCTTGTCCCGGACCGCCGAACAGGCCGATGTGGTACTGCCCGCCGCCGCCTTCCTCGAAAAGGACGGCACCTTCGTCAATTTCGAGCGGCGCTTCCAGCGCGTGCGCCCCGCGCTGGACCCGCCCGGCGAGGCCCGCTCCGATTTCGCCATCCTGCACGCGCTGGCCGGTGCCATGGGCGTGGACCTGGGCTGCCGCACCCCCGCCGCGGCCATGGACGAATGTGCGCGTCTCACACCACTTTTCGGCGGCATATCGCACAGCAGGCTGGACGCGCTCGGCTCCCTGCAATGGCCGTGCCCCGACCATGGTCACCCTGGCACCCCGTCGCTGTACCAGCATCGCTTCGCCACCCCGGACGGCCGCGCCGCGCTGGCCGCCCGCCCCTACCTGCCGCCGGGCGAGAAAGCCGATGCCGAATACCCCTTCATCCTGGTGACCGGACGCCGCTTGCAGCACTACAACACCGGCTCCATGACCCGCCGCACCCCCAATGCCGCACTGCTGGACGCGGAGACCCTCGATCTGGCGCCCACCGACGCCGCCACCCTCGGCGTCGCCGACGGCGATCTCCTCGAGGTCCGCAGCCGCCGCGGCCGGATCGTGCTGCCCGCCCGCGCCACCGACGAGGTCGTACCGGGCCAGCTCTTCGCCGCCTTCCACTTCCCGCAGGCACCCACCAACGAACTGACCTCGCGCCGTACCGATCCCGTCACCGACTGCCCGGAATACAAGGTCACCGCCGTCGCCCTGCGCCCCGTCCCGCGCCACCCCGGAGGTGAACCGTGTCCATCGTGACACTGACGATGAACCCGGCGATCGATATCGCCTCCAGCACCGGCCAGGTCCGGCCGACCGACAAGATGCGCTGCGCGGCACCGCGATTCGATCCGGGCGGCGGCGGGATCAATGTCGCGCGCACGGTCGCGGCGCTGGGCGAGCCGGTGCGCGCGGTGTTCCCGGTGGGCGGCCCCTCAGGCGCGTTGCTCGCGGAACTGGTGCGCGACGCCGGGGTCCCGGCGCGCACCGTCGAGGTGGCCGGCGCCACCCGGGAGAGCCTCGCGATCACCGACACCAGCTGCGGCGCGCAATACCGCTTCGTCTTCCCGGGCCCGCGCCTGACCGCGCCCGAACAGCATCGCTGCCTGGCCGCGGTGGAACGCGCCGCGCAAGGCGCGCGGTTCGTGGTGGCCAGCGGCAGTCTGCCGCCGGGCGTCGCGGTGGACTTCTACCAGCAGCTGGCCGAACTGCTCACGGATCTGGGTATCCGGCTGATCCTCGACACCTCGGGCGCTCCGCTGCGCGCCGTGCGCGGCGGGGTGCACCTGGTCAAACCGAGCGTGCGCGAACTCGCCGAGTACGCCGGTCATCCGCTGCCCGATCGGGCCGCGCAGCTCGCGGCGGCGCGGGCGCTGATCGCGGCCGGGGTGAGCGAGATCGTGGTGCTGTCGCTGGGCGCGGAGGGCGCCCTGGCGATCACGGCGGCGGGCGCGGAGTATTTCGCGCCCATTCCGGTCACCGTGCGCAGCGGAATCGGCGCCGGCGATGCCATGGTCGGCGGAATCAGCGTCGGTCTGCTGCGCGACTACGCACTCTCGGATGCGGTGCGCTTGGGCATCGCCGCCGCGACGGCGGCGCTCGGTACGCAGGGGACCGGCCCCGGGCATCCGGCGCGCATCGCGGAGCTGTTCAGCGCCGCCGCGCCGGTGCGCTGACGCGCACCGCTACTCCGAAGAATGTTGTGTCGTACGCAGTTTCGACGCCAGCACGGCGGCCTGGGTGCGTCGCTCCATGCCGAGCTTGGCCAGCAGCCGGGAGACGTAGTTCTTGACGGTCTTCTCCGCCAGGAACATGCGTTCGGCGATCTGCCGATTGGTCAGGCCGTCGCCGAGCAGGTCGAGGAGTTTTCGTTCCTGTTCGGTGAGCCCGGCGAGCGGGCCGTCGGGCTGGGTGCTGCGGCGCAGCCGCTCCATGAGCGCGGCGGCGGCGCGATTGTCGAGCAGGGAGCGCCCGGAGCCGACTTCCTTGATGGCCTTGGCCAGTTCCATGCCCTTGATGTCCTTGACGACGTAACCGCTGGCGCCGGCCAGAATGGCGTCCATCATGGCCTGTTCGTCGGTGAACGAGGTGAGGATCAGGCAGCGCAGGTCGTCGAGGCGGGAGAGCAGCTCGCGGCACAGCTCGATGCCATTGCCGTCGGGCAGCCGCACGTCGAGGACGGCGACATCGGGTCGCAGCGCGGGAATGCGGGCGAGCGCCTGGGCCACATCCGAGGCTTCGCCCACCACGGTGAGTTCGGGATCGCCTTCGAGCAGGTCGACGAGACCCCGGCGGACGATCTCGTGATCGTCGACTAGAAAAACCTTGATCATGGCCGCATCCGATCTCGTGACAAGTGGTTGTGACGTCCAACATATCGCGCGGTGCGGCACGGCAGGCATGGCCGAAAGTCCCTACCTGCGGCGGTCGAACTCCCCCCGGGTCGAGCCGGAGATTTGCTAGCGGCCGGGCGCCGCGGTCACGATCTCGAGGATCTGGCCCAGCGGTAGGCGCGGAGTGGGCCAGGCGGGCGCGTCGCCGTCGGGAATCATCCCCACCCGGACCAGGGCCTGCGGTCGCTGCGGGAGGCCGGTGAGCCTACGCACAATGGCGCGGCTGTCCGGCAGTTCGATCACATGGGTGAGCGTGCAGGTGGCGTACCCGGCGACCGTGCACTCCAGCAGCAGCGTGGACAGGGCCTCCCCGCAGTGCACCAGCTCCTCTCCTGTATCGCCGGTCGTGGACAGGACCAGCACGACCGACTGGTCGGCGGTCACCGCGGTCCGCCGGGACAGATCGGGGACGGTGGGCAGCGTGCGGCCGACATCGACGCGCTCGCGCTCCGCCGCGGAGACCAGAGCGCTCGGCGGCACGCCTGTGGTGGCGAAGGAATGCCCTGTCCACCAACGCAATTCGGCCTGGTACGCGTGATCGTAGCGGCGGATCGCGGCGGTGAGCCGGGAGGCGCGCGCCAGGTCGGACCGGGCCTGGTCGGGCAGCGAGGTGAGCACGGCGTCGTCGCGCGGAATGAGTGTGCGCATGACGATGTCGAAGTCGGGCCAGCCCGCGGGCGGGAGGAACGGCAGCCGGTCGGTGTGGCGGCGCTCGATGGCCGCGGCCCGGTCCCGGTCGGCCTCGGTGACAATGGGGGAGGGCTCGAAGACGACCGTGGCCAGGTGATCGTGGCGGGTGGGATTGGGGAAATACGCCACCGTCGCACACCAGCCGGCCGCTGCCAGCGCGGCCCGCAGATGCCCCAGCGCGATGCCGCAGCTCAGCAGCAGCTGCCTGCCGGAGCTGTCGGTGGACGAAAGCATTCGCGCCGGAACGGAATACAGCTGCAGCACGGCGCCGTCGAACACCCAGCGCCACGGCTGGCTGTTGTGCAGCGAGGGCGCGCGCCCCGCGAGCCGCACGGCCGTTTTGATCGTCTCCACGCCGGGTATCTGGCTCATATGCTCACGCTAAGCGGCGGAATCCCGTGTGGGAGGGGTCCTTGGTCCCTGCTACGCCGGGCTTGGACCCGAGTTCGACAGCCATCGGCGCAGCTGACCCATGGCGATGGGGTCGGGGACCTGCGGCACTTGCCTGCTCATGTCTGATCGTCCCAGGCTGGAAATCGTGCGAGACAGCAAAACGGCGGGCCCGCTGATCGATTCACGTCGCTACGACGCGGTGATCTTCGAGATGGACGGCGCGGCCACCGCCGAGTCGACGATCGCGCTCATCCGGGAGGTGCAGGCCGCGGATCTGGCTACCGCGGTCCACTCCGCGGGGCATGCGGCCGCCGAACTCCTGACCGGCGCCGATATCGGCGACCTGCCGGCGCCGGTGGGCGAACCCGAGGCGGCGCTGCTGCTCGACGCCGCCCGCCGCATGGGAGCCGATCCGGGCCGCACCGTGGTCGTCGAGGACACCGAAGCAGGCGTGACGGCCGGGCGGGCGGGTGGATTCGGCCTGGTCATCGGTGTGGCCCGGGACGGGGACGGCGCTCGGCTGCGGGACCGCGGCGCGGATGCCGTGGTGGACGATTTGGCCGACGTGCGGCTGCGCAGCGGCTTCCGCCGGGTCGCGCGGCTGCCGGACGCGACGGAATGCTGGTCGCGGATCGGCGATCTGCTCGATGCCAGAAATCCCGCGGTCCTGCTGGATTTCGACGGCACCCTCGCCGATATCGTGCCCGAACCGCACGCCGCCGCCCTGGTGGACGGGGCCGCCGATGCGCTGACCAAGCTTGCCGCCCAGTGCCCGGTCGCCATTATCAGCGGCCGCGAACTCGCCGACCTGCGCGAGCACATCGGTGTGGAGGGCATCTGGTACGCGGGCTGTCACGGCTTCGAGTTGCTCGCGCCCGACGGCACCGAGCACCTGCACGAGGCGGCCCCCGCCGCCGAGCAGGCCCTGGCGAAAGCGGCGGGCGAACTGCGGGACCGATTGTCCGCGGTCGCGGGTATCCGGGTGGAGCACAAGCGATTCGCCGTCGCCGTGCACTACCGGCAGGTCGCCGAGGCGCAGGTGGGGGAGGTCGTGTCGATCGTGCACGAACTCGCCCGGCACTCGGGCCTGCGCATGACCGGCGGTCGCAAGGTGGTCGAATTGCGCCCGAATCTGGACTGGGACAAGGGCACTGCGCTGCGCTGGATCCTGGACCACCTCACCGTGCCGGTGCTGCCCATCTACATAGGCGACGATCTCACCGACGAGGACGCCTTCGACGCCGTGGAATCCGATGGCCTCGGCATTGTGGTGCGCCACGACGAGGACGACGGCCGGCGCACCTCTGCGCGCTTCTCCCTGGCCGCGCCCGCCAGGGTGCGCGACTTCCTGGACCGGCTGTCCGGGCTGCTGCGGGCCGAGAACGACACCGCCGCTTCGGATTCCTGGATGCTCACCTACGACGGCTACGATCCGGACCGGGAACGCCTGCGCGAAGCGCTGTGCACCGTCGGCAACGGCTACCTCGCCACCCGCGGCGCCGCCCCGGAGTCACGCGCGGGCGACCGGCACTATCCGGGCACCTACGTGGCCGGGGTGTACAACCGGCTCTACGACGAGATCGCCGGGCGCACCGTGGACAACGAGAGCATGGTGAACCTGCCGAACTGGCTGCCGGTGACCTTCCGCATCGGCGACGGCGACTGGTTCGACATCGATGCCGTCGAAATCCTGTCCTACCGGCAGCAATTGGATCTGCGTCGAGCAGTGCTGGTGCGGCGCTTGCGATTCCGGGACGCGGCGGGGCGGATCACCCAGGTGAGCCAGCGGCGCTTCGCCGCCATGCACAATCCGCACCTGTGCGCGCTGGAGATGTCGGTGACCGCCGAGAACTGGTCCGGGACCATGGTGATGCGCTCGACCATTGATGGCGGGGTGCGCAATGCGGGGGTCGCCCGCTATCGCAGTCTGGCCGATGCGCATCTCGAGCCGGTGCGCGCCGCCGCGCTGTCGGCCGAGTCGGTGCTGCTGACCGTGCGCACCACCCAGTCGCGGGTCACCGTGGCGACCGCGGCGCGCAGCACACTGCACCGCGGCGGCGCACCGGTCGCGAGTGCCGCCGAACTCGTCGAACACGACGGGCTGATCGGCCAGGACCGGACGGTCGAGCTGAACACGGGGGAGACCATCACCCTGGAGAAGGTCGTCACCGTGGTGACCGGGCGCGATCACGCCGTCTCGGCACCCGATGAGCAGGCGGCGCGCTGGCTGGAGACCGCTCCGGATTTCGCCGGCCTGCTGGCCGCGCACACCGCGGCCTGGGAGCACCTGTGGGACCGGCTGCGCATCGATCTCGACGGGGCGGACCGCCCGGTGCGGGTGCTGCGGTTGCATCTGCTGCATCTTGCGCAGACCCTCTCACCCCACACCACCGACCTCGATGTCGGCGTTCCCGCGCGCGGCCTGCACGGCGAGGCGTATCGCGGGCACGTCTTCTGGGACGAGCTGTTCGTCTTCCCGGTGCTCAATCCGCGCTTCCCGGCTTTGACCCGCGCGCTGCTGCGCTACCGGCATCGCCGCCTGCCCGAGGCGCGTCGCGCGGCGGCCGCGGCCGGGTTGAAGGGCGCCCTGTTCCCGTGGCAGTCCGGCAGCGACGGGCGTGAGGAGAGCCAGCGCCTGCATCTGAATCCGCTGTCGGGACACTGGCATCCGGATCCGAGCCAGCGTGCGCATCACATCGGCAGCGCCATTGCCTACAACGTCTGGCAGTACTTCCAGGCCACCGAGGACATCGAATTCCTCACCGAGTGCGGGGCCGAACTGCTGGTGGAGATCGCCCGGTTCTGGGCGAGCCTGGCCGAATACGATCCGCGCCAGGATCGCTACCACCTGCGCGGCGTCATCGGACCCGACGAATTCCACTCCGGCTACCCGCACGCGCCGCGGGACGGGGTGAACGACAATGCCTACACCAATGTCATGGCGGTGTGGGTGATCGAGCGCGCCCTCGAGGCGCTGGACCGGATCGCCCCGCGTGCTCGCGCGGAACTGCTGGAGTCGCTGGGGGTTTCGCCCAGCGAGCCCGCGCACTGGGAGGTCGTCGGCCGCCGGATGTACGTCCCGTTCCACGACGGCGTGATCAGCCAGTTCGATGGCTATGATCAACTGGCGGAACTGGATTGGGAGCGCTACCGGCAGCGTTATGACGATATCGCGCGCCTGGACCGCATCCTCGAGTCCGAGGGCGACGACATCAACCGCTACCGCGCCGGCAAACAGGCCGATGTGCTCATGCTGTTCTATCTGCTCTCGGCCGACGAATTACGCGAAGTGCTGGGACGACTCGGGTACGAGCTGCCCGGCGCGATGATCCCGCGCACCATCGAGTACTACCTGGCCCGTACCTCGCACGGCTCCACCCTCAGCGCCCTCGTGCACGCGTGGGTGCTGGCCCGCGCCAACCGCCCGCAGGCGATGGAGTTCTTCCACCGCGTCCTCGACTCCGATATCGCCGACATCCAAGGCGGCACCACCGAGGAGGGCATCCATTTGGGCGCCATGGCGGGCAGCGTCGATCTGGTGCAGCGCTGCTTCTCCGGCCTGGAGATCCGCGCGGACCGCCTGATCATCGACCCCGCCTGGCCCGCCGCACTGGGCGAGCTGACCTTCCCGATCACCTATCGCGGGCATCGCCTCACCGTGCGCATTCACGCCGAGGAGGTCGAGGTCCGCGCCGACCCCGGCAATGCGGCGCCGGTCGAAATCCATTGCCGGGATTGCACCGAGGCGCTGCCGGCCGGATGGACCATGCGGCTGCCGCTGCCGCCCAAACATCCGGTGTCGCCGGAGGTTCACGACCGGAGCTGACCGACGCCCCAGCGCACCAGACCCGCCGCCACCGCGATGTATTCGAAGAAGGCGAGATAGACCAGCACCGCGCCGTATAGATCGGCCCAGCCGGCCAGCCGCGTGAGCGCGGCGGGCACCGCGATGACCATGAGGGTGCCCAGCGTTATCGCCGGGATCCCGAGCGGATTCGCGGATGCGTGCGATTTCATGGTCGACAGCCTGCTTCCCCGGTGTGCTGCCGGTCAGAGTCCATCTGCCCGACCGCGGTGGGACCAAGGGCTGTTACTAGCCCGAACCGGGATGCAGACGATAACCGGCTCACCTCGGATTTCATCGCGGACCCGGCGGTCTTTCGGCCCTGCGGCCGGTGACGATCGGCCGCAGTGGCGGGCCCGGCGGCATTCCTACCGTGAGGTAGGAGCCCGACCGGGCGTCCGGAACCGCACACGGAGGTCGCGATGACACAGCAGGACGCGATGACACGGCAGGACTATGACGATCCGCATCGATTGGCCTCCGCGGCCGTGGTGGTGGGCGTGGACGGGACGCCGGGAGCCGAGCTCGCCCTGCACTGGGCGGCGCGCTACGCGGCGCGGCACGGGCGGGAATTGCAGATCCTGCACGGACTCGATCTGGTCGGCGTCAGCAAGGTGCTGGGCACCTACGAGGTTGTCATTCCGCGCGTGGTCGACACCATGCGCGCGCACGGCAAAGCGCTTGTCCTGCATGCCGAGCGGACGGCCCACGAGCTGGAGCCGGAGCTGCGCGTCTCCGTGCACCTGTCCGCCGACAGCGGCACCAGTCTGCTGCTCGAGCGCAGCGCCACGGCCAATGCGGTGGTGCTGGGCGCGACCGGTGACCTCGGCACGCTGGCGCATCTCGGCTCCACGCTGCTCGCGGTGACCGCGCACGCGAAGGGCACGGTGATCGTGGTGCGCCCGGATCCGGACGCCGACAATGCGGTTCGCGATTCCGGCCCGGTCGTCGTCGGCATCGACGGCAGCCCGGTCAGCGAGGCGGCCATTGCCGCGGCTTTCGCCGAGGCGTCCGAGCGGCGCACCAATCTGGTGGCCGTGCACGTCTGGAGCGACTGGAGTTTCGGCAAATTCGCCGGTGACGACGCCCTGCTGTCGCTGACCGAGCTCGAGGCGGTCGAGGAGATCATCCTCAACGAACGGCTGGCCGGCTATCAGGAGAAATATCCGGAGGTCGAGGTGAACCGGCGGGTGTATTTCTCCGGCCCGGCCGCCCACCTGCGAGAATGGTCGAAGTCCGCGCAAATGGTGGTGGTCGGCAACCGAGGCCGCGGTGGTTTCCTCGGCATGCTGCTCGGTTCGACCGCGCACAACCTGGTACAGCATGCGCAGTGCCCGGTGATGGTCGTCCATTCCGCACGCTGAAGCGAGGAGTCCTCCCATGACGCGAACCATGACCGGCGCCGGCACCGAGATCGGCGGCGAGCTGGCCGATCTCGATGCCTGGTGGCGGGCTGCGAACTATCTGGCGGTCGGGCAGATCTACCTCATGGACAATCCGCTGCTGCGCGAGCCGCTGCGGCCCGAGCACATCAAACCCCGCCTGATCGGGCACTGGGGGACCGTGCCCGGGGTGACGCTGACCTACGCCCATCTCAATCGGGCGATCATGCGCACCGGTCAGCGCATGCTGTTCGTACTCGGTCCCGGTCACGGCGCGGCCGCGCTCAATGCGGCCAGCTGGCTGGAGGGCACCTACTCGCTGCGGCATCCCGAGGCCGCGCAGGATCTGGACGGCATGCGAGAGTTGTTCCGGCAGTTCTCTTTTCCCGGGGGAGTGCCCAGTCACGCATCGCCGCATCTGCCGGGGTCCATTCACGAGGGCGGTGAGCTGGGCTATTCACTGGCCCATGCCACCGGTGCGGCGCTGGACAATCCGGATCTGGTGGTGGCGTGCATGATCGGCGATGGCGAGGCCGAAACCGGGGCCCTCGCCACCAGCTGGCATGCGCCATTGTTCCTGGATCGCATCACCGATGGCACCGTGCTGCCGATCCTGCACCTCAACGGCTACAAGATCGCCAATCCGACTCTGCTGTCGCGCATGCTGCGCAGTGATCTGGACGCGTTGCTCAGCAGCCATGGCTGGGAGCCGATCTACGTCGAGGGCAGTGACCCGGCGAAGGTCCACGAACGCTATGCCACCGCCCTCGACGACGCGCTCGAGCGGATCCGGCAGATTCGCGAGGACGCCAGTCTCGGTGCCGGGCCGCGGGATCCGTGCCGGCCCATGATCGTGCTCGTCACCCCGAAGGGCTGGACGGGACCGAAGGTGGTCGACGACATTCCGATCGAGGACACCTTCCGCGCCCACCAGGTGCCGCTCTCCGGGGTCCGGGAGGATCCGGAACACCTTGCGCAACTGGAACAGTGGCTGCGTTCCTATCGCCCCGAGGAGCTGTTCGACGCCGACGGCGCGCCCGGGGACCGGATCGCGAGCCTGCACCCCGACCACCTGCGCATGAGCGCCGACCCCGCCGCACACGGCCACACCAGTGTGGACCTGCGCCTGCCCCGGCCATCCGACTATGCCGTCGGATTCGACGGCCCCGCAACCGAATTGGCCGAAGCCACCCGCGTGCTCGGCGAATACCTGCGCGACGCCCTGGTCGCGAACCCACGCAACCTGCTGTTCTTTTCTCCGGACGAGCACACCTCCAATCGCCTCGACGCCGTCCTGGAGGTGACGGGCCGCCGCTGGCGCATTGCGCGCCGCCCCGGTGACGATCGGCTGGCTCCGGACGGCCGCGTCTTCGAGGTGCTCTCCGAACACCTGTGCCAGGGCTGGCTCGAGGGGTATCTGCTCACCGGCCGCCACGGCGTGTTCTCCACCTACGAGGCGTTCGCCCACATTGTCGACTCGATGGTGGTCCAGCACGCCAAATGGCTGCACATGGCCGCCGAATTCCCCTGGCGTGAACCGATTCCCAGCCTCAACTACCTCATCACCTCGCACGTGTGGCGCCAGGATCACAATGGCGCCTCCCACCAGGACCCCGGCTTCATCGACCACGTCCTGAGCAAACGCCCCGAGGTCAGCCGCGTCTATCTCCCCCCGGACGCCAACTGCCTGCTGCACGTCTTCGACCACTGCCTGCGCAGCCGCGGCTATGTGAATGTCGTCGTAGCGGGCAAACAACCGGCCCTGCAATACCTCGACGACGAACAAGCCCGCATCCACTGCGAGCGCGGCCTCGGCGTCTGGGACTGGGCGAGCTCGGACACCGACCGCCCCGCCGATGTGGTCCTGGCCTGCGCCGGCGACGTCCCCACCCAGGAAACCCTCGCCGCCGCAGCCCTCTTGCGCGAACTCGCCCCCGAGGTGGCGGTACGCGTGGTGAACGTGGTCGACCTGGCCCGCCTCTTCCCGCCCGACCGTCACCCCCACGGCATCCCCGACTCCGAATACACCCGCATATTCACCAGCGCCCCGGTAGTTTTCGCTTTCCACGGCTACCCGTGGCTCATCCACCGCATCGCCTACCGCCGTCCCGGCCACGACGTCCTGCACGTCCACGGCTTCACCGACAACGGCACCACCACAACCCCGTTCGACATGTGCGTCATGAACGGCATCGACCGCTACCACCTGGCACTGGCGGCCCTCGAGGAAGTCCCCGCCCTGTCTTCCCGCCTGGACTCCCTCCGCGAGCACCTCCTGTCCCGCCTCGACCACGCCCACACCCATTCCCGCCGCTTCGGCGAGGACCCACCGGAGATCACCGACTGGCATTGGCAGACCTGAAAAGGGGCAAGCGAATACGGCTCCGACAGCGATGGCCGACCGTCCATGTCGCACGGGC
Source organism: Nocardia sp. NPDC127526 (assembly GCF_042672265.1). Lineage (NCBI taxonomy): Bacteria > Bacillati > Actinomycetota > Actinomycetes > Mycobacteriales > Nocardiaceae > Nocardia > Nocardia sp. NPDC127526. The sequence goes on along the minus strand of NZ_JBHXVO010000002.1, from coordinate 322,363 downwards.
GCTCGGTCCGGGTCGGCGAATCGCGCTGATATGATGCGGACATGATGTTCTTCCACCTGCGCTGACGGTTCCGTCGGCGAAGCGAGGATTCCCGTTGCCGACGAGGCGGGACGACGTGGTGTCGTCCCGAACCGTCCTGTGGGAGAAGAACCTTCATCATGTGTGTCCACCTGGTGGCGCGGTGCCTGCGCGGGCTGGAGTCCGTCGTCGCAGCGGAGATCCTGCGACTGGAACTCGGCACGATCACCGAAATAGGCCATCGCGAAATCCATTTCCGTAGCGTGCGACCGGACCCGATGATCACACGTCTGTCGACAGCCGACGATGTGTTCCTGTCGGTATCCCGCGGACTCGACGTCGGCCCGGCCAAATCGTCGATTGCTGCTCTGGCCGACCTCGTTTCCGATCTCGACGCACCGGCGCTGCGGGAATCCAGACGGTTGAGCGGAGGACCGGACGGATTCGGCCGCGGTATCGAGGTCTCGGCGTCATTCCTGGGAAGACGCAACTTCAACCGCTACGACGTGGAGGACGTCATCGGGTCGGCGTTGCGCGGTCGTCTCGGTCTCGAATACCAGTCGAGGCGAAACGCCCACCGCCCCAGCCGATTCTGCAGCGCCTGGCGACTGGCCCTCGACGGAATCCGATCTCACCTCATGCTCCGAATCGCCGACCGACCCCTCCACCGACGCACCTACCGGCAACACACGATCCCCGGCAGCCTGCACCCCCCGCTGGCATCGGCAATGACCCACCTCGCCGACATCCGAGCCGGCGACCAGGTACTCGACCCCTGCTGCGGCGCAGGAACCCTGCTCCTCGAAGCCGCCCAGCGACAACCGAACGCCCACTACATCGGATTCGACCTGTCCCACACCGCCATACAAGCCTGCCGCTCGAACACCGCACACATCGCGAGCACCCGAAAGGCCGACGCGGGCAACCTACCCACAGCGACAGCAAGCGTAGACCGGATCCTCTGCAATCCCCCCTGGGGAACCCAAGTCTCGCCACGAGGACTCCTCACCACCGGCCTGAAACCCCTGTGGTCCGAACTACGCCGAGTACTCAAACCCGAAGGCTCAGCCGTCGTCCTGATCCCCGACACCAGAGAACTCGCCACCGCAATCCACACCGGATTCACCCCAACCCACATCCAGCAAGTCCGCGTATCCGGCAAACCCTCCTTCACCGTCCGCCTCACCCCACAACCCCGACCATGACAGTTCCTCGTTCGAAGTTGTTCCAGCAGTGTGGATTCGATCACGCAGCACCGGAGAAGGCCGGCAAACCACCCCCAGCTCACGCCCCCGGGCCTAGCGTCTGACCATGAGCTGGTCTTCACCAATCTCCTCGCCGGATGACCCGCACTACACGCTGCCGAACGACTGGGATTCCGCCGCCGCCCGCCTCGCCCTCCTCGGCGCGGCCTACGACCCCGCAAGCATCGCCCTCGCCCAACGCCTGGGCGTACGTCCCGGATGGCGCTGCCTGGAAGCCGGAGCAGGCGGCGGCTCCTTCGCCCGATGGCTCTGCAGCACCGCCCTACCCGGCGGCCGAGTCCTCGCAGTCGACACCGACCCACGCCACCTCACCGACCGGCCACGCCGCGGCGGCGAAGTCGCCCAACTCAACCTCGTCACCGACGACATCCCCCAAAACGCCTTCGATTTCATCCACACCCGATTCGTTCCCCTGCACATCGCCGACCGAGACCTCGTCATAGAGCGATTGACCCGAGCACTAGCCCCCGGCGGCGTGCTCGTCCTCGAAGAAGGCGACACCCTCGGCGTACTCAATGAAATGTCACCTGGACGCGCAGTGATCTTCCGGCGTGGTGGATCCCGGCCAAAAGCACGCCGGGATGACGGGTGGGATTTCTGTCGACACGTTGATGGTGGGTGGACTGATGGCCGCACGCTTCGGTGGTCTTCGATGATCGCGGCGCTACGGTGGTGATCGTGGGCAGAGTTCGGAGTGTGCTGCGGTCGGCGTATTTCGCGGTGCTGGGATTGCCGATGGCCTTCGGCTCCCCGCCGGCGCGGGCGCGGGTGACGCGGCGGGTATTGCGGATGCCGTTCGAATTGCGGGGGCCGGGAGTGGTGCGGGCGGTGGCGCATTCGCTGCTGTCCGCGGCGGTGGGGGTGGTCGCGTGGTTCGTGGTGTTCCTGGCCGGGATCGGGCTCGTGCGGGGGATCTTCTATCCGCTGGTCGCGGCGAACGATTACGAGAATTCCTGGGGCGGGCCGACTTTGGCAGGGGCGTGGGCGGTACACGCCGGGCTGGCGGTGGCGCTGCTCCCGGTGTGGGCGTTGCTGCTGGCGGGGATCGGCGCGGTGGAGCTGCGGCTGGCGCAGCGGCTGCTCGGCCGGAACGGGCCGTGGTGGCCCATTCCGGTCGCGCTGGTGCTGTTCCTCGTAGGAATAGTGTTTTTCATGGCCTGGCTGCACCAGGCCTGAGGTGATCAGCTCGCCGCAGGTGTGCAGCGAGCGTCCCACGCCGCCGGGAGATCCTCGGAAAGCACTGGTGCGCCAAGGATTTCATCGTTGAGCTCGAAGGCGTCCAGCACCTGTGGCAGGTGGGTGGCGAGGGTGTCGATAGCGGCGCGCAGCTGCTGCTTGATCGCGGTGACCCCGGCGATGTCGAGCAGGCCGCGGGTGAGGTACCAGGCGGCGTGCTGGTCGAGGTAGTGCAGTGCGAAAACATCACGCACGGCCGCGATCTCGGCATGATCGGCATGCTGGTGGAGCAGCTGCAGCGCCTCTTCGGCGCAGTGAGCCTCGGCGAGGCTCAGCGCGTCCGGATAGTACCCGGGGGCCGAGTGGTCGGGGAGACCGATCCGCCTCACGACGCTCGTGCGACCGCCCGCCGCGGCCGACCGTGGCGACCGGCTCAGCAGAGCGGGTACTTGGATCCGGTGAAGCCGCCCTTGAGCAAGCAGACCAGCAGTTCCACGCCTTCGGCGGAGTAGGTGGCCGAGCCGGTGGCGGAGCCGCTGTCGTCGATCTGCTCGGCCTCGACCAGCGTGAGCGGTTCGGCATTGGCGGGGGCCGCGAGGAGTGCGGCGGGGGCGAACAGGGCGGTCGATACGGCGAGTGCGCCCAGCAACTTTTGCGAATTCATGTGGCCCTCCATTGTTCTCGATCTTGACGGGCCTCAGTATGGAGATTGCGTCGCGTTCGCCGACAGCCCTGCATTCCGGGGGCTCGGTGTGAGACCCGTCTCCGAACCGACCGTGCGGCTTGCTGTTTGAGGTAGTGGATTGTGATGGTGGTCGGGATATGTTGCAGAAGAAGCCGTCACGCCGAGGACTGTCCACCATCGCCGGGCTCTGCCTGACCCTGGCCTTGATCATCGTCTACGTCGTCCTAGAACAGCGGGGCGGCGGCGACGGTCAACCGGCCGGGCCCTCCGGCGGGACCCCCGCCGCGGTCGGCAGCGAGGTCACCGCCTCGCTGTCGAAACTGGTTGTCGCGCAGGAACTGGCGATGACCGGCTACAGCCGCGAGAAGTTCCCGCACTGGGACACCAATAAATCCGAGCACGGCTTCGGCCCGGAGTACGTGCAGTACGCCAAGTGCACCACCCGCGAGGTGATGATGCTGCGCGATGCCGAAGGCGCGGTCACCCTCGACGCCAAGACCTGCGATCTGAAGGTCGGCAAGGACGGCGGCTGGCGCGACCAGTACGGCGTGCTGGATCCGAAGACCGGACAGCTCAAGCCCTACAAGTTCATTACCGACCCGTCGAGCGTGGACGCGGAGCATATTGTCGCGCTCGCCGAGGCCTGGCGCTCGGGCGCCGCCAAGATGGACGAGGACACCCGCCGGCGCATCGCCAACGACGCGATCAACCTCGTCGCGTCCGACCCCACGCCCAACCGGTCCAAGGGTGATCAGGACGCGGCGCACTATCTGCCGCCGGGCGCCTTCCGGTGTGGCTATATCGACCGCTACATCAAGGTCAAGATAAAATACGGTCTGTCCGTTGATTCCGATGAGCAAGCCGCACTGCGTACCGCGGTCGATGACTGCATCGCGCAAGGAGGGTTCAAATAATCGACGTCATCGAGCTTCTCACCGAAACCGCCGTCATGACCCGGGAGGAAGGGACGGTGTCGGGCGAGCTCGATATCGCCGTCGACGCCGACGGCACCGGCCTGGTCCGCTATCGCGATACCGACACCTGGTACACCATCGGCAATCTCGAGGACCGGCCGCCGCTGCGCTGGTCCTCGGTCGAGGACCTGGCGGCGGCCGTCACCGCCGTGCAGGGCCAGCGCGACGCCGCCGGGAACACCATCCCGTTCGAGGCCTGACACGCGGTGCGCCTGCCCGGCGCTCGGTGCGCCTGTGCGGGGCCGAGGCTCAGTGTGCCGCGGCCCGCAGGGTTTCCGCGCGCCGCTTGACCGCGGTCGTCATGCCGTCGAAGCCGCGTCGCAGCGCCGAGCCGAGCAGCGTGCTGACCACGACGCTGAGCGGTCCGTCGAGCTGGAAGTGCGAATCGTAGCGGGTGCGGCCGTCGCTGAGCGGGGTCAGGGTGTGCGAGCGCTCGCTGCGCAACAGGCCCGGGATCGGCTTCATGCGGTAGCTGAATTCCTTACCCGGCGTGTGCGAGTGGATGAACTCCCGCTGCGCCTTGGGTTTCGAGCCGATCAGCCGCACCCGCATATCGATGGGCGCGCCCGGTTCCAGGGTGGACGAGCAGGACGCCACGAAGGGGTTCCACTCCCCGTAGCTGCCGAGGTCGGTGAGCACCTGCCACACCAGCTCCGCGGGGGCGTCGATATCGACGCGATAATCGAGAACGAAAGCCATGGCGGACACAATACTGAAACGTGTTCTATGGCCGCATCCTGTGACTCACTCGTCATCTCAAGACGAACGGACGTTCTTGACACCACCTGAATCCGAGGTGAACACTCGAAGTTACGCGGAGGGAATCTCTCCAGATAGGGAAATCGCTTCTGTAAGGCAGTGTTTCGATGACGCTCACCGCCACTCAGCAACCCGGAGTCGTCTCCCTGCGTGATCCGCGGGCCCACGATTCCGCCCTCACCGGCGCGAAAGCGGCCGCCCTGGCCCGCGCGCGAGCACACGGCATCCCCGTGCTCGATGGGTTCGTGCTCACCACCGCCTGGCCCGATCTCGGCAAACCACCCGAATCCGAATGGCTGCGCCTGACCCGGCACGGCCTGCGCCCGCTGGTGGTGCGCTCGTCCTCGGTGGCCGAGGACGGCGCCGAGCATTCCATGGCCGGGCTGTTCACTTCCGTGCTGGGCGTGCGCGGCTGGGAGAACTTCCGCACCGCCGTCGCCGAAGTCCGCGCGTCGGCCTTGAACGCGTCGGCCACCACCGCCGGATCCGGGCTCGACGGGCCCTTGGCGCTGACCGGTGTACCCGAGGACATGCCCGGCGCCCTGGTGCCCCGCGCGGCGGCGAACATGGCGGTGCTGGTCCAGCCGTTCCTCCGGGCCGCCTGGGGCGGAGTCCTTTTCACCGCCGACCCGGTCAGCGGGCGGCGCGACCGCATGGTGCTCACCGCCGTCCAGGGCGGGCCCGCCGCGGTCGTCGGCGGCATCGACGCCGGGTGGACCGCGACTATCACCCGTGGCGCCCGCGTGCGCCGCGTCCTCACCGCCGAGGGCGAGGAACTCCCGAAGCAGTTGCGCCGCAGAATCGTCCGCATGGCCGTGCGCGCCGAGGCGGTCTTCGGCGGCCCGCTCGACATCGAATGGGCCATCGACACCGGCGGCCGCCCGATCCTGCTGCAAGCCCGCCCGATCACCGCACTGCACGGTCCCGGCGAAGGCCCGATCCTCGGCCCCGGCCCACTGGCCGAAACCTTCCCCGACCCGCTCGCCCCACTCGAACAAGACCTCTGGCTGACCCCGCTCGACCAGGGCCTCCGTGCGGCCTTGGAACTATCCGGCACCGCCTCGCCCCGCCGGCTCCGCACCCCGATCGCCCGCCCCGTCGCCGGTTTCGCCGTCGCAGATCTCCAGGCACTGGGCGTAATCCGCCGCGCTGGACCACTGCGCTGGTTGGACCCCCGCCCCGCCGCGCGCCGGCTGTCCGCCGCCGTCCGCGTCGGCCGCCTCACCGCGGCCCTCCCGGAACTGAGCCGCCGCGTCTGCGAACGCGTCGACGCCGACCTGGCCGAAGTCCCACCCCTCCAAGACCTCTCCAACGACACCCTCCTGGACCTGTTGCACCACACCACAACCGCCCTCACCAGCCTGCACGGCTACGAGGCCCTGGCCGGCATGCTCAACCGCGACCCCCGCCCCGCCCCCACCGCCGCCGCCGCGGCCCTGACCGCCCTCGCCGAGGCCCGCGCCGCCCAAACCCCCACCCACCGCATGATCGAGGAATACCCGGTCCTGCTCGCCCTGACCCCGCCCCGCATCGGCTCCGACGCGGTCACCGTGGCCGAGGGGAAGATCGCCACGAACCCTGGCGGTGGGTACATCAGCCCGCCGGATGGTGAGATCGCCAACGCGCCCGACGGCGAGATCTCCAGCGCGGCCAACAGTGGGATCGCCAGCATGGCCGAGAGAGAAATGGCCAGCGCGGCCGACAGCAAGAACCCCAGCGCAGCCAACAGTGAGATCGCCAGCGCGACCAACGGTGAGATCGCCGGCGCGGCTGACAGCGAGTTCCCCAAGGCGGTCAACGGTGGGAGCGCTAGCGCGGCCGATGGTGAGTTCCGCAGGGCGGCAAACGGTGAGATCGCCGGCGCGGCTGACCGTGAGATCGCCAGTACAGCGGGTCTCTTCGGTGCGCGCCCGCCGCGGTCCTCGGACGAGGCAGCGTCGGACTACCCGGACCGGAGACCGAGCCCGGGACTGGCTGGCGTCGGCAAGCGTGGCGGTGGCCGAACATCGGAATCAGTCGGCGACGCGGGTGGCGAGCCGGTGGTCAGCGCAGCGGATGCGGTGGGGCCGTTGGGACAGACCGGGTCCGAGTCGTTGCGAGCCGGCTTCGACGAGACTGGGCGGTCGGACGGATTCAGTGAGCTGGCGGTGCTGCGGGAAGCGCTGCGGCTGCGGGCGCGGTGGGTGCAGGAGCTCGGGGCGCGGGCGGCTGGGGAGCTCGGCAGGCGGCTGGTGGATCGGGGGGTGGTGGAGCGGGCGGGGGATGTGGCTTTGCTGCGGCTGGTGGAATTGCGGGCTGCGGTGCTGCGGTGGAGGGTGCCCGTTGATCTCGCGGATCGGCGTGGGGCGGAGGCGGTCTCGCTGCCGACGGCGTTCCGGTTGAGTGCGGAGGGGGTGCCGGTGGCGACGGTGCGGTCCGGTTCCGCCGTGCGGCAGGGTGTCGGGGCCGGTGGGGGCAATGGGCGCGGGATCGTGCACATGGGGGATCGGCCGCCGCTCGGGTCGGTGCTGGTGGTCCGGCATTTGGATCCGCGGTTGGCGGCGGTGGTGCCGGGGCTCGGCGGGCTGGTGGCCGAGACCGGTAGTCCGCTCAGCCATCTCGCGATTCTGGCGCGCGAGCACAAGGTGCCGACCGTGGTCGGGTTTCCCGAGGCGACGCGGCGGCTGCCCGATGGGGCGCTGGTGGAGGTCGACGGGCGTACCGGTGAGGTGCGGATCGTTCCCGAGAGCGAAGGAGGACTGTGATGATGGCTCGCCGAATCGGAGTGTTGCTCGCACTGGGCACCGTGATCGCCACCGGAACCTACGTTTTCGTCTATCTGTACCGGTGGGAATGGAATCGGGCGATCCTGTCGGCCACCTTGTTCATCGCGGCGGAGGTGGCGCTGGTGGCCATGCTGCTCACCAACCGGCTGCGTACCGTGCAGGCCCGGTTGGACGAGGGTGGCGGTGATCGGCATTCGCCCGCACGCATCGTGCGGGCGGCCGCACCGCGCTCGCGCGTCACCTTCGACTGGCTGGCGAGCCGCCCGGACCGGATGACGGTCTTCGTGCCGGTCCTGCTGGCGGGCGGTGTCCTGCTCACCGGAATCGCCTGGGTGGTCGAACGGGTCGCGCGCGTCACCGCCGGACCCGCGGTGGACCAGCGCATCATCTCCGGCCTGGACCGACTGCAGCTGCCCGCCAACGGATTTCTGGCTCCCGTCGACGATGGCACGCGACTGCTGCGCGGCCCACTCGTGCGATAGGAGGTGCCCGGCATGCGCGCCGCCCTCCTGGCGCTGATCCTCGCCGTCCTCGTCGTCGTGGGTGTGGGCGCCATGTCGGATGCCATGAAGTTCCACACCGACACCGGCAGGCCCGGCAGCCGCACCGTGGTCACCTTCGACGCGCAAGCGCGCGACGGTTCCACCGACCCGGATCCCGCCGTGAAGCTGTGGCAAGAATGCCGCAGCCACGTCAACCACGTCCGCCTCACCGCCGGGCCGGTCGAACACGACGGACTCTGGTCCGTCACAGTCGAACCCGCCCTCGGCACCCACACCGAACGCCGCCTGCTCGGCTGCCTGCGCGACCTCACCGCCGACGGAATCAGCGGCCACCTGATCGGTGCCGAGCGCACCGGCGGGTGACGGCCACGGAATCGGCGGTCACGTGGTCGGCGTCGAGCGCACCGGCGGGTGACGGCCACGGAATCGGCGGTCACCTGATCGATGTCGAGCACACCGGCGGGTGACGGCCATGGACCCACTCGCCCATTCTTCAGCGGGGAGCAGGGACGGGTGCCGGTGCCGTGTCGGTGCTCGCTCGCATCAAAACCTGCTTGCGGGGGAGCAGAAATGGCGTGGCGAGGATCAGGACGCCGGCGATCGCTATCGCGGGGCGGGTGCCGACCGCGGCGGCCAGCAGACCCCAGCAGGCGGTCAACGCGGCCACGGTGGCATTGCTGGTGATGGACCAGGCCGACAGGACGCGAGCGGCGCGATCGGGCGGGGTGTGCTGCAGACGATGGGTGGCGAAGACGGGGGTGAAGACGCCCATGCAGGTGATCAGGGCGAATTCGACTGCGATGACGAAGATCAGGCCCCAGGGCGGAGGCGGGGTGAAGGCCAGGGCCACGAGCCAGGGCACCCGGACGATTCCCGCGATGCGCACGACGCGAGATTGGCCGTAGCGGGCGACGAGGGGCCGAGACAGGCGCGCGCCGAGCAGGCCGCCGAGGCAGGGCAGGCCGAAGGCCAGGCCGTATTGCCATGGGGCGAAGCCGAGATCGCGCAGGAACACGATGGCGCACAGCGGCGCGGTGGCCATGATCAGGGCGCTGACCAGGACGGTGTTGAAGAACAACGGGCGCAGGTGGGGGTGGTGGAGGATAAAGCGCCAGCCCTCGGCGATCTCGGGGAGGGTCGGGCGGGAGGTGGTGCGGGCGGGGGCGGTTTCGGGGCGGCGGATGGCGCGCAGGCCCAGGGCGGACAGGAGATAGCTTGCGGCGTCGAGGATCACGGTGATGACGGGGCCGAACAGGCCGATGGCGGTGGTGCCCAGGGGCGGGCCCAGTGCCGTCGCGGTCCAGAGGGTGGATTCGAACCGGCCATTGGCGACCAGCAGATCCTCCTGCCGGACAAGCGTTTTGAGATAAGCGCCGCTGGCCGCGGTGAAGACGATATTGGCGGCCGCGACCAGGATCGCGACCACGATCAGGTGCGGGTAACTCAATCGGTCGAGGACATAGGCGGCGGGCACCGACAGCAGCGCCAGCAGGCGGAAGAGGTCCGCGCCGATCATGATCGGCCGTTTGCGACGGAATTCGACCCAGGCGCCCAGCGGCACCGCGATCACCGCACCGACCGCGAGCCCCGCCGCCGCCAGAGCCGAGACCTGGGCCGCGCCCGCGTGCAACACCAGAATGGCGATCAGCGGGAACGCGTCGAAGGCGAGCCGGGTCCCGAAGGTGCTGACCGCGTAGGAGGCCCACAACCACCCGAACTCCCGGCCCAATCCGGCCGTGCGTGAGCTGGTCATGCGATCACCGGGAACTGGTGGCGGCATTGTGCGAGAAGCGGCCGCCACCAGTTCCCGGTCGTTGCTGTTTCACTCTCAATCTTCTACAGCCAGCGCCTGTCTCATGGTCAGGCGGCCCTGGGTTTGCATGAGCGAGCGGCGGTAGATCTTCTCCGCCACCACGACGACGGCGTAGGTCGCCAGGGCCATGATCGCCAAGGCGATGAGGGGCTCCCACCAGGCGGCGGTGCCGTCGGCGAGGCGGGCGGGCATGGAGACGATGGAGACGATGGGCACGTAGGAGGCGACGACGCGGGCGGTGCCGGTGAGGAAGATGCCGGCGAACAGGACCAGCATGATGAACATGGACAGGGGAGTGGCGGTGGATTGCAGGTCCTCATTGCGGGTGGCCAGGGCGCCGGCGACGGCCCAGAGGCTGGCGAGGGCCAGGAAGCCGACGACGAAGAAGACCACGAACCAGCCTGCGGCGCTGCCGATCTGGGTGATCTGATCGCCGCGGCCGGTGGCGGCCAGGCCGATGAGGCCGGCGGCGACGAACAGGACCAGCTGGCCGAAGGCCATGACGGTATTGCCGGCGACCTTGCCGATCAGCAGCTGGCGCAAGGGGATCGCGCTGGCCAGGATTTCGACGATGCGGTTCTGCTTCTCCTCGATGACGCTCTGGGCGATGGCCATGCCGAACAGCACCGAGGCCAGGTAGAACAGGAACGCGAAGACGAAGGCGACGACCTTGGCCAGGCCCGGATCGACCGCGGCCTTGTCGAGCAGGTCGTAGGTGACGGCGCCGCCTCGGGCGAGCTGCTCGAGCGACGTGCCCGCCGCGGCGGCGTTCTGCCGCATGGCGAGCTGCTGGGCCGCCGCGGTGATATAGGTGGCCGCATCGGTGTTCTCGGCGGAGCGGCCGATGAGCCGCCACCCGAATTCGTCCGGCGCCAGGCCGATATCGACGGTTTCGTCGCGGACCTGCTGTTCGGCGGCGGCGGTGTCGGCGACCTCGTGGGCGGTGAAATCGATGTTCTTGCCGGCGCTGTCGGCGAGCGTGTCCGCGGTGGCGATGACCTGCCCGGCATTCGTGCCCGCCACCGCGACCTCGATGGTCTCGGTGCGGCTGCCGATGAACCCGCTCAACGCCAGCGAGGCGACAATGGCCACGATGGTGATGGCGGTGGAGATGAGGAAGTTGCGGTCGCGCAGCTTCACCGCGATCTCGCGCTGGGCGACAATGCGCCACACCCCGCCGGGCGCGGCGTCGGTTGCGGGGGAACTCGACTCGGTCATGCCGTCACCTCTCGATAGATCTCGGCCACGGAGGGACGCACCTCGGCCAGCTCGCGCACCGAACCGCGTTCGAGCGCCGCGCGCAGCAGGTCGTCGGTGCTCGCGCCGGCGAGTTCCACTACCGCCCGCGCGCCATTGGTCTCGAGCACTCGCACCCCCGCGAATCCGTTGAGCCAGGCCGGATCACCGCCGAGCACCAGCCGGTAACGCAGGGCACTGCCGGCGCGCAGTTCCTCGACCGAGCCCTGCCCGACCACCTTGCCGGCGGCGAGAATCACCAGCTCATCGCACAATCGCTCCACCAGATCGAGCTGATGGGAGGAGAACAGCACCGGAACACCTTGTGCGGCATACTCTCTCAACAGCTCCGCCATCGAGTCCACCGCCACCGGATCCAGCCCCGAGAACGGTTCGTCGAGGATCAGCGCCGCGGGCTCGGCGATCATGGCGGCCGCGATCTGCACCCGCTGCTGATTGCCCAGCGACAGCGATTCCAACTTGTCCTTGCCCCGCCCGCTGAGATCGAACCGCCGCAACAGCTCATCCGCGCGCGCCCGCGCCGCCGCCGCGGACATGCCCCGCAGCCGCGCCAGATACACCAGCTGATCGACCACCGGCTGCTTGGGATACAGACCCCGCTCCTCGGGCATATACCCGAACGACCGCCGATCCGCCGCCGTCACGGCCCGCCCATCCCAGCGCACCTCACCGCCGTGCACGGCCAGCACACCCATGATCATCCGCATGGTCGTGGTCTTCCCCGCGCCATTACCGCCCACGAACCCGGTCAACGCCCCGGGCGCCACCGCGAACGACACATCGTCCACCGCCACGTGCTCCCCGAACCGGCGCACCAAATGCGCGACTTCCAACATCGAGCTCCCCTCTCCACGGTCCGAGAAACACGCTACCGACAATCGGCCACCGCACGGTGGAGGCGGCGAGCACTCAACGCGGCGCGCGGGTCAGCGTTAACCGGTGGACCGGGCCCGGCGGACCGAGCGGTGTGCGTGGCGCCCGGGTGCTGGAAGGGGCAGCAGCGCACACAACGAGACCTGCTGCGGCCACGGTTCGGACAGCTCCCTGTCGCTGCGCGGTCGCGGCCGACGCCTCGGCCGAGGGAGCGGCGTGCCTGTCAGTTTCGGGCGACGGCGCCATCCACCAGTTTGCGCACGGCGCGTTCCACTCGTGCGGTGTCGCCGGTGATCCACCAATCCTGGATCAGGCCGCGCATTCCCGAGACCAGCAGGGTCGCCGCCGACTCCGGATCGTCCAGGCGGGGTTCGATGCGCCGCAGGGACTCGGCCAGCGGAGTCACGACGGCCTCGATGGCCTGGGTGGCGAAGGGGCGCAGCGGACTGTCCGGAACGGTGGCCGCGCCCAGGACTTGCAGCAGTACGCGCAGGCTGGCGGCGCCGTCGCCGGTGGTGTTCAGGGTGAAGGATTCGAGCAGCCGTGTCCGCAGGGTGTCCAGCGAGTCCACGTTCGCGAACAGGGCGCCGATGTCGGGGCGGTGGGTTTCGAGTGCGGCGACCATCATGGCTTCTTTGGTGCCGAAGTAGTGGATGAGCATGCGGGAGCTGGTGCCCAGGTAGTCGGCCAGCGGGCGCAGTGAGACCTCGGCGAGGCAGTGGTCGGCGATGTAGGCGATGACGCCGTCGAGCAGTTCGGCGCGTCGCGCGTGGTCGAGTGGGCGGGGCACGAGTTGACTGTAGCGGGTGCTACAGGTATTCCTTGACGGCATGGGTGTAACAACTGCTTCAGAAACTGCCCGTCGCGTTGTCGTCACCGGCATGGCCGCCACCACCTGCCTCGCGCCGGACCTGGAGGGCACCTGGGCGCGGCTGCTCGCGGGGGAGAGCGGAATCGCCGCGCTCACCGACGATTTCGTGAACGAATACGAGCTGCCGGTGCGCATCGGCGGGCGGCTGACCGCGCAGCCGGGGGAGCAGTTGACCCGGATCGAGCAGCGGCGGCTGTCGTTCGTGCAGCAGCTGGCCCTGGTCCTGGGGCGGCAGGTGTGGCAGACCGCGGGTGCGCCCGAGGTGGATCCGGAACGACTGGCGGTGGTGATCGGCACCGGTCTGGGCGGCGGTGATTCGCTGGTGCACGCGGTGGACGTCATGCGCGCGGGCGGGTACCGCAAGGTGCCGCCGCTGACCGTCCCGATGGTCATGCCCAATGGGTCGGCAGCCACCATCGGCCTCGAACTCGGCGCCAAAGCCGGTGTGTACGCACCGATCTCGGCGTGCGCGTCCGGCACCGAGGCGATCGCGCACGCCTGGCGACTCATTGTCACCGGCGAGGCGGACGTCGTGGTGGCGGGCGGCGTCGAGGGGCACATGGACGCGGTCCCGATCGCCAGTTTCGCCATGATGCGCGCGCTCAGCACCCGCAACGACGAACCCGCCCGCGCGTCACGGCCTTTCGACCGTGACCGCGACGGCTTCGTCTTCGGCGAGGGCGGCGCACTGCTGGTCCTGGAATCCGAACAGCACGCCCGCGCCCGCGGCGCCGCCATCGAGGGCCGCGTCCTCGGCGCGGGCATCACCTCCGACGGCTACCACATCACCGGCACCGCTCCCGACGGTGAAGGCGCGGCCCGGGCCATGCGCAAGGCGATCGCCACCGCGGGCCTGGAATCCGCCGACATTCACCACATCAACGCGCACGCGGCCTCCACCCCGATCGGCGATGCCTCCGAAGCCAAGGCCATCATGTCGGTCACCCCGCACGCCTCGGTCTACGCGCCGAAATCGGCGCTGGGCCATTCCATCGGCGCGGTCGGCGCTTTGGAAGCCATCCTCACCCTGCGCACCCTGCGCGAACAACTCGTGCCGCCCACCCTCAACTTCGAAAAGCTCGACGAGGACGTCGAATTGGATGTCGTCGCCGACCGCCCGCGCCGCCAGCGCCTGGAATACGCGCTGAGCAATTCCTTCGGATTCGGCGGCCACAACGTCACATTGGCGCTCGCCCGCGCCTGATCGAGCGCCGGCCCGCGCCTGATTGGACACCGGCCCGCGCCTGATCCGGGCGGCCTTGGTGCGCGGATCAGGGCAAGATATCGGTCTGCACGCGCGGATCGAGCTTGCGCAAAGTATCCGGGCGATCGGTCAGACACGGCCAATCGCGGCTGACCGCCTCGATGGTGGCGTGCCCGGCGGGAATGAGCGCATCGGCGTCGGGCCGGTCGGCCAGGGCCGCGCCGAGGTGATCGCTGGCGGGCCGATCGAGCGGCTGGATCACCGTATTGGGCAGATCCAGCAGCACCGAGAGAATGTCGTGGCGGCCGGGCGAGATCAGCGCGCGGGCGGCGGCGAGCGTGGTGGCCGGAATGATGATGGTGTGCCCGGCATCGGCGGTCGCCCAGACCACCGACTGCACATAGGCCACGCGATGCGCCCACGCGGTGAGAGCGGCCGTATCGAAGACGACGCCACCGAGGGTCGCGCCGGGGGAGGTCATGCCGCGCCGGCGTGGTCGCCGGCGGCATCCTCCTCAGGTAAAGGGGGCAGACCCTGCACGGCGCGGGCGCGATTGATCAGGTCCAGGGGTGGGCGGCCGCCGAAGATCTGCTCGATGCGGGCCAGCGATTCGGCGCGGTCGACGCGGGCCTTCACCGATTCCGCGACGAACGCGGACACCGATTCGATCCGGCCCTTGCGCCGCCAATCATCCAGGGTGGCGGCGATTTCCTCGGGCACCGATACGGTGATCTTGCGGGTGCGCCGTTCTCTCGCCATACCGAGATCGTAGTCGGGTATGGGCGGGCGCCGGGAGAGGACACCGCGGGCATCCCGGAGACCGGGACCCGCGCCCAGCGCGGAGACCGGGACCCGCCCGCGGCCCGATCCGGGCGTTTCGGATTCGCTTGATCCGAAACCTACCGGTCACGCGGGGATCCTGGTTCGATACGGTGAGCGTGCGTCCGCAGTCGGCGGGCGCGCCGACATACGCCAGCCGAGGGGTCACATCTAGATGGATCAGAGTTCGATCGAGTGGGTCGACGGGGCCCTGGTCACGATCGATCAGCGGGTGCTGCCGCAGGAATTGCGACAGTTACGGATCACGACGGTCGACGAACTCATCGAGGCCATCCAATCCCTGGCCATTCGGGGCGCGCCCGCGATCGGCGTGTCCGGGGCCTTCGGCGTGGTGATCGCGGCGCTCGCACACACCACCGACGGGGTCGTGGACGCCGCGGCCGTGGCATCGGAGGCGACGCGCATTGCCGATGCCCGCCCGACCGCGGTGAACCTGGCGTGGGGCGTGCAGCGCGCCCTGGCCAAACTGCCCGAGGGCGTGGCCGCCGTACTCGCCGAGGCGCAGGAGATGCAGGCCGAGGACGGCCGCGTCAACCTGGCCGCCGCCACCCATGCCGCCGATCTGCTGCAGCAGCTGTGCGGGGATCGTCCGCTGCGGCTGCTCACCCACTGCAATACCGGCCGCCTCGCCACCACCGCGTGGGGCACCGCCATCGGCGCGCTGCGCGTGCTGCATCAGCGCGACGCCCTGGCCGAGGTGATCGTGGACGAGACCCGCCCGCTGTTGCAGGGCGCGCGCCTGACCGCCTGGGAAATGGCCGAAGCCGGTATCCCGCACCGGCTCACCATCGATTCCGCCGCCGCGTGGGCCATGGCCACCGAAGAGGTGGACGCGGTCATCGTGGGCGCGGACCGGATCACCGCCGACGGGTCGGTCGCCAACAAGATCGGCACCTACATGCTGGCCATCGCCGCCAAGCGGCACGGGATTCCGTTCATCGTCGTCGCCCCCGAATCCACCCGCGACATCGCCACCGCCCGCGGCGGCGACATCGTGGTGGAGCAGCGCGCCGCCGCGGAGGTCACCGGATTCGGCGGGGTGACAACGGCTCCCGAGGGCACGCGCACCTTCAACCCCGCCTTCGACGTGACCCCGCCGGAGCTGGTGACCGCTGTCGTCACCGAGCACGGCGTGCTCACCGACCCGGCCGGCGCCCGCGCCGCCGGGGATGGCGGCGTCGGCACGGCCTCCGACGAGGTGCTCACCGCCATGGAACGTGTCCTGCGACTGGCCGAGGCGGACGCCGCCCTGCGCGCCGGGCGGGAGATCGCCGATATCGCACGCGGGCTCTACGCCAACGGGTGGATGCCCGGCACCGCGGGCAATATCTCGGTGCGCCAAGGCGATTCGGCCGTGATCACGGCGAGCGGACTGTCCAAGGGCGAACTCACCGAGACCGACACGGTGACCGTCGCCGTCGCGGATTCGACGCCTGTCACCGCGGGCGGCAAGCGGCCCTCGGCGGAGACGACCATCCACACCGCCGTGTACCGGGTGCGCGCGGCGGGCGCGGTGGTGCACGTGCATCCGCCGCACGCGACGGCGCTGTCGATCGGCGCGGGCGGCGCGGCGGTGCGGACCGTGCGCTTCGCCGGCTACGAGCTGATCAAGGGCCTGGGCGGACAACGCCCCGACGCCATCGATATTCCGGTGTTCCCCAACCACGCCGAGGTGCCGCGCATCGGTGCGGACATCGAGAAATACCTGACCGAGCATCCCGATGCCCCGCCCGTGCTGTTCATCGCCGGGCACGGCATCACCGCCTGGGGCGCCGATCTGGCGCAGGCGCGCGACCGCGCCGAATGCCTCGAGGCGATGTGCGAGCTGACCACATTGACCGGACACCGTGAGATTCCGGTGGGCGACAATTAGTTCCGAGGAGGAACCCCGATGACTCTGCTACAGATCATGTCCGACCAGGACGCCACCGACGTGAAACTGCGCACGAGCGACGACGCCGAGATCGCCGCCGAACTGGGCAAGCGCGGCATCACCTTCGAGCGCTGGCCGCTGCTGGAAGGCCTGTCCGCCGCCACCTCGACCGAGGACATCCAGGCCGAATACGCCGACCGCATCGCCGAACTCAATGCCGACGGCCGCTACAAGTTCATCGACGTGGCCCGCATCCACCCCGACGACGCCGACCCGGAATGGCCCGCCAAGGCCGTCGCCGCCCGCACCAAATTCCTCGACGAGCACCGCCACGCCGAAGACGAGGTGCGCTTCTTCGCCGCCGGCCAGGGCTGCTTCTACCTGCACCTCGGCGACGAGGTCCTGGCCACCGTCTGCACCGCCGGCGATCTCGTCTCGGTGCCCGCCGGGACCCTGCACTGGTTCGACATGGGCACCCGCCCCGAATTCGTGGCCGTGCGCTTCTTCGAGGAAGAGGACGGCTGGATCGGCGACTTCACCGGCGACAAGATCTCCAGCGGCTTCCCCACCCTCGACGACCTGCTCACCGCATGATCAAGGCCATCGTCCTCGACATCGAGGGAACCACCAGCCCGACCAGCGCGGTCCGCGAGGACCTCTACGGCTACACCCGCGACCGCCTGCCGGGCTGGCTGGCCGAAAACCAGGGCGGCGCAGCCGATCCCATCCTCACCGCCACCCGCGCCCAGGCCGAACGCCCGGACGCCGACGCGGCCGAGGTGGCCGACATCCTCATCACCTGGCTCAACACGGATGTGAAATCCGAACCCCTGAAAGCCGCCCAGGGCATCATCTGCGCCGAGGGCTTCCGGGCGGGAGCCCTGTTCGGCGAGTTCTTCCCCGACGTCCCCCCGGTCCTGCGCGCCTGGCGCGAATCCGGCCTGGAGCTCTACATCTACTCCTCGGGTTCGGTCCGCAACCAGAAGGATTGGTTCGCCTTCACCCGCGAAGGCGACCTGTCTCCTTTGCTGAGCGGCCATTTCGACCTCTCGACCGCAGGCCCCAAGCGCGACGCCGCCTCCTACGAGAAGATCGCCGGCGCCATCGGCGTTCCCGCACAAAGCATCCTGTTCCTGTCCGACCACCCCGACGAACTCGACGCCGCCGTCGCCGCCGGCTGGCACGCCCTCGGCGTCACCCGCCCGGGCGAACCCAACAGCCCCCGCCCACCCCACCGCTGGATCAGCGACTTCGCCGACGTCGACCTGCCGCACCTGCGGTAATCGCCTGCACGGCAACCACTCTCCCGGAGCCCCGGCCGCACCCCGGCCGGGGCTCCACTCGTTTCAGTCCGCCCGCGCGGCCGCCTCGATAATGCCCTGCACGGCCAGTTGAATGCGTTCCGCGGCATGGGCCGGGTCGGGACAGCCCCCGTCCAGCCAGGCGATGACGGCATCGAGAGTGAAGGCCGGGACGACGCGTGACGCCCAGTCCCGCCACGGGCCCGGCGGAATCGCCGCGGCCAGGTGCCGGTCGGCGATGGCGGTCGACTCCGCGCTGATCGAGTCGATCACATCGCGGAATTCCGGTTCCCGCGCCGCGTGCCGGAACAGCAGGCGGAAGCCGTCCGGGTCGGCCGCGGCCGCGCGCAGCAACGCGGGCAGGGTGTCCTCGTCGAAGTCGTCGGTGCCGACGGAGTCATCCAGCCGTAGGCACGCCCGGTCCAGAACCGCCCGGTACAGCTCGGTTTTCGAGGCGAAATGCCGATACAGGATGACATGGGTGACACCGGCCGCGGCGGCGATGTCCGCCAGCCCGGTCGCCGCGAATCCGGTCCGCGCGAAGGTGCGGGTGGCCGCGTCGAGGATCTGCTCACGCCGCTGCGCCCGCGGCATGCGCCGGGCACGTTCCGGACGATTCACCGCCGTCACCGCGACAACCCTCCTCTTGTTCAAGTCAGACTATACAAGTAGCCTTGTTTAAGAGCAGTTATACAAGTTCGATTGAACATCCACTGGGAGGCCGCGATGGCATCCGTCGCGCAATTGCCCTTCGATCAGACCGATCCCCTGCGCGCCGCGCCCGAACTGCGTGTCTTGCAGGCCCGTGGACCGATCCATCCGGTCCGCACGGCGGTGGGCGATGCCGCCTGGCTGGTCACCGAGCACGCCCTGGTGCGCCGCTTCCTCGACGACCCCCGGCTCGGCCGCGCCCACCCGGCTCCGGAAACCGCTGCCAGAACCGGAAAGTCGGCGCTCTTCGGCGGCCCGATGGGTGAGTTCGACACCGAGCACGCCGACCACGCCCGCATGCGGTCGCTGCTGCAACCGCACTTCACGCCCAAACGCATGCGCGCCCTGCGTGGACATGTCGAGGAACTGGCCGCGCGGCTGCTCGACGACCTGGCCGCCCACGGCTCACCGGCGGATCTGCATGCCGCACTGGCGGTTCCGCTGCCGATCCTGGTGATCTGTGAACTGCTGGGCGTGCCCTACGCCGATCGCGACCGATTCCGCGGCTGGACCGCCGACGCCGCCAATATCCGCGATCAAGCCCGATCCGAACAGGGCCTGGCCGAATTGTTCGGGTACGGACTGCATCTGGTGGCCCGCAAGCGCGCCGAACCGGCGGACGACGTGATCTCACGCCTGTGCGCGGTCGCGGACGTCACCGATGCCGAGGTGGCCGAACTGTCCATGGGGCTCCTGTTCGCCGGACATGAAACCACCGTGGTGCAAATCGGTTCGGGCGCCCTGCTGCTGTTGACGAACCCGGACCAGTGGCGGGCCCTGGTGGACGATCCCGGACTCGTTCCGCGGGCGGTCGAGGAGATCCTGCGCGCGCCGGACAAGGGCGGCGTCGGCATTCCGCGGTACGCGCGAACGGATATCGAGCTCGGCGCGGTGACGATCCGCGCGGGTGACCTGGTGCTGCTGGACACCGGCGCCGCCAACCACGATCCGGCCGTCTATCCCGACCCCGACCGCGTCGACATCACCCGGCCCGGCCCCGCGCATCTCAGCTTCGGGCACGGCGCCCGCTACTGCCTGGGCGCACCTCTGGCCCGCATCGAACTCCAGGTGGCCTTCACCGGGCTGGTCACCCGATTTCCCACCCTGGAACTGGCGGTCGACGTCGCGGAACTGACGATGCGGCGCGATGTCCTCACCGGTGGCGTCACCGCGCTGCCGGTGCGCTGGTGACCGCGTCAGCGGTTGCGGGCGGCGGCGGTTCGGTGGTCGCGGACGGCGATGAGGTTGTCGACGAGGCGGGGGGCGTCGGCGGCCGGGTCCAAGGGCATGGAGACCAGGGCGCGGATATAGGCGGGGGACAGGATCAGCTCGACGATGTCGCGGCTGTCGAGGACCGTGGCGCCGCTGGCGTCGAGGGTGGCCTGGAACTGGTGCATGCGTGGCGCGGTGAATTCCGCCATGTCGATGAGGCCCTGCTCGGCGCTGCTCGCCCGGGCCATCGCGCGGAAGAAGGCGCGCTGTCGGGGCCGGGTCAGGTCGGTGAGCATGTTCGTGGTCCAGGTGAGCAGGTCGGCGCGCAGGTCGCCGGTGGCGGGCACGGGTGACTGGGCGGTCAGTTCCGCCATGATCGTGTCGATGATGAGGCCCTCGACCGTGCGCCAGCGGCGATAGATCGTGGCGAGGTGGACGCCGGAACGGGCTGCCACCGCGGCGATTTCGATGCTGCCGTCGGCGGATTCGGCCAGCAGCTGCCGGGTGGCCTCGTGCACGGCCGCGCGGGTGCGGGCGGTGCGGCCGCCGGGACGCGCTGTTCCTGTCGCCTGTGCCATGAACCGAAGTCTAACGCGAAACTCTTGCAATTAGCGTGTCGACGGCTCTACCGTTAATGCGAAATCTTCGCATCAGAGGGCAAGGGGAGCGGGTCATGGCACGAGTGCTCATCGTCGGGGGTGGCATCGCGGGGGACATGCTCGCGCTGTTGCTGGAACGAGACGGCTGGGAGGTGACCGTCGCCGAGATCGCCCCGGCCGTGCGCACCGGTGGTCAGACCGTCGACCTGCGCGGCGACAGCCGGGAGGTGCTGCGGCACGCCGGGCTGCTCGAGCAGGCGCGGAATTGCCTTGTGCCGCAACGCGGTGCGGCATGGATCACCGCTGACGAGCGGCGGCTCGCAGCGATGCCGGTGACGGCGTTCGGCGGGCGGGGCCTGGTGTCGACCGAGGAACTGCTGCGCACCGACCTCGCCCGCATCATCCACGACGCCGCCGGACCGAGCGTCACGCACCGATTCGGCGAAACCGTCGAAGCGCTCGCGGATTCGGGAGATCGCGTGCGGGTGCGGTTCCGCAGCGGCGGATCCGAGGAGTTCGATCTGGTCGTCGGCGCGGACGGCGCGCACTCGCGGGTCCGTGCGCTGCGATTCGGGCCGGAGGAGAACTACCGCAAGCCGCTCGGCCTCGCGCACGCCTGGTTCACCCTCGTCGAAGGGCCGGGCACGCCGAAGCTGGACGGCTGGTTCCTGCTCTACAACACTCCCGGACGGCTGGCGCTGGAAGCCCGCCCGGGCCATCCCGGCGAACAGGAGATCGGCCTGACCTTCGCCGCGGACACACTGCCCCGCGGCGGTGATCGCGAGGCCCGGTTCGCCTTGCTCGAGCGAACTTTCGCCGGTGCGGGCTGGCGTGCGCGCGAGTTCCTGACCGCGGCTCGCCACGCCCCGGACTTCGCGCTGGACACCTACGACCAGGTGCACATGCCCCGCTGGCACGACGGCCGCGTCGTGCTGGTCGGCGACAGCGCCTGGTGCGCCAGCCCCCTCAGCGGCCTCGGCACCGCCCTCGCCCTGCGCGGCGCCGCCGAACTGGCGTCGGCCCTCCGCTCGGCCGGCGCCCTCGACGCCCCCGCCCGCCTGCCCGGCGCGCTGGCGGCATTCGAACAAGCCATGCGGCCCCGCGCCGCCTCGGCCCAGCAACTCCCGCCGGGCCGCGTCGCGGCCGCGGCCCCGCGATCGGCGCTGGGAATCCGATGCAACGCCTGGGTGATGCGCGCGGTGCAGTCCCCGCTGCTGCGCCCCTTGATCCACCGCGCCTTCGCCGCCACCGAACACGGCCGGGCGGCAGCCGAAGCCGATGCGGTCCAGTCGAATCCCGTGTGAGCACGCGCGAAGCTGCCGGGCGCCCTGCTAGCTGACGACCTTGGCGGCGGCGCGGTCGATGAGGTATTCGACCAGGGTCATCAGGACGTTCTTGCAGGAGCCGCGGTCGCGGGCGTCGCAGAGCAGGACGGGGATGTGCTCGTCGAGGTCGAGGGCGTCGCGGACCTCGACCGGGGTGTAGAGGGGGGCGCCTTCGAAGCAGTTCACCGCTACCGTGAACGCGACTCCGCGGCGTTCGAAGAAGTCGATGGCGGCGAAGGAGCCCTCCAGGCGGCGGGTGTCGGCCAGGACCACCGCGCCCAGGGCGCCGCGGGCCAATTCGTCCCACAGGAACCAGAAGCGATCCTGGCCGGGGGTGCCGAACAGGTAGAGAACCAGGCTCTGGTCGATGGTGATGCGGCCGAAGTCCAGGGCCACCGTGGTGGTGGTCTTGCCTTCGACGCCGCGTAGATCGTCCACGCCCGCGGAGAGCTCGGTAATGAGCTCTTCGGTGCGCAGCGGGGTGATCTCGCTGATCGTGGACACGAGGGTCGTCTTGCCGACGCCGAAACCGCCCGCGATGAGGATCTTCACCGAGGCGGCCAGCGGCGCGGAATTGTCAAAGTTTTCGGATGCCATCGAGAACTGCTCGCAAAATGTTGAGGTCACCGGGTGTGGTCTCGGGGGAGGCCGGTGCACGGAAGTTGAGGATGCCGTCTGAGATGAGGTCGCCGACAAGGATTTTGGTCACCGCGAGCGGTAGCCGCAGGGCGGCCGACACTTCGGCCACCGAGAGCGGGAGCCGGCACAACCGCACGATATCGGTGTACTCCGGCTCGACACGGCGCAGCGGCGGGGCGGCATTGGGGACCACCACCACCGTGAGCATGTCCAGATCGTGTCCCGCGCCCATGGTTCGGCCGCCGGTCCGGGCGTAGGGGCGCACCAACGGACCAGCAGCCTCGTCGAACCAATGTTCCCCCGGCCTGGCCATCATGACAGTCGGGGATTGACCTGTCCGGCCAGATGGTGGCGCGGGGTGGTGGACAGATAGGTGCCGACACGCTGCACCGTCAGATTCATCTCGTAGGCGACCATGCCGAGATTGGCCTGCTCGGTCGCCTGTAAGGCGAGGCAGGCGTGGCTGCCGGCCGCGGTCACGAACAGCACCGCCCGATCCAGCTCGATGACCGCCTGGCGCACGCCGCCGCCGTCGAAACGCGTTCCCGCACTGCGGGCCAGCCCGTACAGGGTGGAGGACATGGCGCCGAAGTGCTCGGCGTCCTCCCGGCTCATGGCGGAGGAGCGGCCCAGCAGCAGGCCGTCGGTGGAGTGCACAACGGCGTGTCTGACACCGGCTAGCCGATCGACCAGATCGTCGAGTAGCCAGTTGAGATCACCAGCGTTTGAGGTGGTCACCGTCGCCTTCCTGTCGGTCGGGGAATGGGTTGGACACAGGCTCGGACACACCGGGATCGGCCCGGCGGCCCTGCCTGGTTCCGTTTTCGATGGCGGACATGAGGTCTCGGGCCTGCTCGGCCGTGCGGGTGGGCTGGGACGGCGCCTCGGGGGACGTCGTGTCCTGCGCCAATTCCGGTGCGAGACTTGCCTGCCGGCGCCTACGCGGGAGCGCGGGCCGGACGTCGGAGCCAGTGTACTGGGCGCGCATGAATTCTCGAGGCCGGAAACCGATTTCCGGTTGCGGGGCCGGAACGGTCTGCCGATGCGGGGGATTCGGCTCGGTGGGCGGCTCGTAGGGTTTGGCCTGCTCCTCGAACGAACGCGGCGGGGCGGCGAAGGCGTCGAACGCCGGGGCGGGGGAGTAGCGGGGCGTGAGCGGGCGTTCGGGCGCCGTCGGGCCCGGACGCGCCGGCAGCGGCGGCGGGGCCTCGAGCTGGCGGGCCGCGCGCGGCTCCTCCGGCTGCGCGGCAACGGGTTCGAGCTGCTTGGCCACCACCGGGATCTCCCCGGTGCCGGCGGCGGTCACGGTCAGGCTGGAGGGAATCAGCACGATGGCGCGCACCCCGCCGTAATCGGACTCGGTGAGCCGCACCGAGATCCCATTGCGGACCGCCAGCTGGGCGACCACGAACATGCCCAGCCGCGAATCTTCCGACAGCGTGTTGACGCCGAAATCCGGGGGATTGCGCAGCATCTCGTTGACCCGCGCCAGCTCGGACTCGGGCATACCCATGCCCTGGTCGACGATCTCCACGGCAATGCCCTTGCCGACCACATTGCCGCGCACCTCGACCTGCGAGGTCGGCGGGGAGAAATGCGCGGCATTGTCGACCAGCTCGGCGATCAGGTGCACCAGGTCGGCCACCGCGCTGCCGGCCACCGCCACCTCGGGCAGTCGGGTGATCTTCACGCGCGTGTAGTCCAGGGCCTCACCGACACCCGAGCGCACCACCTCCACCAGACTCACCGGATTGCGCCACTGCCGGCCCGGCTGCCCGCCGGCGAGAATGATCAGGTTCTCGGCATTGCGGCGTTCGCGGGTGGCGAGATGGTCGAGGCGGAAGAAGATCTCCAGCAGCGCCGGATCCTCCTGTTTGGACTCGGCGTCGTCGAGCACCTCCAGCTGCCGGTGCACCACCACCTGGGAGCGGTGGGCGATATTGAGGAAGACCGCCTTCACACCCTCCCGGGTGCGCGCCTCGGTGACGGCGGCCTCGACCGCGGCCTCGTGGGCGTGGCTGAAAGCCTTGGCCACCTGGCCGATTTCATCGCTGCCGAAGTCCAGCGGCGGCGTCTCCGCGGCCACGTCCACGTCCTTGCCGGCGCGCAGCCGGTTCATGGTCTGCGGCAGCCGGTCGTCGGCCAGGGCCAGGGTCTGGTCGCGCAAGCGCTTGAGGCGGCGGATGATCCGGTTGGCCAGCACCAGTGCGACACCGAAGGCCGACACCGCCACCAGGAACATGCCGCCGCCGGCGAGCAGGGAGTTGCGGGCGTCCTCTTCGCCGGCTTCCTCGGACAGGCCCTGCGCGTGCAGGCTCTGCACGTCCCACAGGGTCAGCAGCGTCTGGTTCACGCTGTTGACCGTGTCGCGCCATTCCTGCTCGGTGAACGCCAGCGGCACCGGTTTCGGATCGGGATTGGTGACCGGGTCCAGGGCGCGGGCCATCAGGGAGTTCTCCATGATGATCAGCTTCTGCCAGTTCTGGCCGGTGATGAGCGCGGCGGCATTGATGGTGGTGGCGTCGTCGGCGTCGCGCGCCAGGGCCTCGACGCCGATGCGGTAACCGCCGGTCAGGCGCGCGTATTCGATGCCGAGCTCCGGCGGCAGGGTGCCGTCGTGCAGCAGCACCTCGGCCAATCCCGCACTGCGGGTGAGCATTTCCGAGGCCGAGATGAGGGTCAGGGTTTCCCCGGTCTCGACCGCGACCTCGGAGGTGGGCGCGGTGACCATGACGACGCTGGTGCCGACCGACACCAGATCCAGCAGATGGCCGTAGAACTTGTACGCGTCGGCGAACGGCAGCGCGCCCGCGTCGACCTGGGTGCGGATGGCCGACAGCTGCCGGGTCAGGGTCTGGAAGCCGCCGACGTCACCGGTGACCCCCTGCGGGCCCAGCGCCTCCATCTGCGCGGTGATCGGCTCCAGCAGGATGATGGCCGCATCCATCCGTAATCGCGCCTCGGCCAAGGCTTTCGGATTCGGGGTCTCACCGGCCAGCTGCGCCAGCGTCACCTGCCGCTCCCCTTGGACCGCGTTCACCAGTTCCCGGGTCGTCGGGGTGGCGTCCTGCAGTGCGGCTCCCCACTCACGTGCGTGATTGCCCTGTGCCACCAGATATCCCGCGCCACCCACACCGATGACGAGCAGCGCCGCGCTCGGAACCAGTGCGATGGCGAGAACACGGGTCCGGACACCGAGCCTCGCTCTGAACATTTGCGCAACGTATCGGGACGTAGGTCACACTCGCCGCTTCGATCCCGTTGAGCGGGAGAGCAATTGACAAGCGTCGCTATGCGTGCACCGGAATGATCGGCTCATCCGGATCGCCGGGCGCTCGTGGACAAGAAGGCGCCGACCCGCTGCACGGTCAGATTCATCTCGTAGGCGACCATGCCCAGATTGGCCTGCGGCCCGGCTTGTAACGCCAGGCACGCATTCGAGCCCGCGGCGGTCACGAACAGCACCGCCCGCTCCAGCTCGATCACCGCCTGCCGCACCCCGCCACCGTTGAACCGATGTCCCGCACTGCGCGAGAGCCCGTACAGCGTCGAGGACATGGCCCCGAAATGCTCCGCATCCTCGCGATCCATCCCGGCCGACCGCCCCAGCAGCAATCCGTCCGTGGAATGCACCACGGCATGGCGAACCCCCGCCAGCTTGTCCACGAGATCATCCAGCAGCCAGTCGAGGTCACCGGCGGGTGAACTGCTCACCATCACCTTCCTGTCGATAGTCGTTCGGGGAAAACCCACCCACATCGGCCTGCCGACCCTGCCGGGTCCCGATCTCGATGGCGGACATGAGATCTCGCGCCTGCTCGGCACTGCGCTGCACAGTCGTCGGCGGCGCGTCGGCCTGAGGCCGCGGATCGTGCGCCAACTCCGGCGCCAGATTCTCCTGCCGCCGACGCCGCGGCAACACGGGCCGCGTTCCGTCGCCGGTCCCGTTGTGTGGCCGGCTCTGCGGTGCTTCCGGAGTGGAGCCCTGTGGAGTGTGGCCACCGAGCTGCTTCGGTTCGCCGGAATGCGGATGTGGGGCCGCCGCCTCGTAAGTCGTGGCGTCGGACGTTGGGTACGCGGCCGGCCGCGGGCGGTCGCGTGCTCGACGATCGGCGCCGCCCGGCCCGGAGTCCGGTATCGGGGCGGCGGGCAGTGCGGGCTGCTCGGCGTATCGTCCGGGCGATTCGCCTGTGGCAGGGAAGAACTCGGTGGTGTGCGGCGAATCGGCGGCCCTCGCCGCCTCGGCGGCGCGCTCGGCGGCGGCCCTGGCCGCGGCGCGGCGGCCGATGGCGAGCTGCTCGGAATCGTAGTCCGCGGGGGCGAATTCGCCCGGGATGAGGGCGGCGGGGATGAGGACGATGGCGCGGATGCCGCCGTAGTCGGATTCGGCGAGTTTGACGGCGATGCCGTGGCGTTCGGCCAGCAGGGAGACGACGAACAGGCCCAGGCGGGAGTCTTCGGAGAGGGTGGTGACGCCGAAATCGGCGGGGGTGGCGAGCAGGGCGTTGACGCGGAGGAGGTCCGGGTCGGGCATGCCCATGCCCTGGTCGCTGATTTCGAGAGCCACGCCGCGGCCGACGGTGTGGCCGGTGATCGACACCTGGGATTGGGGCGGGGAGAAGGCGGTGGCGTTGTCGATCAGTTCGGCGAGCAGGTGGATGAGGTCGCCGACGGCGAGGCCGACGACGAAAACCTCGGGGAGGCGGCCGGTTCGAACGCGCTTGTAGTCGATCGTCTCGCCGACGGCGCTGCGGACGAGTTCGAGCAGGGGAACCGGGTTGCGCCATTGGCGGCCGGGGCGGCCGCCGGCGAGGATGACCAGGTTCTCGGCATTGCGGCGTTCGCGGGTGGCGAGATGGTCGAGGCGGAAGAAGATGTCGAGCAGGGCCGGATCCTCTTGCCGGGATTCGGCCTCGTCGAGGAGCTCGAGCTGTTTGTGCACGACCACCTGGGAGCGGTGGGCGATATTGAGGAAGACCGCTTTCACGCCCTCGCGGGTGCGGGATTCGGTGACCGCGGCGGAGACGGCGGCCTCGTGCGCGTGGTTGAACGCCTTTGCGACCTGGCCGATTTCGTCGTTGCCGAAGTCGAGCGGGGGTGTTTCGGCGCGGATGTCGACAGCTTCGCCCGCGGACAGCCGGCGCATGGTCTCGGGCAGCTGCTCGTCGGCGAGGGCGAAGGTCTCATTGCGCAACCGCGTCAGGCGCCGGATGATCCGATTGGCCAGCGCCAGGGCCACCAGGATCGCACCGAGCGCGATCACCAGCATGCCCGCGCCCGCCCACAGCGACTTGCGGGTGGTTTCGGAGGCGGCGTCGCTGGCCAGCCGTTGCGCGTGCGCGCTCTGGGACTGCCACAGTTCGGCCAGCGCGCGATTGACCTCATCGGCGGCGCTCTGCCATTCGCCCACGGTCATGGGCAGCTCCGATTCCGGAGCGCCGGCGCCGGCGGGGCGGGGGAGGGCGCGTTGGGCCAGCACGGTTTCCATCGCACCCGTGCGCTGCCAGGCCCCGCCGGTGACCAGCGCCTGCACCGCGGCCACCTGGCCGGGATCGGTGTCGACGACCATCCGTTCGATGCGCGTGCGGTAATAGCCCACCAGGCGGATGAATTCGGCCGACAGCTCCGGGGTGAGACCGGTCTCGGTGGCCAGCGCCGCGCCCAATGCGGTTGCGCGGCTCATGGATTCCAGACCGCGCAACACCTCGCTGGCGTCCGAGAGTTCGGTGGCGGTGGCGGCATCGGGCGCGGTCTGCTGGGCGATCTCGGTGCCCGCGGCCACCAGCGCGGGCATCTGGCTGTAGAAGGCGTCGGCCTCGGCGATCGGCAGTGTGCCACCATCGATCCCGGCGCGAATCCCGGTGAGGCGGTTGCCCAAGGCGCTGAACGCGGCGGTGGCGTCACCCATTTCCTCCGGGCCGATGCTGGACAACCGTGATTGCGCGGGCGCGAGCAGCCGCAGCGCAGTGTCGAGGCGCAGCCGCGCCGCCGTGAGCGTGCGAATGTCGGGTTCGGCGCCGACGGTGTGCCACACCGAGATTCGGCGTTCGGCCTGTACGGCCTCGATGATCTCGCGGGTGGGCGCGATACCGGCCTGCAGTTCATCGGCCCAGGTGCGCGCCTCATCGGAGCGATCCACCAGGGCGCCGGCCGCACCCACGCCGATGACCACCAACGCCAGGCTCGGCACCAGCGCGATCGCCAGAATCCGGATCCGGACACCGAGCCGCCGTCTGAGCATTGCCCGAGGGTAGCCATCCCATGCCGGCCGTCGCCTCACGAGTCCTTTTGAGCAGGATGGGATTTGACGCGACGGCGGTGATTCCGCTAGCCCCGCACGCGACCCCTCCGGCGCGTGCGGGATTCGGCGGTCACGGATCAGGAGGCGAGCACGGCGGCCGCGGTCACACCCGCGGCCTCGTGCACGACAGTACGCATCGGACAATCCCTTTTCCGAACTATGAACTCGATGGTTGCTATTCGGTAATGCCGCTGGGGATTGTTCGTTGCCGGACGGCCCATGGCGGGGATCTATTCGGGTTGCAGGATGGCGAACGGCGCGCCGGCCGGATCGGCGAACATGGCCAGGCGGCCCACACCGGGTGTGTCCATGGGCGGGATGAGCGCGGTGGCTCCGGCCTCGACGGCCCTGGCGAAGCTCGCATCGCAGTCGGCCACGGCGAAGTACGGATGCCATTCCGAGGTCGACCCGGCGTCCAGATTGTCCTGCTGCAGTTGCATGATCCCGCCCTGCCCGGTGTCGGCGCCCTCCGCGCCCGGGCTGGATACGACCGTGTAGACGATCTCGGGGGTCAGCTGCGTGTCCGCGGTGTTCCACGAGAACACCGCGGCATAGAAGTCCGTCACGGCCTTCGCGTCGGTGGTGTACAGCTCGGTCCAGCACAGCGCGCCGGGCTGGGAGACCACCTCCATGCCGCGCGTCTCACCCGGCTGCCAGACCGCGAATTCGGCTCCGGCGGGATCGGTGTAGGCGGCCATCCGGCCGAAGGAGAAGACATCCATGGGCGGGACGCGGACCGTGCCGCCCGCCTCCTGCACCAGTTTGGTCGTGGCATCGGCGTCGGGCGTGTGGAAATACAGTGTCCATGCCGAGGACGCGCCCTCCTCGGTGAGCGGGCCGATACCGCCCAGCATCTTGCCGTCCAGCAGGAAGAAACCGTAGCCGCCGGATTCCGGACCGGCGCTCTGGTACTCCCAGCCGAACACCGAGAAATAGAAGGCGGCCGCGGCGCCGGGATCGGGAGCGCCGAGATCGAGCCAGGTGGGTGTGCCGGGAACGTAATTCGTCGTCAACATGGCAGGTCCTCCGGTTACCGAGAGTGATGCGCCAGCGCGTCCTCGAGCCGGCTCGAGCACTTGCCCCTCCGACGGTAGGGGATCCGGCGGCCGGGGTGTCCGGTATCGGCCCGGACGCGGCGAGTCTCGCGGCGGGGCGGCGAAACCGACCGCCGTGGCCGACGCGGGACCGATATTTTCGGCCGGAAACCCGACTCGAGCGGCCCGAATCCCGGACTCGGCGGCCCTGGTCCCCGCATCGGGGTAGATTGTCTGTACCCGCAAGTAACTTGTAAGCAGGAGGCGATGATGCCGGTGCCGGCACCCGCGGTTTTCGAACGGTTGAAGTCGTTCGCGGCGGTGGACACGAGCGAGGATCGCGAGACCCGCGCCATCACCGAAGTGTTCACCGGCGACACCCTGGGCAGCGTGCCCGTGGGCATCGCCGCCGATGTCACCGCCGCTGTCGCCAAAGCCCGTGCCGCCCAGCGGGAATGGGCCGCCCGTCCCGCCAAGGACCGGGCCGCGGTCTTCGAGCGCTATCGCGCGCTGGTGGTGGAGAATCGCGAATACCTCATGGACGTGGTGCAAGCCGAGACCGGCAAGGCGCGCTGGGCCGCCCAGGAGGAGATCATGGGCCTGATCTTCGCGGCCCGCTACTTCTCCCGGGTCGCGCCGAAACTGCTGTCCGCGCACAGCGTGCCCGGTGCGTTCCCGGTGCTCAATCGCGCCTCGGTGCGCGCGGTGCCCAAGGGCGTGGTCGGCGTCATCGCGCCGTGGAACTATCCGATGCTGCTGTCGGTGGGCGATTCCATCCCCGCTCTGCTCGCCGGCAATGGCGTCGTGGTCAAGCCCGACAGCCAGACCCCCTACTCCTCGCTGGCCAATGCCGAACTACTGGCCCGCGCCGGCCTGCCGCGCGACCTGTTCGCGGTGGTCACCGGCCCCGGCACCGTGGTGGGCACGGCCATCGTCGACCAGTGCGACTACCTCATGTTCACCGGTTCCTCCGCCACCGGCCGCACTCTCGCCGAACAGTGCGGCCGCCGCCTCATCGGCTTCTCCGCCGAACTCGGCGGCAAGAACCCCATGATCGTCACCCGCGACGCCGACCTCGACAAGGCCGCCAAAGCCGCCGTGCGCGCCTGCTTCTCCAACGCCGGCCAACTCTGCATCTCCATCGAACGCCTCTACGTCGACAAGACGGTCGCCGCCGACTTCACCGAAAAGTTCGTCGCCGCAGTCCAATCCGCCAAACTCGGTGCGGCCTACGACTTCTCCACCGACATCGGCAGCCTCATCTCCGAATCCCAACTCGAAACCGTCACCAAGCATGTGGCGGATGCCGTCTCCAAGGGCGCCAAAGTCCTCGCCGGCGGCAACCCCCGCCCCGACCTGGGCCCCCTCTTCTTCGAACCCACCGTCCTCACCGACGTCACCGACGCCATGGAATGCGGCCGCAACGAAACCTTCGGCCCCCTGGTCTCCATCTACCCCGTAGCCGACGTCGAAGAGGCCATCACCCGAGCCAACGACACCGAATACGGCCTCAACGCCAGCGTCTGGGCAGGCAGCAAAGCCGAAGGCGAGCGCATCGCCGAACGCCTGCACGCCGGCACCGTCAACGTAGACGAGGGCTACGCCCCCGCCTGGGGCACCACAGGCGCCCCCATGGGCGGCATGGGCATCTCCGGCGTAGGCCGCCGCCACGGCCCCGACGGCTTGCTGAAGTTCACCGAACCTCAAACGGTCGTCGTGACCCGCTTCCTGAACCTCGATGCGCCCCCACTGGTTTCGCAGGACAAGTGGCAGCCCTTCCTGATGGGCGTAGCCCGAGCCATCCGCTTCCTCCCGGGCCGCTGATCCGCTGTCCGCCATTCCCGCGGCGGACAGCTCGTCAGCGATGTGCCGATGTGACGGCGGGCTGGGCGCAAAAGTATTCGCGGGCTTCGGTGAAGGTCATGCCGGTGCGGTAGAGGCCGCCGTCATCAGCGAGTACGCAGTCGGTGCCGGCGATAGCCGTGCCGGTGGCGTCCGGGGTGACGTGCACCTCGGCAGTGGCAATGGGCACCAGTTGATCGTCGTCGTAGGTCCAGAAGCTGTAGGAATAGCCCTGGTAGCCCGGCAGCTTGCCGTTGGTGACGGTGTAGCCGTCGTCGGCGGATTCGATTCCGAGGCCGGTGAATTCACCGGCTCGGACGAACTCGCGGTTGGTACCGGTGGCGTGGTACACGGCGGTTCGAGCCCAGTACGGGCCGAGGGTCAAGGGGACGAGCAGTTCTTCGCGGCCATCGCCGTCGGTGTCGAGCAGCGATGGTTTCGACCAGTCGATGTCGACATTCTCTTCGGTAATGGTCTGCGCCCACGAGCCATCCGATGCGGCGACATCGATCGTGAGCACGCCGTCGGTCCCGCTGCCGCTGCGCCGCACCGCCAACGTAACCGTGGCCGGATCGTCCGCACTGGTGGTGGAAGTCGTTGGCGCCGTGGTCGTTTGAGTTGTCACCCGCGGCGATTCGACAAAGTTCGTCGTCGTCGCGGACGGCGCCGATTCCTCCGGCAGCCCACTGACACTGTCACACCCCGAAACACCGGCGACAGCAGCAGCAACCAAGAACCAGACCGCGGAGTTCCTCCCCATGCGGCACAGCATAACGACAGCGCGGCCGGCCCGGAGAAACCGGCCGCGCCATCTCTCATCCGGTCAGGTCCGCGCCGCGCGGTGGGGCGGGAGCCGCTTCCAACGCCGCCGCTTCGGCATCGGTGAACAACCAGGACCGGATGATGAATCGGACTCCCTCGGGGGCTTCGAGGGAGAAGCCGCCGCCGCGGCCGGGGACCACGTCCACGGTGAGGTGGGTGTGGCGCCAGTATTCGTATTGGTCGGCGCTCATCCAGAACGAGGTGTCGGGGAAGACGCGGCCGAGCAGGACGTCGGCCGCGCCCACCCGGAACTCGCCCAGGGGATAGCACATGGGCGAGCTGCCGTCGCAGCAGCCGCCGGATTGGTGGAACATGACCGGGCCGTGGTGGGTGATCAGTCCTTGCAGGACATCGGCGGCGGCCTCGGTGATGCCCACCCGGGAGACGGAACCCGTTTTCATACGACTCCTCCACGTGTGTAGTGCGGCAACACGATTCGATGTCAGAAGAATCCGAGCTTCTTGGGGGAGTAGCTGACGAGCAGGTTCTTGGTCTGCTGGTAGTGGTCGAGCATCATCTTGTGGGTTTCGCGGCCGATGCCGGACTTCTTGTAGCCGCCGAAGGCCGCGTGCGCGGGGTAGGCGTGGAAGCAGTTGGTCCACACCCGGCCGGCTTTGATGGCGCGGCCCAGGCGGTAAGCCGCGCCACCATCGCGGGTCCAGACGCCCGCGCCCAGACCGTACAGGGTGTCATTGGCGATGGTGACCGCCTCGGCCTCGTTGTCGAAGCGGGTCACCGCTACCACCGGGCCGAAGATCTCCTCCTGGAAGATCCGCATGTCATTGCGGCCCTCGAAGATGGTCGGCTCGATGTAGTACCCATTGGGCAGGCCCTCGACCTTGCGCATCTCGCCGCCGGTGAGCACCTTGGCGCCCTCTTTGCGGCCGATGTCGATGTAGGACAGGATCTTCTCGTACTGATCGTTGCTGGCCTGCGCGCCGATCATGGTCGAATCATCCAGGGGATTGCCGCCCTTGATGGCCTTGGTGCGCTCGATGCAGCGGGCGATGAACTCGTCGTAGATGGACGAGTGGATCAGCGCGCGCGAGGGACAGGTACACACCTCACCTTGGTTCAGCGCGAACATGACGAAGCCCTCGACCGCCTTGTCCAGGAAGTCGTCGTCGGCGGCGGTCACATCCGGCAGGAAGATATTGGGGCTCTTGCCGCCCAGCTCCAGGGTGACCGGAATGATGTTCTCGCTGGCGTACTGCATGATCAGCCGCCCGGTGGTGGTCTCCCCGGTGAAGGCGACCTTGGCCACCCGCGGGCTGGATGCCAGCGGTTTACCGGCTTCGACGCCGAAACCGTTGACCACGTTGAGAACTCCCGGCGGCAGCAGATCGGCGATCAACTCCACGACCAGCAGCAGCGAGACCGGGGTCTGTTCGGCGGGCTTGATGACGACGCAGTTGCCGGCCGCCAGTGCGGGCGCCAGCTTCCAGGCCGCCATGAGAATCGGGAAGTTCCACGGAATGATCTGCCCGACCACCCCGAGCGGTTCGTGGAAGTGGTACGCCACCGTGTCGGCGTCGATCTCGGCCAGCGAACCCTCTTGCGCGCGAATACATCCCGCGAAATAACGGAAGTGATCGATGGCCAGCGGCAAGTCCGCGGCAAGCGTCTCGCGCACCGGTTTGCCGTTCTCCCACGTCTCGGCGACCGCGAGCTTCTCCAGATTCGCTTCCATGCGGTCGGCGATGCGGTTGAGAATATTGGCACGCTCGGTCACCGAGGTGGCACCCCAGGCGTCGGCGGCGCGGTGCGCGGCCTCGAGGGCCATATCGATGTCGGCGGCGCCCGAACGCGCTACCTCGCAGAAGGTTTCACCGTCGACGGGTGAGGGATTGTCGAAGTACCGGCCCTCTATCGGGGCTTTCCACTCCCCGCCGATGAAGTTGTCATAGCGGCGGGCGAAACTGACAATGCTGCCGTCGCTGCCTGGTTTGGCGTAGATCATGGCGCGGCTCCTGATCGCAGACCTGTGGGTGACGGGGGTCACTATGAACCGCGAAGGTTGGCGTAGGGTTGGCGCGAGGTTGGTGAAACGTCGGCTGGTCACAGCCGTGGGTTGGCTGATCTACGCGCGCATCGCGGTGTGCAGACGAGCGGTCGCCAGGGCGCGCCGGCTGTCCCCGTGGGGTAGCAAACGCATGGCGTGCTCATGGATTTCGATATCGTCCGGGCAGCGTTGCCCGAACCGGAGCGCGTGTTCGGGATTGCGATCGGCCAGCACGGCGGTGCGCAGGCAGACGTCGAGGTGTTCGCGCCACTGCACGATGCCCGGCACATCCGAATCCGGCAGCAGCGGACCGCGATACAGGCGCACGGCGGTGGTCATATCACCGGCCTCGAGGGCGGCGAGCAGTTCGAGCGCATCGCAGGCCATCGGCTCGGTGAGCATGTAGCGGCGACCGGCGACCTGGCCGTCGGTGGCCCGGCGTAGTCGGGAGACATCGGCCTTCAAGGTGCTCGACGACACCGAGCGTTCGCCATAGACGGCCTCGTGCAGGCGTTCCGGGGTGAAGCCCTCGGGTTCGAGGGCCAGCAGCGTGAGGATCTCCAGCTGCCGCGGCCGCATCGGCACCTGCTTGCCCTCCTTATAGAGCCGCGGCACACCCAGGCACTCCAGCCGGGTGCGCGACGCGGGCTGCGCCTGCTCGGCGTGTAGTCGCGCCTCGATGGCGGTGACCAGCGCCCGCACCGTGGTCAGGATCATCGGATGCGAGCGATCCCAATACGTCGACAGATCCAGCACGCCCAGCTGCCGCCCGTCGGCCGCGCGGATCGGCGCGCAATAGCAGACCCACCCGTGCAGCGCCTCCACCAAATGCTCTGCGGCCCACACCGAACACGGCTGCCCGGTGTGCAGCGACAGCGCCACGCCGCTGGTGCCCATATACGGTTCGTCCCAGCAGCCGCCGGGTGCGAGGTTCACCTGCTCGGCCCGCCGCCGCACGCCCCGATCGCCGCAGCAGAACAGCACGGTGCCCGCCTCATCGGTGACCACGGCGATCATGCCGGCGTCCTCGGTGATCGCCCGTAGCTCACCGGCCAGTTCGGTCACCGGCGTCCGCAGCGGCGATTCCGCCCAGCGCGAACCCAATTCGTCCCGATCGGTGGCCGGTGCGACCGCGCGCGCCGGATCCACCGTGCGCAGCGAGCGCTCCCAGGATTCGGCGACCTCGTGCCGCAGCGCGATCTCCCGCCCCGGCGGCCGGCCGGCGGCGGTGGCCCAGCGCGCCCACACCTTTTCCAACTCCGCACGTTGCTGCGAGAGAACGGGCAACCGGGCCATCGTGCAAACTCCTCGCAGCGGTCGACGAAGTGCGATATCTCATGATGGCGCGCGGCGCGAGCGCGCGGAGCCCATTCGCCGCACTCGCCGCGTTAATTCATTCGATGCCGCTTCGCAGTATTCGCTGACCGCCCATTTCACCCCGCCGCCGCGACGGCCCGTGCGCGGTGCCGAGACGCCGGCGGATTCGACTGGTAGACAAGAACTATGGTCCTCCCATTCCGCTTCGGTGTGAATCTGCTGGCCCCCACTTCGCGCGCGGCGTGGGTCGAGAAGTGCCGCCGCGCCGAGAAACTGGGCTTCGATGTCATCGGCGTGCCCGACCATCTGGGACTGGTCGCCCCGTTCCCCGCGCTCATGCTGGCCGCCGAGGTGACCGAACGGGTGCGGCTCAACACCTTCGTACTCAATACCCCGTTCTACAACCCGACCCTGCTGGCCCGCGATGTGGCCGGGCTCGACCAGCTCTCGGGCGGGCGCTTCGAGCTGGGGCTCGGCACGGGCTACGTGCAATCCGAATTCGAGTCGGCCGGAATACGGTTCCCGTCCGCGGGCCGCCGCGTCGAGCACGTCGCGGAGACGGTGCGCACCCTGCGCCGCCTGTTCGCCGACCCGGACTATCAGCCCCGTCCGGTGCAGCCGGGCGGCCCGCCGGTGCTCATGGCCGCCTGGGGTGAACGCGCCCTGCGCGTGGCCGCCGAGCACGCCGAGATCATCGCCTTCGTCGGCGGCGGCACCGCCGACAGCGGCCACATCACCGTCGCCGATTCGGCGACCACCGCCAAGAAGGTGGACTTCGTGCGCGGCCTGCTCGGATCGCGCGCGGAGACGGTCGAATTCAACCTGCTCATCCAGGGTCTCACCGGACACGCCGACCGCGCCGCGTTCCTCGAACAGCTCGCCCCGCACCTGCCGCCCGGCAACACCGACGACCTCGAGGACATCCCGGTGCTGCTGGTCGGCACCCCGGAGGAACAAGCCCGGACCCTGCGCGAGCGCCGCGACCGCTTCGGCTTCAACTACCTGACGGTCAACGAGTTCAACATCGACAAATTCGCCCCGCTCATCCCACTGCTGCGCGGAACCTGACCCGGCGCGCCGGCGTTTGGTGTCGTCCTGCCGAGGCATTCCGTCCAAAACGACGGACTCGACCAGGAGGCATCAGATGTCGGGTGCAGTACTCACCATCATCATCGTGGCGGCGGTGATCGCGCTGGCCGCACTGCTCGCGGTCGCGCTGATACCGCGCCTGCGCAGTCGCCGGCTGCGCGACCGCTTCGGCCCGGAATACGACCGGACCGTCCAGCACGCCCAGAACCGGCGGGTGGCCGAACGCGAGCTCACCGAACGCGAAAAGCGCCACGAGCAGCTGCAATTGCGTGATCTATCGGAGGACGAGAAGCGCCGCTACACCATGCAGTGGGCGCAGGTGCAGGAACAGTTCATCGACGACCCGGTCGCCGCGCTCACCAATGCCGACCATCTGGTCACCGCGGTCATGACCGATCGCGGCTATCCGGCCGAGGACTACAACCGGCAGCTGGAAACCCTCTCGGTCGAGCACGCCCAGCCGCTCGAGCAGTACCGGATCGCCCACGACATCACCGGGCGCGCCGGGCAGGGCCAGGTGACCACCGAGGACATGCGCACCGCCATCGTGCACTACCGCGCCCTGTTCGAGGACCTGATGAACGGCCATCGCGCCGAATCCACCACACGCCACAACCAGTGAGGCACCGCCATGAGCATCGAATCCGAACGCGCCAAGAACAAGCACACCCAGGCCGATTCGCCCGCCGACACCCAGGCGACCGATCCGTCCACGCCGATCGTCACCGACCGCACCGCACCCACGAGCCCCAATCCGGCGGTCCCCGGCGCGGAGTCGTGGTCGCCCCAGGACGCCCAGCAGCGGCAGTCTCGCGAGGCGGAGTCGTGGTCGTCCCAAGACCCCCGGCAGCGGCAGTCCCGGGACGCGGAGCCGGGCTCCGGCGAAGGCGGCCGGCGGATCGTCCCCCCGACTCCGGAACAGCGCACCACGCCGGAGACGGACTCGCACGACACGGGCCGGCCCGAATCCGCCGCGCCCGAGCGCAACCGGCTCTTCGCCGAGAAGGATCTCCGCCAGCTGCGCGAGCAGTGGCGCGAGGTGCAGACCCAGTTCGTCGACGACCCGCAGAACTGTGTCGCCCACGCCGACGAACTCGTCGGCGACGCCATCCGGCAGCTGGCCGACACCTGCGCCCAGCGCCGCCAGGCCATCGAGCGCCGCTGGCACCAAGGCGAACGCGCCGACACCGAGGACCTGCGCCAAGCCCTGCGCGGCTACCGCGATCTGTTCGATCAGCTGCTCGCCACCGCCTCGGGCCCGGCGAACGGATAATCGGCGCCGATGAGTTTCGCGCGCTCGCGCGGTCACCACAGCGAGGCGCAAATCCGAGCGAAGAGGTGATCGCATGCGCGCGTTGCTCTTGCACATGATGGTGTCGGTGGACGGGTTCACCCAGGGACCGGGCGGGGTGATGGATTGGATCGAGATCGATGATCCCGACTTCCACGAGTATCTCGCCGCGCTGCTCGACAGTGTGGACGGCCAGATCTTCGGCCGGGTCTGCTACGAGGAGCTGGCGCAGTACTGGCCGCAGGCCGAGCGCGAGCCCGCCGCGCCCGGGGACGAGCTCGCGCCCCGCGTCAACGGGCTGCCGAAATATGTTGTCTCGCATCGGCGCCACGAGCTGCCGTGGCAGCCGGCGGTGCGGATCGGCGCCGATCTGGCCGAGGAGGTCGCCGAGCTGAAGGCCCGGCCCGGCAAGCCGCTGGTGCTGTTCGGCGGCGCCACCACGGCGCAGGAGTTCCTGCGGCTCGGGCTGGTGGACGAGTTGTGGCTGGCGGTGTTCCCGGTCCTGCTCGGGCTCGGGCAGCGGTTCTTCGCGCCGGGACCGCGCAGCGAGCTGCGCCTGCTGGAAACGCGCGAGTTTCCGAAATCGGGAGTGGTGCTGCAGCGGTACCGGCGCTGAGAACTCAGTTGGCGGTGGGCGCGACGAACATGTAGCTCTTCTCCTCGACGCGCTGGTGGATGCGCCAGCCGCCGCCGAGGCGCACGAAGGTGTCGTGATACCAGAGCCCGCACAGCATGAGCCGGCTGTGCCCGTCGGCCCCGGCGACCAGCATGGGGTTGTGGCACATGGTGCGCGCCGTGGCGTGGTCGCCGTCGACGCGAATGGACGAATTGCTGATCAGATGTTGGAAGGCGGAGAAGTTCGGCATGACGGTGGCCAGGAAGGTCTTGGTGGACGCCAGGTCACCGGCCGGGCCGCCCATGGCCGTGTAGTCGATGTGCGCGTCGGGGGTGAAGATCTCGTCCAGCAGGTCCCACTGGTGGGTGTCCACCGCATGTGAATAGCGGACCATCAGGTCCTCGATCTCCAGGCGGTCCGAAATCTCCTGCAGGGACAGCATGGTGCCTCCGGGTTGTGCCGATACGTGGGTCGGTGGGCCAGCGTACGGCGGCCGGGGCTCTGATCTTGTGGTTTCCGAAAAGTATGGGGATGCAAACGATCTCGTTCAGACCGGTCGTGATTGGATGATCTTGCCGCCGGAGGGCCGGATTCGCGTTCTCTAGTGAACAGCTGGTTCCCCTTCCCGCCCGGTTCGGGCTACCTTTGAGAGAAGCTGTCCGAAATGTCGCAATGATTCCAAATGGGTGGGTAGAGTAGTTGGGGGATAGGTAGTTTCGATGGAACCAACCGAATTCTTCATGCCCTTCGATTCGGCGGGCCTCAACCCCGCGGAGATCGAGGCAGAGGCGGCAATGTGGGCCTGGCTCGAGACCTTCGAGCTGGTGCCGTCGGAGCTCACGCGCCGGCGCATGGAACGCACCCGCCCCGCGCGCATGTACGCCCTGTGGTGCCCGCGAGTCGGAGTGGACGATCTCGCACTGCTCTCGCAGTACACCGCATGGGCTTTCATAGTGGACGACCAGTTCGACATCGAAATCCCGGATCCGCGCCGATGTTTGGACACGATCACCGCCTTGAGCGCGGTATTCGACGGTGCGGGGCAAACATCCGGCGTTCTCGGAATCGCATTCACCGACCTGTGGCGGCGGCTGTCGGAGGGCCGCTCGGCACAGTGGCGGGTCAGCGTCGAGGCCGAGATCCGCGCCTGGCTGTGGACCTACTACACCGAGGCCGTCGGGCGACTATCGGGCAGCCTGCCCGATCTGCAGACCTATCGCGCCCATCGCCGAGATGGCGTGGCGCTGTTCGTCTTTCTCGACATCAGCGAGATCGCCGAGGGCGTGGACCTGTCGGCGGGCGCGCGGCACCTGCCGTCCATGCGCGGGCTGCGCGAGGCCGCGGTGGAGCACATGGGCCTGTTCAACGACGTGCTGTCGGTGGCCTCCGACGAGGCCTCCGGATATCTCTACAACTCGGTGCTGCTGGCCGAATACCATTACGGCTACGACCGGGCACAGGCCTACGACCTCGTGAACGGGATGCTGACCGAATGCATCCAGCGCATGACCGACGCCCTCGAACGCCTACCGGCGGAACTCGACGACGCCGGGATCACCGGACGCGATAAGGACGACACTCTAGCTACTGCCAGTAATTACACCGTCTATGTACGCGCGAACCTCGACTATCACTATCAGGCCGCGCGCTACACGAGCGCCCCGATCGAGGCTCTCGAACACGGATTGCCGCTCACTTGAACAGCGGTCACCAGGCTGTTGCCGAACTGAAATCCGCAGGCCACCCGATCCTTTCGCATGTCGATGGGACCATGAGCTACCTGCTACGCATGGCCGCCCGTCTGTCACCGGGTGGTCGGGAGGCCGTGTCCGAAAGTGAACGGGGCCGATTATGCGAGCGTCGAAACACACCAATTCCACAGCGGGACAACGTCATGAGGGTCGGCGGCGGTGGGGCCTGTCGCGGCCGGCGGTGGCCAATCTGGCCGGGCACAGCGAAATCTGCCCACGCGCAGCAGAATCCGGGCAACATTCCTTCGATTGCCGAATAGAGCGGCTGGCACGCAAACAGTTAACCGAGGCCAGACAGGCGATCGAGCCCGTCCTGCGGTCGGCGGTGGCGCTGCTGGCGGAGCCGCTGGATCGCATGGCGGGCTACCACTTCGGCTGGTGTGACACCGACGGAAACGAGGTCTCCGGTGTCCAGGGCAAGGCGCTCCGCCCGGCCCTCACCTTCGCGGCCGCCACCGCCTGCGGGGGCGCCACCGAGCAGGCCGTGCACGCGGCGGCGGCCGTGGAACTGCTGCACAACTTCTCCCTCGTGCACGACGACGTCATGGACACCGACCCGATGCGGCACGGGCGGCCGACGGTCTGGCGAATCTGGGGCGAAACCAATGCGACGTTGCTGGGAGACGCCTTGCAGGCGTTGGCACTCGGCGTGCTATCGGACGGGGTGCCCGAGGAGGTGACCTCCGAGGCGGTGATCCGGCTGGCCCGCGCGACCGTCACGCTGTGCCGGGGGCAGTACGCCGACTGCGCGTTCGAGACGCGTTCCACGGTGAGCATCGACGAGTATCTGACCATGGCGGCCGGGAAGACCGGGGCCCTGCTGGCGTGCGCCTGCGCGCTGGGGGCGCTGTGTGCGGGGGCCGATCATCGGGTGGTGTCGGCCATGCACACCTTCGGGGCCGAGTTGGGGCTGGTGTTCCAGCTCATCGACGACGCGATCGATATCTGGGGCGATCCGGCCGTCACCGGTAAGCCCGCGCACAGCGATCTGATTCACCGCAAGCAGTCGTTCCCGGTCGTGTGCGCGCTCGCCTCCGATACCGGGCCCGGCCGGGAGCTCGCGCGGCTCTACCAGGCCCGCAATCCGATGACGCCGTCGCGGGCGGCGCGGGCCGCCGATCTCATCGAGGAGGCCGGTGGCCGCCATCGCACGCTGCGGCGCGCCGAAGCGGCATTGCGGGCGGCGCTCAACGCGCTGCCGCCGGAATTGGCGGTCGGGGACCTGACCGCGCTGGCGCAACTGGTCGCGCACCGGGATCGGTGAGCTGCCCTCACGCCGGGTGTTCGGGCTCGAGTCCGAACACCCGGCGGGCATTGCCGGACAGGAACAGCTCCCGGGCCTCGTCGTCGAGGCCGAGTTCCTCGATGCCGGTCAGCGCCCGGTCCGGCGTGATCATGGGAAAATTGGTGCCGAACAATACTTTTCGACGCCCGTGCGCCTTCATATAGGCGATGAGTTCCGGCGGATAGCGGCGCACCGTGTACGCGGAGGTGTCGATGTGGACATTCGGGTACTTGGTGGCGAGCGCGATCATTTCGGTCGTCCACGGATAACCGATATGGCCGCCGACAATGGTGAGCTCCGGGAAGTCGAGAGCGACATCATCGAGATAGGGGATGGGACGCCCGGTCTCGGAAGTGCGCAGCGGGCCGGTGTGCCCGACCTGCGTGCAGAACGGGATGCCGAGCTCCACGCATTCGGCGTAGAGCGGATAGTAGCGCCGATCATTGGGCGGCAGTCCCCACAGCCACGGCACGATGCGCAGCGCCCGCATTCCCAATTCGGTGACGGCACGGCGCAATTCACGCACGGCGGCGACCGGCCTGCGCAGATCGACGGAGGCCACACCCACCAGTCGTCCATCGGAATCCGCCACGAAGCTTGCGACTTCGTCATTGGAGATCAGCACGCCCTCCGGGCCGTACCACGCGCAGATCAACGCGGTATCCACCCCGGCGGCATCCATGAGCGCGAGCGTCGCCGCCACCGGCGGCTGCTCGGTGGGCAGCGGCGCACCCCACCGGCGCAGCGAATCGAACATGTCGTGCTGCACCAGGCGCAGCGTCGGATGTTGGGCCCAGACATCGATAATGGACAAGGTTCCTCCTCGTTCGAAGGTCATCGCCGAGGTGCCCGCAGCCATAGCCGGCTGGCCTCGTCTTCGGTGGTCGCCAGCAGCAGCCCGCCGCCGGGCAGCTCCACCATCCTGGCCCGAAACGCGGCGATCGGCATCGAAATCTCCTGCCAATCCGTGCAATTCGACGCGGTCGACGCCAGGTGCACGACCCCGTCGAGCTTGAACGCGGTCACCGCCCGAGCATCTCGCG
Source organism: Nocardia sp. NPDC127526 (assembly GCF_042672265.1). NCBI lineage: Bacteria > Bacillati > Actinomycetota > Actinomycetes > Mycobacteriales > Nocardiaceae > Nocardia > Nocardia sp. NPDC127526. The sequence goes on along the minus strand of NZ_JBHXVO010000002.1, from coordinate 279,307 downwards.
CGAGCACCTGCAACACGTCCACCGTGCTCGCCGTGGGCCCGCCCACCGCCACCGCACCGACACCCGGCCAGCACATGATCTGCGCCGGCGTCCCCGTCGTCTGCCCGAAGACCGTGCAGCCCGCCGAACCACAGCCCACCCGCGTGGCCAGCACCCCCACCCCGCCGAGTTCCCGCCGCTCCCACCCGAACCCATCGCCCGACACCCACTCCAAGGGCCGAGGAGCCCCGTCCCGCAGCGTATGCCCCACCACCACAAACCCTTCCGGTCCCGTGGTCACATCGGCCGCCCCGGTCTGCTCCCCGACCGCGGACGCCAGGGCCGGATCATCGGCCCGCCGTGCCCACGTGGCCCCATCCCGGGAAGTCCACACGGCCGCCCCGTAGCCCTGCGGCCCGCCCCACCCGCCGACCAGCAGATCCACACCTCCCAACGCCGCCGCCCCCGATACCGCGATCGCTCGCGGACCCCCGAACATCTCGACCACCTGCGGATGCTCCACCAGCCCACCCACGCCCCCACTCCACACGGTCATCCGCGGATTACTGTGCGCCCCACCGAATGCCTGCCCCAGCACCACGATCCGTTCGCCCACCCCCGCCGAAATCAACTCCGCCACAAACCCATACCCACTCTTGGGTTCCACTCCCACGGCCCGCCACTCGCTCCCGTCGCCGGTCACCCAGGCCGCCGGCGCCCGCCCCTCCGCCCCCGGCACCGATCCCAGCGCCAGCACCTCGTCCCCGACCCGCACGAATTCCACCACCCGCGCACCATCTCCGGGCGACTCCAACTCTCGCCACTCCGAAACAGATTCCGCCCCAGTGCATCCGGCTGCCAGCACAACCGCCGACACCACAACGAGCCACCACCGCCGCATCCGCTCACTCTGTCAGAAGACCGCCCACCGGATCACCGATTCGCGCCCACCGCGCCGCTGACAGCGTGCTACCGCGACAGTTCGCGGGTGGGCAGGCACCAGGAAAATCATTCGCCTCGAGGCGCGGCGGGCCACTAGCTTGGCGGCCATGGCATATGAACATGCGCTGGCGTATGTCCTGGGGCTGGAAGGGGTTGCGCTGCTGCGGGCGTTCGCGGGGGAGCACGATCGGGCGTTCACCGAGGCGCGCATCGCCGAGATCCGGAAGATCCTGGACGACGGGTCCCTCGACGAGGCCGGGGAGCAGGTCGAGCATGTGGATGTCGTCGAGGGCTACGGCATCTGGGCTGCGGCCTACGACAGTCCCGGCAATCCGGCATTCGACTACGACGCGCCCCTGATTCGGGCGGTGGCAGCCGAGTTGCCGACCGGCGTCGCATTGGACGCGGCCTGCGGCACGGGGCGGGTCAGCGCCACGCTGGCCGAGTGCGGGTATGCGGTGCTCGGGGTGGATCGGTCGCCGGAGATGCTCGAGCTCGCGCGGAAGCGATTGCCGGAAGGCGACTTCCGAGTAGGCGGCCTCGAGGAGCTACCGGTCGGCGACGACGCGGTGGACATCGTGACCTGCTCCCTGGCGCTGAGCCATGTGCCCGATCTGCGGCCGGTTTTCGCCGAGTTCGCCCGCGTCCTGCGGCCCGGCGGTCACCTCGTCATCGCCGATGTGCATCCCGAACAGGTTGCTCGCACCCATGTTCCGACGGTCCGCCGCACGGACGGCACGGCCGGACGGGTGAGTTCCCACCACCACCGCACCGGCGACTACGTGCGCGCCGCACTGGCCGCCGGATTCCGGATCCGATCCTGCGAAGAGCCGACCATACCTCCGGCCGCACCCCAGCCCGCCGCCGAACCCGGCCCCTGGGAGATCTGGCCGTGGTCGTTGACCGCCCTGGTCCCGGAGGCCGCTCGTGCAGCGAACGCCGGCGTCCCGGGGATGCTCCTGTGGCACATGCAGCTCACCCGTCCAGATGGCCGCTGATCACCGGCGCGAGGCGAGCCGTCAACTCCGCCAGCGATTCCGAGGCCACCGGCTCGACCCGCAGGATGTAGCGCAGATATGCGACACCCAGCAGTTGCGCCATGGCCAGATCGATCCGCAATTCCGCATCCGGACCCGGGAGCACGGCCGCGATCTGCGCATACACCTGTCCCTGAATGAACTGCCGCACCAGCGCCGCCGACTCCTCGTGGGTCGCCGCCCCGCGCAGGATCGCCAGCAGCGGAGCGCGTGATTCCGGCCTGTCCCAGGCTTCGAAGAACACTCGCGTGAGCCGCTCGCCGATCTCGCCGCGGTCACCCGCGGTGATCCGCGCGGCGATATCGGCCGGTTCGAACGGCCACCCCATGGTCGCCCGGAACAACTCCGCCTTGCTGCCGAAGTAGTGCCTGATCAATCCGGGATCGACCCCGGCGGCCGCGGCGATCTCCCGCACGGTCGTCTTCTCGTATCCGCCTTCGGCAAACCTGCGCCGCGCCGTCTCCAGCAGCACGTCACGCGTATCGGTCTTGCCCGGCCGTCGTCCAATCGGTGGCATAGTGCCAGGAATTCTACAAGCGTTGACTTCTCGTTGGCCCCGGCGCTAGCCTGGGAAGAGAAATTCCACAACTGAGGAGTTCTTGCAATGCCCGCTCCCCGATGGCTCGCCCGCGCCAACCGCAACGGCCTCAACCGCCTCACCAAGTTCATCGCCCCCTGGGCCCCCGGCTGGGCCGTCGTCATCCACCGCGGCCGCAAATCCGGCAAGACCTTCCGCACCCCGCTGTGGGCCTTCCGCCGCGCCGGCGGCTACGTCATCGCGCTCACCTACGGTCCCGAATCCGATTGGGTCCGCAACGTTCTGGCCGCCGGCGGCTGCGAACTCCAGACCCGCCGCCACCGCTACGAAGTCCGCAACCCCCACCTCTACCGCGACGAAACCGCCGCCGCCATGCCGATATTCATCCGCTTCATGCTGCGTAACGTCCTCAACGCCCCGCATTTCCTCAGCGTCGACGTGGTGCGCGAACTGCAGCCCGCGCACTGAGGCGTGCCCGTACTACTTGGTGGCGCAGAAGCTGTCCCACTCGGTTACCCGGACGATCGGACCCGCCCCGGCGGATTCGCCGCGACCAGTCGAGGTTGCGGCGAATGCTATGCCACTCACGCAGACCCGCGCGATATTCGGAAAGCTGTCGGTGTTGCGATAGACCTCGACGTAGTCGACGTCGTGGATGGCATCCGATGGTCCGCTCCGGTCCTCGAGTTGCTCCTGGGTGCACCCGGCGAGTGCGAGCATTATCAGGGCGAACAGGTACATTGTCCTCGATCGCATCAAAGTGCTGCTCATCGTGCTGCCTTTCGAATAGGGCGTCGATGTCAGGCCCGTTCTCGGAGTCTGATGTGATGGACGCCGTTGACAATCTCGTGAGTGAGAACTTCGAACCGCGTGCCCCGATCGAAGAGAACCTCATTCTCCAATGTCGGAATCCCAAGCGGGACAAGGTACTTTCCGTTTCTCGATTCGATGGTGAACTGGGTGTTTCCCTGGCGGGGTCTGTCGATCGAGGAGCTTGTGAAAGCAGGCTCGAGAATCACAGCTCCGGGTTTGTATTTCTCCAGGAGCTTGTCCGACAGATTGATTCCCCGAAGTACGACACCCGTGTACGGCGGTAGTTTTGCCAAAGCAGTGGAGATGGCTCGCGAGCGCTGCTCCAGATCCAGCCTGGCTTCCGCCCGGGGCACGCTGTGGTTGTCATGGTTGTATCTATTGATCCACCAATGGTTCGTCGAGATGTAATCGTCGATCGCGCGGAGGTCCTCGGCGGTGAAATCCCCGGGGACACCGGATGGTGCGTCCACATGTGTCGGCGAGCTCGGTTCATCGACGCGGAACTGCCGGCTGTCGAAACCGACGAGCAACTCGTTTGTGACGACTCCATTGACCTTTATCCGAGTGACCAGTGCTCTGACCAGTACGTACTCGATCTTGCAGGTGCCGGGGTCGGTCAGGCGGTTCGCGAGAGCGCGATCGACAGCGGATTCCGATGTCGTCATCGCCTCGATCGTCGCGTCGAGATACCCGCGCGTCCCTTCTTGGTAGTGCAGGCCCTGCGCCCCCGGGCGTACGTTCAGTTCGTCACCGGGTCCCTTTTCGGCGATGATCAGGATCGTGCACCCACCGCTTGCCTTGTCGACTATTTCGTAGACACTGTCGAAGCCGCCACGCCTCTTCGTGACAGGGTCATCGATCTGCTCGACGTAGAAGGCTGTGCGGGGATATTGATTGCGCAGCATGTGCTGGCGTGCGAGGGTGCCGAGCTCGGCGAGCGCCTGACTTCGCGCATCGTAGACCTCTTTCATCTGCGCCGCGGTTTCCGGCGATACCCGTCCGGTCGTCGTGATCTCCGCATCGCGCTGTGCGATCAATGCCGCCCACTGCCGATTCGTAATCGCGTGCAATGCCAGAACCGCGGCGTCTTGAAGGGTTCCGAGCTCGATCTGTTCGATGGGTTCGATGCCGGCACGCTTGTCGCTGCCAGGCACATACCCGGGTGGCTGGCCCTCCTCGACGACCGTGATGAAGCGGGAAGGATCGCTCGGATCAATTCGGATCGGCGGTACGACCATGCCGTTCTCGTCGATCGCGAAGTTGTTCCTGGGGCGGATGACACCATTGACCTCGTCCGGGAGCAGGTATTTGGCGCGATACTCGGGCGAGTTGATCTTCGTGTCGATCGGTTCGTTCTCGGCTTCGGCCGCGGTGGTCCCCGGCGGAGAGTAGGCCGCCGCAGCGGTTTTCGCGCTGCTCGGTGCGGAGCCGGTGGACGGTGCCGCTGTCGGCCTCGTCGCGCCCGCCGTGGCCGGGGCGTCGATTGTGCAGCTCAGAGCCTTCGACATGATCTGGATACCGCGTGCGTTTCCGGCGGCCGCGGCGGCGTTGTATGCCTGGACCGCAGCGTAATTGCGCGGGTTCGGCGGATTCGCGTTGTGGACGGCAGCCTCTCGATTGTGTGCCTGTGCCGCACGCAGCAAGCTGACGCAGTCGTCGGGTAATGGCGAAGCGGAACCAATGCCTGTGACGAGCGTCGTCCACAGAACGACGACCAGTGGGATACCGAGTCGCCGCGGCAGGGCCTCCGGCGGTCGCTTCAATGCAGGTACCGCCATCTCCCGTCCTCCCTCCGCAGGAAGAAGATGTCGGTCGCCTCATACCCGTCATTCCACTCGATGGTTACCTCGGCATTGGCGAGATCCCCTGTTATCACGATGTTCTCAATATGTGTGACGATGCCGCGGTCCGCCTGCCGAACGGCATCCAGTGGATTGTTTTCGTACCGCTCGCGTAGTTCCGTGCTGTAGTGATCGATGACGACGAACGGGTCCGGCGCGGCGAGCACCTCGCGCAGCACGGTGTCGATTTCCTTCTCATCCTGAGGTCCAGAGCTGCTGCCGAACAGTACGGCCATCGTCCCGGCGAGCATGAGCACCGAAGATCCGGCGATCAGCCCGAGGCGCTTCCGGTTGTAGGTCAAGGTGCCAAATCGTCGGAGCAGAGCTTCCATTCGTCCCCCTCCCGGCGCAGCAACACTTCGCCCGTCGATTCCATTCCGGCACTGACGGTCGTCACCTCCGCGGTGGCGGTGTCGCCCTGGATCTCGATCTTGGCGATCTTGGTCAGCTCGATGTTCTCGGGCACAGCGGGCAGCGCCGAATACAAGGCATCGAGCTCAGCCTTCAGTGTGTCCTGCTCCACCTGGAATTCCGGTGGCAGCGAAACGTCCGCCGGAAGCGTAGGCATCGGCGAAGCGGCGTCGAATATCTCGCGAATCGCGGCACACATGAACGGCCTTCTTGCCGATATGTCCTCGGCTTCCGTCACGGCCCGCAGCGTCTGCTCGATCTTCTGTTCATCGGTTGCAGATTCCGCACCACTGCAACCGATGATCGACATCGCGACGAGCACGAAGCCGACGGCGAGACCGAATCTCCGGCATTGCATATCCGACTTCCTTTCAGCGGACCGAGATCACGCGACTGCGGCGGTGCCACCCGGCGGGATGTACGTGAAATCCATTTCCACCCCGAGGAGTCGGGCCCGATCGCCGTGCGGCCGGTTTGATCGACGCTATCGAGTTTCGACTGCCGTTCATGATGATTCGGGCGTGCCCGAATGATTCGGTGCTGTCCTCGCGGGGAGGGGGCTGCGGTCGTCGGTGCGACGGTTGCTGTGGGCCGAACCCGCAGTGCGGCCCGTGAGAGCGGTCATGAGGTGAGAGTCCGTGGTGACCTCGACGGGAATCGAACCCGCGTAGTCCTGAGTGAGAGTCAGGGTGCCCGACCAGCGGAGCACGAGGCCTTGGTGACGCAGATCGGAATCGAACCGACGTGGATTCTGGGTGAAAACCAGACCGCCCGTGCCAGCAGAGCAACTGCGCCGTGGAGCCCTCGAGAGGATTCGAACCCCTATCTGCGTGACTCGAATTCACGAGCTCTATCCGGTTGAGCTACGAGGGCATTGTTATGAAATGAGAAAGGGCCGCTCCGTTGGCGGTTCAGCCAGTGGAGCGACCCTTCGACGGGGGAGAAGGCCCCCTGTTACGGATCACCCCGCAGGCCGGCATAGCGCCGCGAGAAAGATTCGAGTGCGCAGCGTTCACGGGTAACGCGCGACCACGTGAGCGTGGTGTACGAATACCGGTTCATCACTGTGCCTTTCGTGATCGTTGTTGCCGAGAACGCTAACAAGCGCTGCGGGGTGTGCGCCACTGAATTTCGAGAGGCGAGGATCAGCCGAATACCCGGGTACCTCCCACGTAGGTTTGGGCGACGGTGATGTCGGCGATCTCGGTGGGGGAGACGTGGAATGGATCACGGTCCAGGACAATAAGATCCGCGAGGTTTCCGGGGAGGAGACTGCCGGTGTCGTCGAGGTGGTTGACGTGGGCCGAGCCGGCCGTGTAGGCCGCGAGTGCGGTCATGAGGTCGAGGCGCTGGTCGGGGAGTAGCGGGGGCAGATCGGAGCCGGGGTGGACGCGGTTGACTGCGACGTGGATGCCTGCCAGGGGGTTGGGGTCGCTGACGGGCCAGTCGCTGCCGCAGGCCAGGGTTGCACCGGCGCGGGCGAGATCGCCGAAGAGGTACTGGCGGGCGGAGAGGTCGCCGCCGAGGAAGGGGAGGGTCAGGTCGTCGAGCTGGGGTTCGTGGGCGGCCCACAGGGGTTGGAGGTTGGCGATGGCGCCGAGGCGGTAGAAGCGGTGGATGTCATGGGGGTGGACGACTTGCAGGTGGGCGAGGTGGTGGCGATTGCCGCGCCGGCCGTTGGCGCGGACGGCGGCTTCGAGGGCGTTCAGGGCCTCCTGGACGGCGCGGTCGCCCAGGGCGTGGAAGTGGACCTGGAAGTCGTTGGCGTCGAGTTCGGTGACGTAGTCGCACAAGGCGATCGGGTCCACGAAGCTGAGGCCGCTATTGGCGGTGCAGCAGCCTTTCTGGTCCTTGTAGGGCTCGGTCATGGCGGCGGTGAAGTTCTCGGCCACGCCGTCCTGCATGATCTTCACCGTGTCCAGGCGGAAGCGGCCGGCGCTGAACTGCTTGCGGCGCAGGATCATTGCGGGAATCTGCTCGGAACCCTGCTCGCGCTCCCACCATTGGGCGCCGACCACGCGGGCGGTGAGCAGGCCGCGGCCGGCGGCGGTGTGATAGGTGGCGGCATGGTCCATGGGACCGCCGTCGGCGCTGACAATGGCCTCCTGCCACGCGGTGATGCCGAGCGAGTGCAACCGGGCCTGGGCGCGCAGCAGGCCGGTCAGGCGCTCCTCGGCGGTGACCGGCGGGATGATGCGGTCGACCAGGTGCATGGCTCCCTCCTGGAGCATGCCGCCGGGAATGCCGTCGGCGTCGCGCTCGATGCGCCCGTCACTCGGGTCGGGGGTGTCGGCGGTAATGCCCGCCAGTTCGAGCGCGCGAGTATTGGCCCACGCGCCGTGATGGTCGCGATTGACCAGGTACACGGGCCGGTCGGCGACCACGGCGTCGATCTGCTGCCGGGTCGGGATGCCACCGGGAAAGCTCTCCATCGACCACCCGCTGCCGGTGATCCACTCCCGCCCCGGATTGGCCGCGGCATACGCCGCGATCCGGCGCAGATACTCCGCGAGATCGGTCGTCCCGGTGAGATCGCATTCGCCCAGCTCGATGCCCGCCGAGGCCGCGTGCACGTGCGCGTCCTGGAAACCGGGCAGCAGCGCCCGCCCGTCCAGGTCCACGACTTCGGTCTGCGGCCCGATGTAGTCGCGCACCTCCGCATGCCCGACGGCGCTGATGCGGTCGCGGGTGACCGCCAGCGCCGTGGCGCGGCTGCGCGCGGCATCCATGGTGAGGACACTGCCGCCGGTGAAGACTAGGTCGGCGTAGGACATTCAGTTACTCCTGACAACGGTGGTGGGAGGCAACGCTGCGGCGGGCGATGATTCGATAATGCCTGGTTCGCCGCCGACCAGGATTCCGGGCGCGGGGCGCCGGAAGTACGGGGATTTGCGGACCCATTTGGCCCACGCGCCGACCACGACGCCGGAGAGCACCATGAACGCGGGCACCGACAGTACGAACCAGCCGTTGCCGGCCGCGATTTCGTAGTGGTCGGTGCTGGTGGCGTAGCTCCAGCACAGGTAGCCGGCGAGGGCGAAGAGCATGGCCGCGCCGAGGACCGGCAGGATCACCGCCGCCAGCGCGTCCCGCGCGCTCGTGCGCAGCAGACCGCGGAAGCGGGCCGCGGCGGCCAGGGCGGTCGAGCCGTAATACAGGGCGACGACGATGCCGATCGCGCTCACTGTCGCGTTGATCAGATCCGGCACCTTCGGAATCGCCAGCGCCACAACGCAAACCAGCAGACCGAGCGCGCCGAGCGCAATGGTGCCCGCGGCCGGGGTGCCGTAGCGCGGGTGCACGCGCGACCACACCGGGCCCAGCGTGCGATCACGGCTCATGGCGAACATGCCGCGCACCGTGGGCAGCACACTGGACTGCAGCGACGCCACCGTCGAGAAGGTCAGCGCCATCATGGGCAGCAGCGTCAGCGGCGCGGTGGTCAGGGCCGAGCCGAAATACACCAGCCCCTCCGCGCCGTGCCCGGCCAATTCGTCCAGCGGCAGCACGCGCTGAAATGCGAAGGAGGCCAACAGGAAAAGCCCCAGTGCCAGCAGCAGCGTGGTGGCTCCGGCGCGCCCGGCGGTCCGGCTGTCGTGGCATTCCTCGCTCATGCTGAACGCGGCGTCGAATCCCCAGTAGCAGAACACGGCGGTGACCATGCCCTGCGCGAAGGCCGTCGCCGACGGAATATCGAAGGGGTTGAGCCACTCCAGGCTGAACGGCTGCGTGCCCGCGACCAGCCCATAGCCGCAGAACCCCAGCAGCACAAGGTATTCGAAGATCAGCAGCACCCGCTGGAACTTCGCGGCCAGGCTGACGCCCACCGCCGCGGTCAGCACCGCCGCCACCAGCACCAGCAGCCCGGCGAGCGTGGATTGCAGCGTCGATTCCGGCCGCAGTTCCAGCCCGCCGAGCCGCTGCAGCCCGGCCTCGCCCGCCAGCGCCAGCATCGCCGATCCGGTGACGGTGGTGGTGTAGGCCAGGAACAGCACCATGCTGAACGTCATCACCCAGCCGCACAGGAATCCGAGCCACGGATTCAGCGACCGCCCCACCCACACATAGGTGCTGCCCGCATTGGGTTCGACCCGATTGAGCCGCGCGTACGCCCCCGCGATACAGGCGACCGGCACGATGGCCAAGGCCATGACGATCGGCAGATGCAGCCCCACAATGGCGGCCGTGAGCCCGAGCCCGATTCCGATGCTGGTGGTGACGGCGGTGGTGGACGCGGCGATCACGACGTTGTCGAGTACGCCGAGGGATCTTCGCATGTCTGTGGCCATGAGCTTCAACTTCCGAAATATGCCGTTTTGATTAGCACATGAGAAATGTCGACGTATCTTTAGGTCAATACTGTTGACATAAGGTGCCCCGCATGAGCGACTCCCGCAGTCCCGGCGCTCCCCGCCGCCGACGCCGACCCAGCAAACAGGGCGCGATCCTCTCGGAGGAGTTGATCGTCGAGACCGCCCTGCGCCTGATGAAGGAGCACGGCACGGGCGGCCTGTCCGTCCGCCGCCTGGGCGCCGCCCTCGGCGCCGACCCCACCGCGCTCTATCGCTACTTCGCCGGCACCGACGATCTCCTGCTCGCCGTCGGCGACCTCCTCATCGGCCGCTCCCTCGCGGGCTGGCAACCAACGGGCGACTGGCGGCAGGATTTACGCGCCATCGGCCACCGCATCCGCGACAGCTACCTCGACTGCCCCCAGGTCGCCGCCCTCACCATGTACCGCACCACCGGCCGCCGCCACGAGGCCACCGCCATCAACACGATCCTGGGAGTGCTTCGCGGCGCGGGCTTTCCGGACGAGGAGGCCGTCCGCCTCTACCACGTCCTGGTCGAACAGGGCATGTCCAGCGGCACCCAGCAGGCCTGCTGGGCCGCCCTACCGCCCGCCGCGAAACAGGCCGACTTCCGCATCTGGGACGAGATCTACCCGGCCCTGCCCACCGAAACCCACCCCCACCTGACCGCCCTCTCCCCGCTGCTGCAACCCGAAATGCGCCGCAACTCCTACGATTACGCCCTGGAACTGTTCCTCGATGCGGCAGCGGCGCGATTAGAAGCCGTGCGGCGCGGTAGAGCTCGAACACGCCGTACGCGTAGCGCACAACCGCTTTCGGCGATATAGGATAAGAGCGTCCGGATTTTCATAGAAAGAACCAGAAACCATACTGGGCAGTTGAATGAAATGATCACCCTTGAAATCCCCTGGCTCATAAATCTTCTCGAGGCCTTCGAAATGTTCAGAGACTTGTTGTATCCCCCTCCGATCATTATCGATCCTCCGTTTTGCCTGACTTGCCCTCCTTATCCGTTGTGATTCAGCAAATGAGAATCCAATGTCCTTCAACATCAACCCCAGTGGCGTCAACCCTGGAGCTCTAGGGGCCGACAGCACGGGTTACGGAACCTTCGATGGCGGCTCCTTCGGAACGTTCGGCAACAGCACGGTCCCGGGCTTCGACGGTGGCGGCTATGCCGGCTGGGGGTCCATGGGCGACTTCGCCGGTGTCATTGTCAGCGGCAGTGTCGACGCGCCCTACGTGGGAGCCCTGATTCAGATCGTCTGGTGAGCTGCCGACCCGAACAGCTCGGCGAACTCCTCCGCGAGCAACGCGTACAGCGCGACATCCGCCGGTATGCCGTTGACCAGCCGGGCTTTTCGGGCGATGCCCTCGCGCACCGCGCCGATGGCCTCACATGCCGCGATAGCCGCGATATTCTGCGTCAGCACCCAGGAGTACATCCTGCGTAACCCCATCACCTCGAACCCGAACCTGCCGAGCAGCACTCCGGCCTCGGTGCCCAACCCGTGGTGGTGCTGACCCACGTCGCCGAGGGCGATGCTGAATTCTGCCGCGCGGTCTTCCGGATTCTGATTCCTGAGCGTGCCGAGTCCGATCGGCCGCATATCATCGATCGAGCAGATCATCAGGACAGCCCCACCGAACGATATCTGCTCATTGCTCGTCACCCATTGCGCCCACATCCTTCGTGATGAGGGATATCGGTATCCGACCAATGTGCGAAACCACTCTTGTTGGAACCATTCGTACAAAACACTCGAATCGCTGTCCTCGAGAGCGCGCAGCATGACACGAGTTCCTTTGATCATCGTGAACCTCCCGGTCGCCGATTCAGATTCGCATGAGGTCGGCTCGGCAGTTGCCGATTCCCCGGCAATGGCCACGACGCACCGTGTGGCGACACGATGGCCCGATACGAGCTTCAGCGGGAGAGAGGATAAAGGAATTCGAAGACCGTTCCGGCGACCGGGCCGGGGTGGGTCGGTGGGTGCCAGATGTGGCCTGCCGACGTATCGGTGACCAGGTAGTCGGCGTTGGTACCCGGAATGTGGTCGAGGACGCCTTCGCAGTGCGGGCCGCCGGTGGCGTTCACGAGCGGGAGGTCCTCGGGGTATTTGTAGGGCTCGCCCGCGGGCATGAGGCTGGCGTTGAAGAAGACGGCGGCGTCCGGGCCGCCGCCGAACAGGTATGCGATGAGGGGCATGTTCGTGCCGAGGCCGACGATGGTGCAGTGGAGGGCCGGGCGGTATTCGTAGAGGGTCTCGGTGGTGGGGCGCAGCAGGCGTAATGCTTCGACGAGGGGCGATCCGGTGTCGGCGAGGATGGGAGTGGCGGTGTCGGCCAGGCCGATGAGGTTGGCCAGCAGCGCGTCGAGACGAGAATGACCATCGACCAGCGTGGCGGCGGTGACGGCGGCATTGTCGGTGGTGTGCAACAGGTCCGGGACGGTGTCGCTGTACAGACCGGTCACCGCGGTGGTGGATTGCAAGTCGTGACGCAGCGCGGGCAGGACCGGGTTGAGCTCGCGCAGAACGGCGTCACCGGCGGTGAGGATCTGGCCGAGATCCTCCCCGCGCCCGTCGAGCGCCGCGCCGAGGGCTTGCAGTGTGGCATTGAGCTTTTCGGGTTCGACCTGCGCGAGGATGTCCGAAAGATGCTGGAACAGCGTGTTGAACTCCACCGTCACGCTCGAAGCGAGAATGGCCGCACCGGGTTTCAGCGACTCCCGTGACGGCTGCGCGGGCGCCATGAAGTTGATGTACTTCGCGCCGAACACCGTCGTGGAGCGAATATCCACGGAAACGTTGGCGGGCACCAGCTTCAGCATCTCGGGATCGATATCCAGCACCACCCGAGCGCCGCTCGCCGTACTGTCGACCGTGGCCACCCGCCCGATCTCCACCCCGCGAAACTTCACCTTGGCCTCGGGATCGAGCACCAGCCCACTGCGCGGCGCGGTGACCGTCACCTGTGTGGCGTCCTCGAACCCGCCCGCGAAACTCACCAGGCACAGCGTGATCACCGCCGCGATCACGGTCACCAGTCCCAGCCCGGCCGACCTGACGACCCACCTGTGGAATCTCATCCTCGCGCCCCCTGTCTTGCCATAGCGCACCGGATCCAAATGTGATCTAGGTCAAAGAATTAGAACACGTTCCCATAACTGCCCGCGGCGCTTTCCATCGGACCGAACCGCACCACCGTCACCGCACCCCGGAGGCGAGGTAGTAGAAAAGGGGGCGAGGCGTCACGGGAATCCCGCCCGGATGCCGCCCGCCGATTCACCTCGCGCGGTCCCGCAACTACCGAACGGAGAGAGGCCAAGTCATGGCGACCTCTACAGCGCGTGCCCAGATCGGAGTCACCGGCCTGGCGGTCATGGGCAGCAATATCGCCCGCAACTTCGCCAAGCACGGCTACACCGTGGCGTTGCACAACCGCAGCGTCGGCAAGACCGACGCGCTCCTCGAGGCACACGGCGACGACGGCGACTTCGTGCGCACCGAGACCATCGAGGAGTTCGTCGCGGCCCTCGAGAAGCCGCGCCGGGTGCTGATCATGGTCAAGGCGGGCGAGCCCACCGACGCCGTCATCGAAGAGCTGGCCGCGGTCATGGAGCCGGGCGACATCATCATCGACGGCGGCAACGCCCTCTACACCGACACCATTCGCCGCGAGGCCGCCATGGCCGAGCGCGGCCTGAACTTCGTGGGCGCGGGCATCTCCGGCGGCGAGGAGGGCGCGCTCAACGGTCCCGCCATCATGCCGGGCGGCCCGAAGGAGTCCTACGAGTCGCTGGGTCCCCTGCTGGAATCCATTGCGGCCCAGGTCGACGGCACCCCCTGCTGCACCCACATCGGCCCCGACGGCTCCGGCCACTTCGTGAAGATGGTGCACAACGGCATCGAGTACGCCGATATGCAGCTCATCGGCGAGGCCTACAACCTGTTCCGCGACGCCCTCGGCTTCGACGCCAAGCAGATCGCGGACGTGTTCACCCAGTGGAACTCCGGCGACCTGGAGTCCTACCTCGTGGAGATCACCGCCGAGGTCCTCAACCAGGTCGACGCCAAGACCGGCAAGCCCCTCGTCGACGTCATCGTCGATGCCGCCGAGCAGAAGGGCACCGGCCGCTGGACCGTCAAGTCCGCCCTCGACCTGGGCATCCCCGTCACCGGCATTGCCGAGGCCGTCTTCGCCCGCGCCCTGTCCGGCTCCCGCGCCCAGCGCAAGGCCGCCCAGGGCCTGGCCTCCGGCACCCTGGCCGAAAAGCCCACCGATATCGCCCAATTCACCGAGGACATCCGCCAGGCCCTCTACGCCTCCAAGATCGTCGCCTACGCTCAGGGCTTCGACCAGATCGCCGCCGGCAGCGCCGAATACAACTGGAACCTCAACCCCGGCGACCTGGCCACCATCTGGCGCGGCGGCTGCATCATCCGCGCCCGCTTCCTCAATCGCATCAAGGACGCCTACGAGGAGAATCCGGAACTCCCCTCCCTGATCCTGGCCCCCTACTTCCGCGAAGCCATCGAAACCGCCATCGACAGCTGGCGCCGCGTAGTCTCCACCGCCACCCTCCTCGGCATCCCCGTCCCCGCCTTCGCCTCCTCCCTCTCCTACTACGACGCCCTCCGCGCCGAACGCCTCCCGGCAGCCCTCACCCAGGGCCAGCGCGACTTCTTCGGCGCCCACACCTACGAGCGCATCGACGCCGAAGGCAAGTACCACACCCTCTGGAGCGGCGACCGCAGCGAAATCCCCGCGTAGTCAAGGATTTTCGCCCGATCCACCCCTGAAGGCCCCGGCGCGCCGGCCGGGGCCTTCAGGCTGTGTGCCGGTCGCATATTCGATCGGTGATTCGGCGGTGGTCGTTTATGGTGTCCCCTTGTGCGTCAACCTGATCGGCTGGAGGCCGGGCATCCGTTCCGGCAGTGGAAGACCTGGCGGATCCCCGGTACGAAGTTCACGTTGACCGGGTATTCGCGGGCCAATGACAAGACGTTCTTTCATATCCCCGGCTTGCGGTGCAGCCTCGATGCGGGGCTGTGTGAAGGGCGGCAGGTGGATACGGTTTTCCTGACGCATACGCATCATGATCATGCGAAGGATCTCGACTTCCTGGCGGGGAAGGAGTCCGGTGTGGATATCTACCTGCCGGATGCGGCGGTGCCTTATGTGGAGTCCTATCTGCGGGCGAGTGCCGAGTTGAATCACGGGGCCGCCTATGACCCGGCGCTGGCCGGGCACCGGTTGCACGGTGTCCGAGGCGGTGATGAGTTCGAGTTCGGCCGCCAGGGTCATCATGTGCGGGTTGTCAAGTGTCTGCACAAGGTTCCCTGTGTGGGGTATGCGTTCGCGGAACGCGGCAAGGAGCTGCTGCCGGAGTACGCGGAGTTGCGGGACGCCCTGGCCGAGGAGGGGAGGGGCGGCGAGTTCGGACGCCTCATCGCGGCGAAGCGGAAGGCGGGTGTGCGGGTCGAGCGGGACACGCTGCGTCCGCTGTTCGCTTTTCTCGGTGACACACATGTGGACGTCTTCGCGCGCAATGCGTGGTTGTTCGACTATCCGGTGATCATCACCGAGTGCACGTTCCTGCATGACAGTGAACTCGAGCGGGCCGATCGCGTGGGGCACACGGTGTGGGGTCGGCTGCGGCCAGTGGTCGAGGCGCATCCCGAAACGCTGTTCGTGCTCACCCATTTCAGCTTGCGGCATTCCGATCGCGAGGTGCTGGAGTTCTTCGAGACGATGGCGGGGCGACTTGCCAATGTGCTGCCGTGGGCGCATTCCGAGAGTCTGCTGGCCGAGCAGCATCAGTCTGCGAGCTGATGGCGGTGGGCCCGATTACCAAGGGCCGACGATGAATTCCAGCACTGCCAAGGCGATCGCGCCGAGTAAGGCCGTGATTACTGCGATGAGCAGGGTGAGGCGGCGAGCGGGTCGGGGATTGCGGGGGAAGGCTCGGGATGCGATGAAACCGCCTGCGGCGCCGAGGAATCCGAGCAGGAATACGCCGCCCAGGGCTAGGTAGAAGAGGCTTCCGAGGGCTGCGACGGGGGCTTCGCGGAAGCCGCGGGCGTAGCCGGAGAGGGGGACCGGGAATCGGTAGAGGGTTGCGACCAGGGCGGCGGCGGCAGGTGCGGCGACGAGGGCGGTGAGGGCGCCGCAGAGGGCTTCTTTCCAGGCGAGCGGGGTGGGGTCGGGCTGCGGAGCATGCGACATGCTCCGCAGCGTATGGGGGGCCGTGCCGGGTGGACAGGGAGGAAACACCCGGCGTGGCGGGTAGAACTACGCGCGGTGGGCTCTCAGTCCCAGCTGTCGATCTTGACGTCGTCGGGGTGGGCGGCACCTGTGCCGGTTTCGAGCAGTTGCTTGAGGCTCACCAGGTAGGTGGCCCACTTGGTGCTGCAGTGGTGCATGAACTCGACCGGTTCCTTCCAGTCGCGATGCTTGAACAGCACGGTGGTGTAGTCGTCGGAGTGGGTGAGGGTCCAATCGACGTGGGTGCCGATCCACTCCTCGGGTCCGTCGACGACCTCCCACAGCACATGCCTGCCGGGGTCGAGGTCGCGGACGTTCATGTCGAATCCACCTGCGGCGAAACGGAATTGGAGTTCGCCGCCGATGTGCGCGCCATCGCCCTTGGTGTCGGTGGTCCACCAGCCGGCCAGGCCCTCGGGCGTGGTGAGGGCGGTGTAGACCGCGGAGGCGGGGGATTTGATGCCAACCTTGTGCAGGATGTCGACCATGGCAATTCTTCTTTCGAGAGTGATTACGGTGCTCTGCTATTCGGTGTCGCGCTGATCCTGGGCGCGCTGAATGGCCTCGGCGATGGTCTTGATGCGGCGCAGCCTGGCATCCCAGGCGGCCCCGACCGAGGACAGTTGCGCGACGGCCCGCGCGAGTTGCGCTTCGTCCACGCGGTACCTCTTTTCCCGCCCGGCGGGCGTGGCGTGCACCAGGCCGACCCGGTCGAGCACGCCGAGATGTTTCGCGATGGCCTGCCGGGTCACGGGCAGTTGCTCGCTCAAGCCGGTGGCCGTGCCATCGCCGGCCGCCAGGAGCAGGTCGAGCATGCGCCGCCGCGTCGGGTCGCCGACCGCGGACCACAGCTCGTCGTCGACCAGGGTGCTCATCGGGTGGACACCAACTCGGCGATGTACTCGCCCAGCCGGGGAACGAAGGTGTCCCAGCCGATGACGTGCTCGCGGTACATCTCCTCGAGCCGGGCGGCCTCCCAGCCGCGTTCGCGCCAGCCGGACTCGGTCAGCCGGATGCGGGTGCCCGCGCCGACCGGCGTGAGCTCGAAGGTGACCAGCAGCGATTTCGCGTCGTCGGCGACCGTGCTGTCCGGATAGCACCAGCGGAAGGAGAACAGCCGCGGCGGATCGACCTCCACCACCAGCATGGCCTCGACGTCCACGCGCGCACCCCAGACCAGCTCGCCGACCGCACCGGGCTTCACCTCGAACGAGGAGTCGTCGGACCACCATTCGTTGATGTGCTCGGGCTTGCTGACGACCTCGAACACCACGTCGGGGGAGGCGTCGACATAGATCTCACGTTCGATGCTGCCGTACTCCATGTTCGCGACCTTTCTCGATATGCAACCTTTTGTTGCACATTAAGGTAGTCGGCGATCGAGCAATGTGCAACCATTAGTTGCGTATCAGCTGAAAGGCCAGTTCAGGACACCTGCCGCCGACGATGGTCGGCCACGTGCACCCGGGTCGAGCAGCGGGTCGAGCAGAAGCGGCGGCGGCCGTTGCGGGAGGTGTCGACGAAGACGATGTCGCAGCCCTCCCGGGCGCAGCGGCCGATGCGGGACGGATCCTCGCAGAACAGTGCGGCCAGGCCGAAGGCGGTGTACGCCTTCACCCGCTCGTCCACGGGCGCGGTCTCGTCGGAGTAGTGCAGGTGCGGCGCCCGCCCGTCGTGGGTCGAGATGTACGGGCGGCTGGTCGTTTTCGCCAGCAGGGCATTGAGCAGCTCGACGGAAGGGTTGGTGAAGACCGCGTCGAGTTCCCTTGTCCAGGACCGCAGTTCGGCATGCTGGGCCGCATTCACGGGACCCAGTGGCTTGTAATCGGATTCGGCCAGCAGCTTGCCGAGATCCTGATCCGGGGCGGCGTTCACCAGCCGGGCGGCCAGTTCCGCTGCGACGCCCCCGTAAGGGTTGAAATGCACTAGACCATTACATCAGGGTGGAGACATGTCCGCTACCTGCCCCGCCTGCTCCTGGTCCGAACCGGCGATCGTGTCCACCCACGGCACCATTCGCTACCTGCGCTGCGTGTGCGGCAAGTGGCTGATCGAGGAGCGCGAGGTCGTGCTGGCCACTGCGGGCAGTAGCGCATTCGCTGACGCGCATCGCGAAACCCGCAGGGGCGCAGGGGAAGCGAACTGATCGGCGGCCTTACGGAACGACCTGCACGATATCGCCCGGGTTCAGATGGTAGAAGGTCTTCTCCGCACCTTCGGGCGTCATCCGGATGCAGCCGTGCGACTGCTCCTCGATGGGGCCGATGTGGGTGGCGATATCGCCGTCGAAGAACACCGCCCACTTCATCGGGACGTGGTGCAGGGTGCTCCAGTGGTCCTCGCGTTTGAAGTCGACGTCGAAGGTGCCCACATTGGTGAGGTAGCCGGGCCTGCCGTGGGAGATCGGGGTCGGGCCGTAGGTGACCCGGCCGTCCTCCACCAGCCACGCCTCGTTCGTGGACAACTGCAGGCACAGCCGCGCCTCGGGCGCGCAGGGCGCGACCACCAGGGGGGCCGGGAGCGGCGGAATGATCGAGGGGATGCCCGGGATATCGGGACCGCCGGGCCACAGCGGATCGGCCTGCGCGGGGCCTGCCATGGCGAACCCCGCGGCCGCCACACCTGCGAGAACCGCGACGCCCACCGCCCAGGTTCTTGATTGCTCACTGCCCATGACCCGTCCAGCCTTTCGCTCGGAAAAACCTCGGAAGCCGTTCAATCATACTGCCCGGCAGGCGCTTTCGCGCTCGTTCCGCGCCCGGGCGGGCTATTCGATCAAGAACTGTGATCAACCGCGGTGATCTCGCCTCTGTTAGGATTTCATCAAAATGATCAGAACGATTTAAATAACGCAGCGGCAATCACTTTTCGCCATTTCTGCGATTGCCGTCACTTTCATGCCGGGTGAACATGCCCGAATTGCCTGAGCTATACCCAAATTGGTTAATGGCAGGTTACTTCCACCTGAAAGATTCATATCTCAGATAGCTAGCCGAGCAAACGAGTTGTACTGTCCGATCATCGCAGCGCGGCGATTATCGAACCCCCCCATCCACCGGGTGGTGAAGTGATCACGACCACTTCCGAAAACCCTTGCCGTGGTTCGCAATGAGTGCGAGTCTGCGGTTCACCCGGTACCTCAACACAGTACATCTCTTCTGATAGGTGGTCGAAATGGCCGATCTGTTGGTAAATGAGTTCCACGGCGATATTCGCACCTGGTCAGCACCGCATTGGAGCGCGCACGACCTGATCGCCGCAAAACGCGGGCGGACCGTTTCGGTTGTTCTCCCCGCACTCAACGAGGAAGCCACCGTGGCCGATGTCGTCCACGCGGTCCGCTCCCTGCCACCCGGGCTCGTGGACGAATTGATCGTCATGGATTCCGGATCCTCCGATGCCACCATGCGCGTCGCCGCTGCCGCCGGCGCGACGGTGGTGAGCCGGGAGGAAGTGCTGCCCGAACATCCGCCGGTGCCCGGCAAGGGCGAGGTGCTGTGGCGGTCGCTGGCGGTGGCCTCCGGCGACATCGTCATGTTCATGGATTCCGATCTCATCGATCCGGATCCGCAATTCGTGCCCAAACTCATCGGGCCGCTGCTGCTCGATGAATCGCTGGTGTTCAGCAAGGCCTATTACCGCCGGCCCCTGCTCGTCGGCGAGACCTTCGACGAATCTGGCGGCGGCCGGGTGACCGAACTCGTGGCGCGGCCGCTGCTGGCGGCGCTGCGGCCCGGACTGCGCCATGTGGTGCAACCGCTGGGCGGTGAATACGCCGCGACCCGCGAGGCGCTCGAAAGACTCGCCTTCGCACCGCATTACGGCGTAGAAATCGGTCTGCTGATCGATGTGTACGACATGTACGGCGCCTCGGCCATCGGCCAGGTCGACCTGGGCGTGCGCAAACACCGCAACCGCCCGCTGCACGAATTGGGCGTCATGAGCCGCCAAATCATGGCGACGGCCCTGGAACGGTGCGGCCTGCCCGATTCGGGCGCCGGTATCGTCCAATTCCCGTTGGGCACCGAGGGTTTCGCGCCGCGCGAATCCGCCTTGCATACCGAGCATCGGCCGCCGATGAATTCGCTGCTGCGGATCGCGTCCTGAAAACCGCTCTGGAAAAGCAAGGAGGAAAACAATCATGATGCAGAGCGGGCTCATCGACGACTGGCGGCCCAAGGGCGGCCGGTTGACGATCATCCGTCCCACCGAGAGCGCACGGGCGGCGGCCATCCGCGCCCGCGCCGACGCCACCCCGCCGTCCTTCCAGCAGGATGCCTACCTGGAGATGGCGCGGACCGCCAAACAGACCGGCGGCCGCTTCGACCGGCTGATTCTGTGCGCCTTCACCCTCGACGGCGAACCCGATATTCCGGCACTGGTCCGCGCCACCACGGCGGTGGTGCGCCGCCACGACGCCTTCCACAGCTGGTTCGAAATCGACGGCGATCTCCATATCCAGCGGCGCGTGCTGGAGGCCGAGGACATCGATCTCGCCGCCGATTCCTGGGGTGAGATCGACGGCCTGCTGATCAGCCGCATTCTGCAGCGGGTCACCCCCGGCCCGACCAGCTGGGATTGCTTCACCTTCGCCATCATCGATCACGGCGGCTCGTTCACCGTGGTGGTGGCCTGCGATCACCTCAATACCGATGCCGTCTCCGGCGGCATCATCAGCGGCGAACTCGTGCAGCTGTATTTCGACCCGACCGCGGCGACGCGGCTGGCGGACGTCCCGGTGGGCAGCTACCGGGAGTACTGCGAACGCGAACGCGCGCAAGCGGCCGAACTCGCGGCGCATTCGCCCCAGATCACGCAGTGGGCCGACCGCATCCTGGCCAATGGCGGCCGCTTGCCGAGTTTCCCGCTGCCGCTGCAGGACCCCGACGCGAAGGTGTCCGCCTCGGCGGCCTCGGATCGGCGGGTCCTGCTGTCCGGACCGCTGGCCGACGCCTTCGAAGCCGAATGCGCCCGCGCCGGAGTGCGCCTGGTGTCCGGCGTTTTCGCCGCGGCCGCCTACGCCGACTACCAGCTGTCGGGCCGCACGCAGTATTTCAACCTGTCGCCGAAGAACACCCGCACCGGCGCGGCCGAGCACCGCACCGTCGGCTGGTATGCCAGCCTGATCCCCATCGCCTTCGAATTCGATCCCGCGGAAGGCTTCGCCGCGACGGCGCAGCGCGCCGATGCCGCCTTCTCCGCCGGGAAATGGCTGTCGAACGTCTCCCTGCACCGCGTGGTGGAGCTGCTGGAGTCGCAGGAGGGATTCCATGTGCGGCGCGGCTGGGTGGCTCCCATGCTGTCGTTCCTGGATCTGCGGAAACTGCCCGGCGCCGAGCTTTTCTCCGCCCTGGACTTCTCGTTCTTCGGCAGCCGCGGCACCTCCGAGGAGGTGTACACCTGGGTGCAGCGCACCGACGACATGATCTGGGCGGCCTCCCTGTTCCCCGACACCCCGATCGCCGGCGGCGCGATGACGCGCTACTGCGATGTCCTCACCCGGGTCATGGAATCCATCGCGCATTCCGGCACCGGTCCGCTCTCCCGCGACGTCGCGTGACGGGCCCTCCGTGAGCGCACTCGACATCCCTCTCGAAACCCCGCGCCCCACACGGAATTCCACCGTGTGGGCCGGGGTGGCGGCGGTCTTCATCGCCGTCTTCATGCAAATGGTCGATGCGACGATCGTGACCGTCGCGATTCCCGATATCGTGCGCGACCTCGGCGCGAGCTCGGCCGAATCCTCGCTCATGCTCACCGGGTACACCGTCGCGCTGGCGTGCGCGCTGCTGCCGAGCGCGCGGCTGGGAATGCGCTGGGGCCGTGGCGGTTTCTTCACCGCCGCCCTCGCGGTCTTCGTCGCCGCCTCGGTGCTGTGCGGCCTGGCTCCGACCCCGCTCGCGCTCATTGCCGCGCGCGTACTGCAAGGGGCCGCGGCCGGTGCGGTCTCGGCGCAGCCGATCGCCATTATCAGCGCCCGGTTCGCCGATACCGCGCGCCGCAATCTCGCCTTCGCGCTCTACGGCGCGACGGCGGGCACCGCGGCCATGCTGGGACCGCTCATCGGGGGAGTGCTGCTCGGCACGAATCCCCTTGACCTGTCCTGGCGTTCGATCTTCCTGGTGAATCTGATTCCCGGCGCGGTGGCGCTCGCACTGGCCGCCCGGCACCTGCGCGGATCGGTGGTACGGGAACGCTGCGCCCTCGACGCGGCGGGTGCGGTGCTGGCGACGGCCGGGCTGTTCCTGCTCATCTACGGGCTCTCGATCGGCCGTGAACATCGTTGGTCGCCACCGATTCTCGCCATGCTGGTCGGCGCGCTGGTGATCTTCGCGGCCTTCGTCGTGCACGAACGCCGGGTGGCCGCGCGCGGCGGATCCCCATTGATCGATCCCGGATTATTCGTCGCACCACGGTTTTTCGGCTGGATCCTGGCCTGTCTGGTGGTGTACGGCGTCTTCGGCGCCTACCTGTTCACCATGTCGGTGTCGCTGCAATTCGGGCTCGGCTACAGCGCGCTGCGCACGGGAGTGGCGACGCTGCCGTTCTCGGCGGGCGCGGTGATCGGCGCACTGTCCGCACCCCGATTGGCGGGCCTGCTCGGCAATCGCATGATCGGGCTCGGGTGCGCCCTGTTCGGCGTGCTGCTGGTCGGGTGGCTGCTGGCCCTGGACCCGTCACCCGCCACGCTGTCGTGGCCGGTGCTGATGATCCCGTTGGTCCTGGGCGGGCTGGGCGTGGGCGCGGCGGCCGCGCGCCTGCAGATCGCGGTCGTGGCGGCCGTTCCGCCGCGCTCCATCGATTCCGCCTCCGGCCTGGTGCCCACCGCCCAGCAGGTCGGAAACTCCCTGGGCGTGGCGCTGATCGGCATTCTGTTCTTCCACGCCATCGCCGTCGCCGCGCCCGCGGCCGTGAGCCAGGAGCGCGACCAGCTCCAGCAGCAGCTCACGGCGGTCACCCCGTTCGCCCCGACCATTGCCAATGAATTCGCCCGCTGTGCGACCCTGCAACTGCAATCGCCCACCCCGGAACGAACTCCGGACGGCTGTGATCATTCCGGGTCGTCGACGCAGCAGCCCGGGGCCGCCAAGATCGCCGAACAGGTGACGCCGACCGTCCAATCCGCCGCACGCAGCCTCTCGGGCACGGTCTTCGTCACCGCCTTCCGTGTCGCGGTGGCGGTCCTGCTCGTACTCGTCTCCCTCACGAGCCTCCCGCTGCTGATTCGACGGCGAAACAGCAACGCTCCCTGAGCGCCGGCCTCACATTCCGCCGGGCTGTCTCGTCGGAGGAATGTAGGCATCAACGACGCTAGGAGCACATTATGGAAGCTCGCCTGAATCTGTTGGAGAGCCCGGTCGCGGCCAAATCCCTGAAGTATCTCGTCTCGGCGGGAAAGGTGGTCTCGGATTCGACGCTGCCCCATGCGACACAAGAGTTGATGCGGTTGCGCGCCAGTCAGATCAATGGATGCGGAGCCTGCGTCGATATCCATACCAAGGAAGCCGCGCATGCCGGCGAGGACGCCGTGCGGCTGCATCTGGTGGCGACCTGGCGGGATGCGTCGGTCTTCACCGAGGCCGAGCGCGCGGCGCTGGAATTGACCGAACAGGGCACGCGTATCGCCGATG
The DNA here is from genome assembly GCF_042672265.1 of Nocardia sp. NPDC127526. Taxonomy (NCBI): domain Bacteria; kingdom Bacillati; phylum Actinomycetota; class Actinomycetes; order Mycobacteriales; family Nocardiaceae; genus Nocardia; species Nocardia sp. NPDC127526. The sequence goes on along the minus strand of NZ_JBHXVO010000002.1, from coordinate 255,532 downwards.
CGGCGGGCGGGGTGACCGACGCGGCCTGGGCGAATGTGGTGCAGCATTTCGACGAGGACCAGATCGGCGCGATGGTGGCGCTCATCGCCAATATCAATGCCTTCAACCGGCTGAACGTGATCACCCAGCAGGCCGGCGGTGAGTACCGGGTCGGGCAGTTCGGATAACGAGAAGTACACGCCCGGGCACCGTTCGACGGTGCCCGGGCGTTGTTCGTCGTATCCGCTCTCCCCAGGGAAGGTGAAGCAGACCAATGCATTTGCGAATCGTCACCATCAATGTCCAGAATCGCGAAGGCGATAAACGCCGTCTCGACCTGCTCAATCAGGAATTGCGGCGGCTGGAACCGGATTTGGTCGCACTCCAGGAAGTGGTCGACGACGGCCACCTCGACGAACTGCTGGAGGGCACCGGATTACACGGCACCCACCAGTCTGCCGGACTGCCCTACACACCGCCGTTCGTCGGCCGCTACGGCGGAAATGCGGTGGCCTGCCGCTGGCCGCATCACATTGTGGAAGTCCTCGATCTGCGCGTCGCGGGCGCTGCCGACGTGCCCTGGTGCACGGTGGCGGTCAAGGTGCCATTGCCGGAGGTGGGCGACGTGCTGTTCATTTCCGCCACGGCGGCATGGCGATTGGACGACGAGGCCGTGCGCGAACAGCAGGCGCTGGCGCTCACCGATCTGGATGCGCGGCACCGCACCGACCTGCCGACCATTATCGCCGGTGATTTCAATGCCGAACCGGACGCGGCGAGCATCCGCTATCTCACCGGCCGGCAATCGCTGTCGGGGCGCAGCGTGCACTATCACGACGCGTGGGCGATTGCCGGAGACGGCCCGGGGCATACCTGGAGTGTCGACAATGCGAACGCCGCCGCGCTGTTCGATCAGATCGTGCGCCAGCCGGGGCATCGGCGGCGGCTCGACTATGTGTTCACCGGATCGTGGCATGCGCATCCGCGGGCCCGCTGCGAGGTTCGCGCCGCGCGCCTGGCCTTCGACGAGCCGGTCGACGGGGTCTGGCCCAGCGACCACTACGGCGTGGTGGTCGATGTCGACATCGAGATCGACACACCGCTGCGGGCACTGTCTGCTGGAAACCCATCTGCCGGAAGTGGTTTCGTTGATTCGTGATTTCCTGGCCGGCTGCTGTGAAGCGGACTAGCGTGGGGTGGATGTTGCCTTGGTCTGCCGAACTTGCCGGACGTCTCGACGAGCACACCATCGACAGCGCGTTGCTGCGCGACAACCCGTTGAAGGATCCGCACGAGCGGCCGCTGTGGGTGTACGTGCCACCCGGGTACGACGACGAGGATCGGCGCTACCCGGTGGTGTATGTGATCCAGGGGTACACCGGGCATGTCGCCATGTGGCGCAATCGGATGCCGTACCGCCGCCCGTTCCCCGAGACCGCCGACGAGGTCTTCGCCGCCGGAACGGCGCCGCCGGCCATTGTCGTCTACGTCGACGCCTGGACCGCCTACGGCGGCAGCCAGTTCGTCGACTCCGCCGGCACCGGGCTCTACCACTCGTATCTGTGCAACGAGGTGGTGCCGTGGGTGGACGCCAACTACCGCACGCTCGCCGATCGGGACCATCGCGCCATCATGGGCAAGAGCAGCGGCGGCCTCGGCGCCATGATCACGCCCATGCTGCGCCCGGATCTGTTCGGCGCCTTGGCTACCCATGCCGGGGACGCGCTCTACGAGTTCAGCTACATCCCCGAATTCGCCAAGGCCGTACGGCATCTGCGCCGCTACGACGGCGATATCCACCGCTGGTGGGAGAACTTCAACGAGCGGGTGTCGTTCACCGAGCCCGGGGACGACGATCTGCTCACCCTCTACGGGGTGGCGGCGTGTTTCTCGCCCGCGGTGGACGGGCGGCCCGAGCTACCGTTCGATACGCGGACCGGTGTGCTGAAACCCGATGTGTGGCAACGGTGGCTGGCCTGGGATCCGGTGCGCATGGTGCCCGCCCATGCCGAGGCGCTGCGGTCGATGCGGGCGATCTGGATCGACGGCGGCACCCGGGACGAGTGGTATCTCGACATCGGCGCGAAAGCCTTCCACAATGCCCTGCTGACCAGCGAGGTGGATCCGGAGATCATCCACTTCGAGCTGTTCGACGCCGGGCACGGTGGCATCGACTATCGCTACCCGATGTCGCTGGCCTGGCTGGCACGCCGGCTCGGTGATGCCGAGTCCTAGTCAGCGCGACAGCAGCGACTGCGCCACGACCAGTGCGCCGAGGATCAGCACGGCCACGCCGATCACCTGCAGCCCGGCGTCCGCGGCTGAGACGAAGGCGGTGATCACATCGGCGGATCGGGGCGGGCTGGTTGCGGCGAGGGCCTGGGCGACGGTGTGTGGATCGTGGGCGGCGCGGATATCCGAGGGCAGCGCGTCGACGAAGCGGGCCGTCAGGATGGTGCCGATGACGGCTACGCCGAGGGCGCTGCCGAATTCGCGCGTGGTGGCCTGCAACCCGGTGCCGACCCCGGCCTGGGATGCGGGCAGTGAGCCCGCGATGACGCCGGACAGGGTCGGAAGGGCCAGTGTCACACCGATTCCGGTGACCACCAGCCACGCGGCGTAGCCGAGGTAAGGGGTGTGCGCGCCGGTCGTGGACAGGCCGAGCAGGCCGCCGCCCACGAACAGGAAGGCCAGCGCGATGGTGGCGTCCAGGCCGATGCGCTGCGACAGGCCTCCGACATACCGCGCGCCGACAATGATGGGCAGCGTGAGCGGGATAACGCCCAAACCGGTTTGCAGAACGCCGAATCCCTTGCCGTACTGCAAGAACGAGGCATTGACGTAGAACAGCGCGAACATGCCGAAGAAGACCGTCGTCATACCCAGGCAGGCACTGCGCAGCGCCGGGATGCGCAGCAATCGGGGATCGAGCAGCGGATGCTCGACCTTCAACTCGACCAGGGTCCACACCGTGAAAAGCACGGCCGCGCTGACGAACCCGGTGATGACGACGGTGCTGCCCCAGCCCGCTTCCGGGCCTTCGACAATGCCGACCAGCAGCGCGACCGAGGCCGCCACGAGCAGGATCGTGCCGAGCGGATCGAGGCGGCGGTCGTGCCGCGCCGACACCGGCGCGATCCGGGCGGCGAGCGCGGCCAGCAGCAGTGCGAGCGGGACGGCGGCGGCGAACAACCAGCGCCAGGATCCACTCGTCAGCACCGCACCGCCACCGGCATTGCCGGCGACTCCGCCGATACCGGTCATCGACGCCCAGGTCGCAATGGTCGCGGCCTTCCGGTCCGCGGGCACGGCGTGCAGCAGGATCGCGAGGGTATTGGGCAGCACCGCCGCCGCGCCGACACCGGTGATGGCGCGACCCGCCAGCAGCACGGCCACATTCGGCGCTACCGCCGACAGCAGCGCGCCCGCCGCGAACAGCAGCAGCCCGATGAGCAGAACACCCTTGCGGCCGAAGCGGTCTCCCGCGGCACCGCCCGGAATCACCAGGCAGGCAAAGCAGATCACGTAGGTGTCGACGATCCAGATGAGCGCCGAGGCGGACGGATGCAGAGCGCTCGCGGCGAGCATGGGCACGGCGAGGTTGATGGCGGCGACCATGCCGACGACGAGGGCGACGCAGGCGCACATGACGGTGAGCAATCCGCGCCGGTACAGCGGCGCGGGCCGCTCGCGCGCCGGCGTCGAGGGCTTGCTGGTCAAGACATTCCATGACATGGCTACGACGGTAGAAATCCCCGCATTGTTCATGCGACGCAACTTTGGCAATCGAGAGTTGCATACGATGCAACTATGGCCGCCGACCAGCTCGACCTGAATCTCCTGCGCGTATTCGACGCACTGCTCCAAGAGGGCAGCGTGACAGCGGCGTCCGAACGCCTGCACCTGTCCATCCCCGCCACGAGCCGCGCGCTCGGCCGGCTGCGGCGGGCCATGAACGACCCGATCCTGGTGCGCGCCGGTCGCGGCATGGCCCCGACCCCGTTCGCCCTGCGCACCGCGCCGCGAGTGCGCTCACTGCTCGACGAGGCGGCCGCGCTGATCAGCGCCGATCGGACGATTCCGATCGCGGAGCTGAAGCGCACCTTCACGATCCGCATCAACGACGGCGTGGCGGCCACCCTCGCGACCGCCGCCGTCGACGCCACCGCAGCCCTCGCCCCCAATGTCACCCTGCGGTTCGTGGCCGAAGGCAGCGAAAGCCCCGAAGCCCTGCGCGACGGCTCGGTCGACCTCGATATCGGCGCGGGCGAGGTCACCGCCCCCGACATCCGCAGCGCCCTGCTCTATCGCGAACAGATGGTCGGCATCGTCCGCGCCGCCGGCCCACTGGGCCGCCATCGCCGCCCAACCCTCCGCCAACTGTCCCGGCACGCACACGTCTCGGCCTCGCGCCGCGGCCGCGCCCGCGGCCCACTCGACGACGCGCTCGAGGCCGCAGGCCTGCAACGCCATGTCGCCGCCGTCGTTCCCACCTACGCCGTCGCCATCCTGCTGGTCTCTTCCAGCGCCTACGTCGGCTTGGTGCCCCAACGCCTGGCCGAACAGTACGCACCCACGCTGGGCATCCGCTGGTTCCCCCTCCCGGCCGAACTGCCGGAAATCGAAGTCCGCCTGCTCTGGCACGCCCGCCTCGACGCCGACCCGGCCCAGCGCTGGCTCCGCGAGACAATCCGCACGGCTCTCGGCAAGGCCGGAAATCAAGCCGCCGGCAATTGCGTGTTCACCTCCGATTAGCGCCCTGAAAACCTTGTGCGACAGGCGATTATGGGGTTTCGCGCTCATCACGCCGGGGCGTCCGCGCGAACCTATTCTGGTGGCATGCCGAAGGCATCCGCCGCGACGCGCGCAGCTCGCGGGAACCGACGTCCGGAACGATCCGTCTCGCTGTGGCTGGCCGCTACCGCCATCGCGCTCGGGCTGCTGCAACTGTTCGCACTGCCGCTGATCCTGTTGCCGCGCACCGTGAGCTGGGGTTGGTTGCTGGTCCCGCTGGTGCTGTCGACCACGCCGTTCTGGTCGGTCGTTCACGAATCCATCCACGGCACGCTGACCGCGCGGCGCGGGCTCAACGATCGCTGCGGGCGGGTGCTGGCGGTGCTGTACGGCTCGCCGTTCACCCTGCTGAAGACCGGCCATCTGCTGCATCACCGCTACAGCCGCACCCGGGAGCGTACCGAGATCTACGATCCGGCGAGTTCGACGTGGGCGCGGAGCGCGCCCGGGTACTACCTGCGGTTGCTGGGCGGGCTGTATCTGCTGGAGGTAGTCGCGATCCTGCTCGCCGCCTTTCCGGCAGCCGCACTACGGCGGCTCGCTCGCCGCCTGGACTCACCCGACACCGTCTCCGGACCGCTGTTCGAGCGCCTCGCACAACCGAAGGTGCTCAGGCAATTCCGCGTCGACGCCGCCGCGATCGTCGTGCTCCACGCCGCGGCGCTCGCCGCCTACGGTGCGCACGCCTGGATGCTGCTGGCCGCGATCGGCGGGCGCGCGGTCATCATCTCGGTGTCGGACAATGCCTATCACTACGGCACCGATCTGGACGCGCCGCTCGAAGCGTTGAATTTGCGTCTGCCGCGGGTGCTCGAGCGATTCGCGCTGAATTTCAACCTGCACGGCGTGCATCATCGCCATCCGGGCCTGCGCTGGTACGAATTGCGCGCGGCATTTCTGGCCGAGGGCGGCCGATACGACCTCGGCTGGTTCGGTGCGGCGGCGCGTCAGCTACGCGGGCCGATCAAGTTGCCGTAGTGCGGATTCGGGCGCGCTTCAGCAGTAGTGATCGGGTCGTCCGAGTGTTTCGACCGGGGTCGCGCCGGGCCGGGTCCACTGCGGAACGGGGCGGCTGGTCTCATCCCAGGTGGCGTTGCCGTCCGCGTCAGAGCGCCAGTACCAGCATGATTCATGGCCCTCGGGCCAGCCGTGCGGATGGTCCTCCCATGCCTCGCCGCGGCCGTAGGGCGTCACATCGAGCAATGCCATGGACCCGTTGACCAGCTCGGTGCCGCGGCTGGTGGTGGAGTAGGTGAGGAATACGCGGTCCCCGTCGCGCAGGAAGCAACTGAGGTAACCCGGTGCGCCGCCGACCGGTTGGTCCAGGTCGCGGACCGAATACCAGGGCTGGGTGTAGCCCATGAACTCGACATACGGGGCGACCTCCTCCCAGCGGCCCGAGGTCAGGACGGCGAAGGAGACGCCGCGGGCATTGAGGTAGACCGCGTCCTTCAGATGCCAGACCGTGGTGGTGCAGCCCTCGCATTGCCCTTGGTGGGGTGCGCCGTCCCACCACATGTGCTGGTAGGTTACCAGTTCGTCGCGGCCCTGGAACAAGTCGAGGAACGGGGTCGGGCCGTCGGGTCCGACGACCTCGACCTTCCCGTCGAATTCCACCATCGGCAGCCGGCGGCGCTCCGCGGCCAGGGCGTCACCCGCGCGGGTGTGCGCCTTCTCGCGGACCAGCAGTTCATTCCGGGCGGCCTGCCAGGTGGCCAGGTCGACAATGGGCGGGCGGCCGGGCAGTTCGGTGGCCGGATCGTGCGGCGTGGTCGTCATGATGTCCTCCGTGGGTCTCGTACCGGCAGCGCCGTGCGACGTCGGACGACGCTCACTAGTACTGACCCGGATACCCGCGCGAACTCATCGCGATCACGGGCGGCGGGTGCGCGGGAGTGGGAAGCTATAGGCGGGGATTCGTTCGAAGCTTTGCCGTGCCGACGGGTGGGAGCTCGACATGCCGGAAATCAGCGATGAGGTCGACGTGTTGGTGGTCGGCGGCGGGCCGGTCGGACTGACCGCGCGGGCGCTGCTGGAGCGCTGGGGCGTGCGGGTGCTGCTGGTCGAGAAACACGGTGGGCTGCCGCCGTTTCCACGGTCGCGGCTGGTCAATATGCGGTCGATGGAGATCTTCCGGCGGCTCGGGCTGGCCGCCGAGATCACCCGGGTGGGGTTCGCGCCGGAGTTCGGGCGGGTGCGTTTCCGGGACACCCTGCGCGACAGCGATTTCGCGACGGCGACCATGGTCGGGATCCACGGGGGGATCGCGGAGAGCCCGGAGATCGGCGTGGTCACCTCCCAGGACCGCTTGGAACCGATCCTGTTGGGCGCGGGCGAGACGCCGGCGCGGTTCGGGGTGGAGCTCACGGATCTGATCGCGGACGACGACGGTGTGACGGCCGTGCTCACCGATCTGCGCGGAGGCGGGCGGTCGCAGCTGCGGGCGCGGTATGTGCTCGCCGCCGACGGCGCGAATTCGACTGTCCGGCAGCGGCTGGGCATCGGCACCAATGGTCCGGGCGCGCTCGGCCGGTTCACCACCGTGGTGTTCGACGCGGAACTACGGGACTGGTCGGCCGCACAGCCCGCCGGGGTGTACTTCACCAGGCACGGCTCGTTCGCGCCGCTGTATCCCGAGGGCGGGTGGGCGTGGTTCGGGCGCACTCCCGAGGATCCCGCGACCGCCGACTGGGCCGCGCTGGTGTCCCGCGCCGTCGGACCCGGCAGCGAGGTGAAGCCCGAGGTGCTGCGCGTGCAGCACTGGGTGATGAACGCCTTCGTGGCCGACCGCTTCGCCCGCGGGCGCATCCTGCTGGCCGGGGATGCGGCGCACGCGGTTCCGGTCAATGGCGGTCTGGGAATGAACGCCGGGCTCGCCGACGTGCACAATCTGTGCTGGAAGCTGGCGGGCGTGCTGCACGGCTGGGCCGGTCCCGGATTGCTGGAAACCTATGAGCCGGAACGGCTTCCCGCCGCCCACCAGACGCTGCGGCAGGCCGTGGCCAATGCGCGGCTGGCGATCCGGGTGCAGACCTCGCGCCGCGAACCGGATGACGGTACACCGGGCGCGCCGGAGGGCGAACCGCCGTGGACGACACAATTCTCCGATCAACGAAGTCTGCTCCTGGGCGTCACCTACAACTCCGCCGCCGTGCTGCCCGACGGCAGCGCACCGCCCGGTGCGGCCCTCCCCGGCGGCAGCGCACCCGCCACCGCCTTCGTCCCGGCGGCCATCCCGGGCCAGCGCCTGCCGCACCTGTGGCTGACGCCGGAACGATCGACACTCGACACCCTCGGCGACTGGTTCACGCTGCTGACCCCCGACCCGGAGCGCTGGGAACGCTGCCGCATCCCGCACTGGCCGTTGCGGATCGAACCGCTGGCGATCGAGCATGCGGCCCACTACGGGCTGGGCTTGCAAGGAGCCCTGCTGGTCCGGCCCGACGATCACATCGGCGCGCGCTGGCACGACTATCCGCCCAGCGACTCCGCCCTGCGAGACGCGCTGGCCGTGCTCACCGATGGTCCCGGAGGCCCTTGAGGCGCAGCAGGATTCACCATTCGGCGAACGAGCCGTCCTTGCGCTGCCAGACGGGGTTGCGCCAGCGGTGGCCGACGTCGGCGGCGCGAGCGACGGCCCGCTCGTCGATCCGGATGCCCAGGCCGGGTTCGCACAAGAGACCCGACATAGCCGTCGCGGTAATCGAACACCGTGGGATCGACGAGGTAATCGAGCAGGTCGCCCACAACCCGTCCAGCGTGGGCGCGGCGACCTTCGCCCTGGAAGGATTCCTCGCCGACCGTGAGCATTTCGGCTCGGTCGCCGCCCGCCGCGCCCTGCGCGCCTCCGCTACCTGATCAGTCGAGGCAGAATTCGTTGCCCTCGATGTCCTGCATGTTCAGGCACGACTCGTTCTCCTCATCGGCGAGCAGCAATTTCCCGCGCGTCGCGCCGAGCGGGATCAGCCGGGCGCATTCGGCTTCGAGTACGGCCAGGCGCTCCTCGCCCACCAGCCCGGTGGCGACCCGCACGTCGAGGTGCACGCGGTTCTTGACGACCTTTCCTTCGGGAACGCGCTGGAAATACAGGCGCGGGCCCACGCCGGTGGGGTCCATGGCCACGAACCATGCTCCCCGTTTCTCGGGCGGCTGCGCGCGATGGAAGTCGTCCCAGCCGGCGAACTCCTCCGGTGGCGGCGGTACGACATATCCCAAGACCTCGCACCAGAAACGCGCGACGCGCTCGGGGTCCGCGCAGTCGAAGGTGACCTGGACCTGTTTGACCGATGTCATCGGTCCACCGTAAAGGTGGGATGATTTGTCGTCTAGTCTATTTGGGGTGAGGACTGCGGACATCGATCGCGATTCGGATATGCGGTGGGATTTCGCGGGTCCGGCCGATGCCGTGCCGCTGGGAGCCCGGATCATCGGATATCGCCAGGTGGGCGGCGCCGCGCTGGATCTGCGGGTGGCCGCCGCGGCAGCGGTGACCGTGCTGATCGAATTCGGTGACGACGGGCTGACCATCGACGATGCGGTCGGGCGGCGCACCGTCGGCGGGCTCGTCGCGGGACTTCCCCTCGAGGCCATGCACATTCGTGCCGAGCGGGCGCAGTGCATCGAGGTGCGCCTGTCGCCGCTGCAGGCGTATTCGCTCTTGGGCATCGCCCCAGCCGATCTGGGCCGGGGCGCTGTCGCACTCGACGAGCTGTGGGGAGCGCGAGCCGGGCGACTGCGCGAACAACTCGCGTCCGCCTCGAGCTGGGACGAGCGGTTCGCGGTGACGACGTCGTTTCTGGCGCAGCAGGACCGGTCGTCGCGGGCGCCCGATCCGGAAGTGGTCGAGGGCTGGCATCGCATCCTCGGCTCCGGTGGTCAGGTGAAGATCGGCGGGCTCGCGGAATCGCTCGGCTGGAGCCACAAGCGGCTGTGGGCCCGATTCGAATCCCAGATCGGCCTGACACCCAAGCGGGCGGCCATGCTGGTCCGCTTCCGGTCCGCGGTCGACGGTCTGCTCGCGGACCGGCCCGCCGCCGCCGTCGCCATGGACTGCGGGTACACCGACCAGGCCCACCTGTGCCGGGACGTCTCGATATTCACCGGCCGCACACCGGGGTCGCTGACCACCCACTATCTGCCCGCCATCGCCCGGCGCCGCTACCGGGCCTGGGGAAGATTTTTCCAATACCCCGAGGCATCGCCCGGCCGATAGTGGTGGCGTGACCAACACATTCGATCCCGAGAAACTGCAGACCGCCCTCGAGAACATTCATCACGCGGGCATCCCCGGCGTCTTCGCCGAGGTGCGCGACCACGACCGAACCTGGAGCGGCGCAGCCGGAGTGGCCGATGTGACCACCGGACGCCCCGTCACGACCGAGATGCGGCACCGCGTCGGCAGTCTCACCAAAACCTTCACCGCCGCCGCCGTGCTGCAACTGGTCGACCAGGGTGAGATCGATCTGGACGACCCCATCGGCGGCTACCTCCCGCACCTGGTTCCCGGCGACCGGGGCGCGTCGATCACCGTCCGCATGCTGATCAACCACACCAGCGGTCTCGCCGAATACCTCCCCTACGCCTACCCGTCCCTCGCGGCCTTCCCCGCCATGGCGAAAACCACACCGCAGAGCCTGGACGACCACCGCTTCACCAGATTCCACCCGGCCGACCTCATCGCACTGGGCGTGGCAGCGCCCGCCACCGGCGCCCCGGGCAGCACCCCCGGGGTGTACTCGAACACCAACTACCTGCTCATGTGCGAACTCCTGGAATCGATCACCGGCATCCCGGCGGCCAAATACATCACCCGCAATGTCATCGAGCGCGCCGGCCTCCAGCACACCGAGCTCCCTACCGACCCGCCCATCACCGGCCCGTACTCCCATCACTACGAGTCCTGGTTCGGCATGATCGACCCCCCACGCGACTTCAGCATCTACGACATGTCCTTCGTAGGCCCCGCCGCCTCCCTGATCTCCACCGTCGCGGACCTGAACCGCTTCTACGGTCTCCTCCTGTCCGGCGACATCATCAGCAGCGCCTCCCTGTCCCAGATGCAACGCACCGTCCCGGTCATCGCCTTCGACGGCAAAACCCTCGACTACGGCCTCGGCCTCCAGAAGACCACCGTCCCCGGCCACGGAACCTATTGGGGCCACGAGGGTTCGGTCTGGGGCGGCGGCGCCGTCTCCATGACCCGCGCCGACGGCAACCGACAACTCTCCCTCGCGGTGAACCTGCAACGCTGGAACCGCCTCGACTCCGCTGGAAAGCCGCAACCCCACCCCATCGACGCCGCACTCCAGGCTTTCACCCAACTCGTGCTGTGCGGCTGACCCGGCGGTAGTGGTGCCGAATCGGCGGGGGGAGGGCTGCGGCCGATTATGATCGATGAATTTCGGGCGCTTCTTCCGTCTCTACTGGTGGCAACAGCCGTACCGGCACGAGTAAAGGAATGATTGCGATGAGCGGACTGGGAATCTGTCTGTGGTTCGACAATGAAGGTGAGGAGGCCGCGAAGTACTACACCTCGATCTTCAAGAACTCCAAGATCAATTCTGTCGTCCCGTACGGCGACGCCTTCCCCGGTAAGGCCGGGCAGACGATGGTCGTGGACTTCGAGATCAACGGCCAGAAGGTCACCGCCCTCAATGGCGGGAAGATGGACTGGGCCTTCAACGGCGCCATCTCGCTGATGATCGACTGTGAGGACCAGGCCGAGGTCGATCACTACTGGAACGCGCTCACCGCCGACGGCGGCCAGGAAATCCAATGCGGTTGGCTCACCGATAAATACGGCGTGAGCTGGCAGGTCACCCCCAAGCGCTACTACGAGCTCGCCGACCCCTCGGACCCGGCCCGCGCCGACCGCGTCAACAAGGCCCTGGAATCGATGAAGAAGATCGATCTCGCCGCCCTGGAACGCGCTGCGGCAGAAGAATAACCGCCCTCACCCGACGGCGCCGCCACCACCGGCGACGTGCCCGCCGTCTGACGCGCCGTGAGCCGGAATAACCGCGGCGACAGTGTATTTGCCGTGCCCGTTGGAGCCCGCGTCGAGGGTGCCGCCGAGCATGGTGACGCGTTCGCGCATGCCGAGCAGGCCGTGCCCGGAGCCGGGGGCGGAGCTAGCGGCGATGTGCGGGTTCTCGACGCGGATTCGGATCTCGTGGGTGGTGATCGTGATGTCGACGTCGACGGGGGAGCCGGGGGCGTGGCGGATGGCGTTGCTCAATGCTTCCTGGACTATGCGGTAGGACGAGAGTCCCACGCTGGCCGGGGGTTTCGAGGCGTCGCCGGTGATCGTCAGGTCGATGTGGGTGCCGCCGGCGCGGACGGAGGCGATGAGGTCGGGGATGTCGGGGAGGGTGGGCTGGGGGAGCAGGGTGGTGTCGCCGGTGCGGAGGACGCCGAGGATATGGCGCATTTCGCCGAGGGCGACGGTGGCGCTGGTGCGGATGGTGGCGAGGCGGGTCTTGGTGCGGGGGTCGATATGCGGGTCCTGGTGCTGGGCGGCCTCGGCCTGGATGGCGATGACGGTCATGTGATGGGCGACCACGTCGTGGAGTTCACGGGCGATGCGGGCGCGTTCCTCCCACAGGGCGGTGAGCTGGCGCTGGCGTTCGGTGGTGTCGCGTTCGCGGCGCAGGCTGGTGCTGGTGGCGGCCAGGTCGCGCACGGCGATGACCGTGGACAGCACCAATCCGGACACCAGGGCCGCGCCCAGCACGCCCATCGGCCATTCGGCAGGGCGCAGATAGAGGGCGACCGCCACCGCGGTGACGACGGTCGCGGCCCACGCGATGGCGGCGGCCCGGGGCGTCGACTTGATCGCTCCGACGCCGAGCACGACGAAGTGGCTGTTGAGCATCGGGTCGATCCACAGCTCCACCTTCGTATCGGTGAGCAGCGAGGCGGCGGCCAAGGTGGCCAGCGACAAGGCCCAGCCCGGATACGGCGAGCGGGTCGCGACGAAGACCGCGACACCCTGGACGACCGCGAGAGCGAGCACCAGGGGCACGGGCAGATCGGTGGCCGCCAGCACGGTCGTGAAGACCACCGCGGCGGCCGCTACGGCGGCCACGGTGGTCAGCAGCACGGCCTGCCACGGAGCGAGTCGGATGGGCCACGCCTCCAGCACGCGCGCCGCGATGCTCTTCATACGTCCATCCTTGTCCATCATGGGTTCTCGCCCGGGCACCTGATCAGGTCAAGTCGCGGCGGCGGACCAGCAATAGGGCCGCGAGCACGAAGGCGGGCACGTAGACCGCCAGCGCGGCAACCGCTTCCGGCCAGGACAGCAGGGTCAGCACGCCGGGGGTCGTCTCCCCGCCGAGCGTGCGCAGCTCGCCCGCCAGCGAGCCCGCCGCCGAACCGGGCAGATAGTCGGTCACCGCGCCGGCGCTGCCGAGCAGCTCACCGAAGAACCGAAGCACGTTCTCCAGCACCAGGACCCACACCAGACCGAGCCCGACCGCCAGCGCGGGGCCGCGCGCCAGGACGCCGATCAGCACGCCCAGCATGGTCCACATGCCGAGGATCACTGTGCCACTGCTGATTCCGGCCAGCGAGCGGCCGAGCGACGGCAGCGTGATCGGCTGGGACTCGACCGCGGCGATGACGGTGGCGACGGTCAGATCCGCGGCGAACGCGCCGAGCACGACGGCGACCGCGACCGTGAGCAAGGCGACCACGGTGCCGAGCAGCGCCGTGACACGCGAAGGGCCCTGGGTGAAGACGGTCTTCCAGGTACCCCAGCCGTAACCGCTGCCGGTGGCGAGCGCGCCCAGGATCAGCATGAGCGCACCGCCGAACAAGACTGTGCCACCGACGAATTCCTCCGGGACCACCGCCGGCATCAGCTGCGCGAGCAGCTGTTCCGGGGTCTGCTCGGCGTCCTCGCCGCCGCTGCCGGAGGTGTAGCTGATGTAGTTGAGCAGATACATGAAGGTCAGATTCAGCGTGAACCACACCGCGACCAGCGCCCACAGCACCGGCCATCGGCGCAGCCGCAGCATTTCGGCTCGGATGCTCTGTCTCATGACACCGTCTCCACGTCCATCGCGGTCATCTCGAAATACGCTTCTTCCAAGGATCTTCCGGTGGTTCGCAATTCGTGCAGCTCGGCGCCGGCGTCGATGATCGCCCGCGCGATGCGCGGGGCCGCCTCGGCGCTCGCATCGACCCGGATGCCGGCCACGGTCGGCGCGGCCTCGGCGCCGGCCGCGCGCACCGCTGTCAGGGCGACGTCCTGGGGCTCGGCCCGGACGAGAATCGTGGTGCGGCCCCGCATTTCCGCGACGGTGGATTCGGCGATGAGTTTCCCGCCGTTGATCACCCCGACGCGATCACAGATCTCCTGCACCTCGGCGAGCAGGTGGCTGGACAGCAGAATGGTGTGCCCGGTCGCGGCGAGATCCGTGATCAGCGCCCGCATTTCGGCCATGCCGCCGGGATCGAATCCATTTGTCGGCTCGTCGAGAATCAGCAACTCCGGATCTCCGAGCAATGCGCAGCCGACGCCGAGTCGTTGTTTCATGCCCTGGGAATAGGTGCGGAATTTATCGTCGCCACGCGTCGCGAGACCCACTCGCGCGAGCACGCCGTCGACGGCGGAATCCGGTATTCCGCGGTAGCGAGCCATGACTCGCAGATTGTCCCGGCCGGACAGATAGGGGTAGAAACCGGGGCTTTCGATGAGTACACCCAAGCGTGCGAGGGCAGCGGGATCGCCTGGCGCGCAACCAAGTACACGGGCTGTGCCGCCGGTGGGCTCGATGAGCCCGACCAGCATGCGCAGCGTCGTGGTCTTCCCCGCGCCGTTCGGGCCGAGGAAACCATAGATTTCCCCGGTCCGCACGGTGAGGCTCACATTGTCGACGGCTACTTTTTCGTCATAACTTTTGGTCAGTGATTCGGTGACCACGATCATGAGAACAACGGTATATTTCGGACCGTCCGAGCACATCCCGCGCGAGAGGGATATCCCGGCGTAGCCCTCAGGAGGGACGCGCTATTCCACCGGATGCGGCAGCGCCGGCACCACGACCTTGAATTCGTTGTGCATGCGCGCGACCTGTTGTTTGCCCACGACCGTCTTCATCATCAGATCCCGCGCCTTGGTCGCCGCATAGCTCTCCCAGGAGGAGATGGTGCCGATCTTCCACGAAGCCTTCTGCAGGGCCTCGGTTTCCGGCCGCCGCGCCGCCTCGTAGGCCGACAGCGCCCGGCCCAGCGCCGCCCGATCGCGCAGATCGATCGGCAGAATCTGTCCGGCGAGCACGATGGCGTCCACGATGCCCTCGCTCGCGCCGCGGCCCAGATTGGGCGTGACCGCGTGCACCGAATCGCCGAGGAAGACGATCCGGCCCGAACTCCACGCCGGCATCGGCCCCAGCGCCCGGACACCGTGGTGCAGCATCACCTCCGGCGGTGTATCGGCGATGAGCTCGCGCACCGGTTCCGGGAACACCTCGAACCGGCGCACCAGATCCTGCTTGACGACATCGTTGGATTCGTCCAGCGACAGCGTCGGCGTGGCCAGGCCCGCGACCCAGAAGATGTGGTTGTTGCCGCAGTCCTTGATCACGATGCGATTGCCCCGGCCGAACAGCAGCGTGAACCTGTTCGCCCCGAACGGCGGCTCGTGCCGCGCCACCGCGTGCACCAGACGGTAACTGGCCGTGCGGAGTTCGACCTGCGGGAAGATCTTCTGCCGGGTCTGGGAGTTGATCCCGTCGGCCGCGATGAGCAGCTCCGCGCGCTCCACACGACCGTTCTCGAACGTCACCGTGACACCCTCGGCATCCTGTTCGACGCTCACCGCACGATGATTCAGCTGGATCGGCCCCAGATCCGGTGACCCGGCCAGCGTTTCGATCACATCCGACCGCCGGATCATGACCGGCAGTGGCGCGCCGTACATCTCGGCCAGCTCCGCCAGGGGCGCGTGATAGAGCGGCGTGCCGTTCTGATTGAAGAACTGCTGGCGATGCACCTCCGCGCCGCGCCGGCGGATCTCGTCGGCCAGGCCCAGCTCGGCGAAGGCCTTCATACCCTTGACCCAGATCTGCAGCGAGGCGCCGACCGTGCCGAAGGCGGGCGCCTGCTCGAACAGGGGCGCCACGATCCCGACCCGCCGCAGCGCGATGCTGGCGCTGAGCCCGCCGATCCCGCCGCCGAGAATGATGACGCGGCCGTTCGATGTGGTCATGTGCGCTCCTGGTGTGTGATGCGGTTCACGAAGTCGAGATCGAAATCGCCGGAACGGAATTCGGGATCGGCCAGAATGGCGTCGCGATGGAATCCGGCGCAGGTGGTCAGCCCCGGGCCGGTCAGCACGAGCTCGTCGAGGGCCCGGGTCATGCGATCGATGGCGGCGGTGCGATCCGCGGCCCAGACGATGACCTTGGCCAGCATGGCGTCGTAGTAGGGCGAGATCGTCATGCCCTCCTCGAGATGGCTGTCCACCCGCACCCAGGGCCCCGCGGGCGGGCGGTAGCTGCCGACGCGCCCGGTCGAGGGCGCGAAGTCGCGCGCCGGATCCTCGGCATTGATCCGGCATTCGATGGCGTGACCGCGTAGGACGATGTCGGACTGCCGAATACGCAACGGCAGCCCCTGCGCGACCCGCAGCTGCTCGGCCACCAGATCCAGCCCGGTCACCATCTCGGTGACCGGATGCTCCACTTGCAGACGGGCGTTCATCTCCATGAACCAGAACCCGCCGTCGCGATCCAGCAGGAACTCCATGGTGCCCGCGCCCTCGTACCCGACCGAGCGCGCACCGGCCACCGCGGCCGCGCCGATGGCGGCGCGCTGGGCGTCATCCAGTGCGGGCGAGGGCGATTCCTCGAGCAGCTTCTGATGCCGGCGCTGCACCGAGCAATCCCGCTCGCCCAGATGCACCACATTG
Source organism: Nocardia sp. NPDC127526 (assembly GCF_042672265.1). NCBI lineage: Bacteria > Bacillati > Actinomycetota > Actinomycetes > Mycobacteriales > Nocardiaceae > Nocardia > Nocardia sp. NPDC127526. The sequence goes on along the minus strand of NZ_JBHXVO010000002.1, from coordinate 238,842 downwards.
CCGTGCCGGTCGGCGAGGATCTGCACCTCGATATGGCGGGCGCCCTCGAGATACCGCTCCACGTACAGGCTGCCGTCGCCGAAGGCCAGACTCGCCTCGGTCTGCGTCCTGCGATAGGCCTCCGCGATCTCCTCGCGCTCGCGAACCACGCGCATACCGCGACCGCCACCGCCCGCGGCCGCCTTGAGGATCACCGGATAGCCGATGCGGTCGGCGATCTCCTCGGCCTCCTCCGGACCGCTCAGCGTCGCGGTGGTGCCCGGCAGCAGCGGCAGTCCGGCCGCGCTCATGAGCGCCCGCGTCACCGCCTTGTCGGCCAGGGCGGCCATGGTCTCCGGCGACGGCCCGACGAACACCAGGCCCTCCTCCGCGCACACCGACGCGAAATCCGAGTTCTCGGACAGGAATCCGTATCCGGGATGCACGGCGTCGGCGCCGGTGCGCAGGGCGGCCCCGATGACATTGGGAATGTTGAGATAGCTGCGGCCCGGTTCCGGCGGCCCGATGCACACCGCGTCGTCGGCCAGCCGGACCGGCAGCGTCTCGGCGTCGGCGGTGGAATAGACCACCACACTGCGCAATCCGAGCTCCCGGCAGGCCCGCACGACCCGCAGCGCGATCTCCCCGCGATTGGCCACCAGGACGGTCTTGATCGGCCGCTCGCTGTCGGTCACCGCCTCGGTCATGACGCGATCTCCATGCGCGCGGGTTCGCCCGGCTCCAGCAGGATCAGGCGCTGCCCGTACTCGACGACATCACCGTCGGCGGGCAGGATCTCCACGACCCGTCCCGCACCGGGTGCGGTAATGCGGTTCATCAGCTTCATCGCCTCGACGATGGCGACGACCTGGCCCTCCTCCACGTAATCGCCCGGCGCGACGAAGGGTTCGGCTCCGGGCTCGGGGGCGCGGAAGAAGTGCCCGACCAGCGGCGACTCGATGGCGAGGGTCGAGGTGTCGGCTTCCTCGACGGCCGGGGAGGCGGCGGGGATCCGCTCGGGGCGCGGGGCGGGGCTGGAAAAGTCTTCGGCCCACTCGATTTCGAGATCGTACTCACCGGCGCGGATCCGCAGCCGGCGCGGCTGCGGGTCCAGGTCGGCGACCATGCCGCGCACCTCGTGGATCATGTGGCTCAGCGATTTGTCTGTGGTCAGCGATTTGTCGGTGCTCATCGGTGTTCTCCAATCGACGGGTTTGTCACGATCCGAATTCGCGGAACTTGCGGTACCTCGCGTCGACGAGGTCGGGGCCGGGCACGGCGCAGAGCCGGTCCAGGGCATTGGCGAGCGCCGCCCGCAGGTCGGCGGCCATGGTCACGATGTCGGGTCCGGCGGCGTCCGGCTCCGGGATGACGCCGTCCACGACGCCGAGCCGAAGCAGTTCCGCCGCAGTTATTTTCAGCGCCTGTGCGGCCTCGGACGCGGCACTGCGGCTGCCCCACAGGATGGCGGCGCACCCCTCGGGGCTGATGACGGAGTAGTAGGAGTTCTCGAACATCAAGACCGTGTCGGCGACGCCCAGGGCGAGCGCGCCGCCGCTGCCGCCCTCCCCGGTGACGACGGCGACGATCGGCACGGCCAACCGGCTCGACTCCATGATCGCCTGCGCGATGGCGCCGGCCTGCCCGCGTTCCTCGGCGCCGACGCCGGGATAGGCGCCCGGCGTATCGATCAGGGTGATGATCGGCATGCCGAATTTCGCCGCGTGGCGCATGAGCCGCAGGGCCTTGCGGTAGCCTTCCGGTTCCGGCATCCCGAAGTTGCGGGCGATCGATTCCTTGGTGTCGCTGCCCTTTTCGTGGCCGATCAGCATGACCGTGCGACCGCCGAGGGTGGCCACGCCGCCGACGAGAGCCGCGCTGTCGGCGAACATCCGGTCACCGCGCAGCTCCAGGAACGAATCGAAGGCGACCGCCGCGAAGCTCAGCGTGGTCGGCCGCTCGCGTTCGCGGGCGATCTTGACCGTCTCCGCTGCCGGGCGCGCGTTCACGGCAGCCGGGTCGGTGATCGCCACCGGCGGCACCCGCAACTCCTCCGGTGAGCCGGCCGTATGCGCGGCAAAGACTTTCGCCAGGTACGACCGCAACTGCGCGCGCGGCACGACGGCGTCGAGCAGCCCGTGCTCGAGCAGGAATTCCGCGGTCTGGAACCCGGGCGGCAGATCCTCGCCGATGGTCTCCCGGATCACCCCGGGCCCGGCGAATCCGATGAGTGCGCCCGGCTCGGCCACCAGTACGTCACCGAGCATGGCGAACGAGGCGGTGACCCCGCCGAAGGTGGGGTCGGTCAGCAGGCACACCACCAGCAGACCTTCCTCGTGCATGCGGGCAATGGCCTGGCTGGTCTTGGCCATCTGCATGAGCGAGATGCTGCCCTCCTGCATCCGCGCGCCACCGGAAGCGCACCCGAGGAGCAGTGGAAGCCGTTGTTCCAGAGCGAATTCCGCGGCCCGGGTGATCGCCTCACCCACGGCGGCTCCCATGGAACCGCCCATGAACCCGAACTCCATGACCGCCGCCACCAGCGGCGTGCCGTCGATCGTTCCCGCCCCGAAGATCGCGGCATCGCGTTCGCCGGTCTTGGCGCGCGCCTGCTCGATTCGCTGCCGGTACGGCTTGTGATCGCGGAATTCGAGCACATCGCGGGTCTCGATATTCTCGAAATCGCCCGGCGCCCAGGATCCTTCGTCGAGCAGCAACTCCAGCCGCCGCCGCGCCCCGATCCGCAGGTGATGCCCGCAGCGGGCGCACACCCGCAGGTTGCGTTCCAGCTGCGGCTTGTACTGGTACTCCCCGCAGGACGGGCATTTCATCCAGGTGATTTCCTGGTCGCTGCCGCTCCTGCCGACGGCGTCGATCAATTCGGTCATCGGACTTCTCCGTTCAGCTCTGAGTTCTGCACCCGCTGCGCGATGAACTCCCGCAGCGCGTCGGCGACGGGACCCGGCGCGTCCGCGTGCACGGCATGACCCGCGCCCGGCACGAAGACATGCGACCCGTGCGCCAGCCGGGACAGCGCGCGCGGCACGTGCGCGGGCGCCATGAGCGCGCCCGCGGCCGGATCGCCCTGTATGAGCAGCACCGGACACCGCAGCCGGGACAGCATCTCGTCGGGATCCTGTTCGCGCTGGTTGCGCCCTTCCACCCAGCGCTGGTTCAACTCCGGATCCGCCAGGCGCAGCGATACCGCGATGGAGCGCATGGCGTGGTTCGGATTGGCGTAGGGGATCATGGCTTCGCGCTGGCCCTGACTGAGCCGGTACAGGGCGGAGTCCACGATGACCACGCCCCGCACCTGCTCCGGCCGGGCCGCGGCGACCATCGCCGAGATCCAGCCGCCCATGGAATGCCCGACCAGCACCACCGGCTCGGCGACCACCTCGGTGAGGAACTGCTCGATATCGGCGGCGAAATCGCTCAGCGCGTAATGGCCTGCGACCCAATCGGATCGCCCGTGCCCGCGCAGATCGGGCGCGTAGATATTCCAGCCGGGCCCCAGGGTGCGCATCAGCAGCCGGAAGGTCTGCCAACGTGCGCCCAGCCCGTGCAGCAGGCACAGCGCCGGTCCGCCGTCCCCGCTGACATGGGCGTATTCGAGCGTTCCCGCGCGGGTGCGGAAGCGACCCGATGCGATGGCCGTCATGGTCAGGCCCAGACCAGGGTCATGCCGGCGTACTTCCATTTGCTGGTCTCGATGGCCAGCAGCATGACCTTGTCCCCGGACCGGATGCGGCCGGTGCGCGCGGCCTCGTCCAGGGCCAGGGGCACCGCCGCCGAACCGGTGGCGCCGACCCGCTCGATGTTCTCGTACACCTTGTCGCGCAGGGCGAGCCACTCGTCGGTGAGCAGCCCGGCCGCTTCAAGTTCACTGGTCATGTACCCGGCATTGCCCTCCGGCACGACCCACAGCGCGATGTCCTCGGCCGCAAGGTCACTGGCCCGCAGCAGGTCCCGCAGCGAGCGGGTGATCATGTGCGGGATGTACTTTCCGGATTCGACGACGTCGACCTTCAGGTCCAGCAGTCGTTTGGCCTGCTGCTGCTTGTGCTGCGGTGCGTGGGTGGAGCCGCCGATGACCTGCATGCCCGGCTTCTTGGCGCCGCCCATGGTCAGGATCGAGGACCCGAGTACACCGGTGCGGGTCTCCGGCTCGGCCTCCTCGGCGCGCAGCACGATCGCGCCCGCGCCGTCACCGAAGGTGTAGGCCACCAATCGATCCCGCATCCGGATCCGCTCCGGATCGATGCCGCGATACATGGGGACCAGCAGGGGTGAGATGGCTTCGCTGCCGATCACCAGCGCGGTGCGGAAGGCCCCGCGCTCCAGATAGCCCCGCGCGATATCGGCGGCCTCCACGAAACCCGCACAGCCGGAACGGACTTCGATGGTGGCGCATTCCTCGATGCCCAGCCGCTGCTGGACGTAGGTGACCGCGGGCGGCAGCAGGTGCTCCGGGCTGGCCGTCGACATGACGATCAGGTCGACCTCGCCCGGCTCCAGACCGGCTCGTTCGAGGGCCGCCGCGGCGGCGCCCGCGGCCATTTCCGAGTTGGTCACCAGGTGTTCGCCGGTCTCCGGATCGATCATCCAGTGCCGCTGCTTGACCTGGATGCCCTCGAGAATGTCCTCGGGCACCGGGCCGAGCAGCACCTCGACCTGCTTGTTGTCGATGGCTTCGCCGTGCAGGTAGCTGCCGGTGCCCACAATGCGTGCGGAGAATACGTTCGTTGCCATATCCGTTGTCGTCCTTCGTCTCTCGGGCTGCCGTCAGCTCACCGGCGCCAGCACGATGCTGAAATGGGTGCCGCCGAGCGAGGAACTGTTGACCAGCACGGCGCCGGGCCGGGTGCGGCCGGGGTGGAATGCGGCCAGCGCCGCCGCGAGCAGCCCGCCCACGCCGATCTGCTCGCCCAGCGCCCGCTTGGCGGCAATGCGCTCCGGACCGCCGTCGCCGAAAACCCGCCGCAGCGCCCGCTGTTCGGGAGCGTCGACGGCGAGCAGTCCGACCTCGTTGGTCCACACCTGGGCGATATCGGCGACGGTCAATCCGGCGCTCTCGATCGCCGCCCGCATGGCGCGCTCCATGCCCGCGCCACTGGGATCGGTGCGGCCGACGCCCAGTGCATCGGAAGCGGCGGCATGCCCGAGCACCTCGGCGTACACGGTGGCGCCGCGGCGGCGGGCATTGTCGTAGCTCTCCAGGACGACGGTTGCCGCGCCCTCGGCGAGGGCGAACGAATCCTGGGCGCCCATGGGCAGACCCAGGCGCCGGTAGCCGCGCGCGACCAGCGGGGTGATGGTGTCCGCCGCGGTGGCCAGGATGGCGGTCGCGCGCCCGACCGACACCAGGTCGTAGCCGTAGCAGAGGGCGTTGGCGCCCGCCGCGTGACCGGCGGTGACCGTCGAGGTCGGTCCGAGCGCGCCGAGCAGGGTGGCGACGCTGCCGGCGGCGGCGTTGTACACCGTGTTCGGGAACACGGCGGGATTGGCCGCCGCCGCTCCCTCATCGCGCAGCGGGCGCACGAACTGCTCCATGGCCTGCATCGGCCCGAGTCCCGTGCCGAAGACCACGCCGACCTGATCGGGATCCGCCGAGATCAGTTCGGCCCCTGCGGTTTCCAGCGCCTGGCTCGCCGCGAAGGTGGAGAGCAGCCCGAGCCGATCCATCCGGCGGGCCTCACGCCGCGTCAGGTGATCGCTCGGATCGGTCTCGATCAGGCCGAGCCGGATGCCGTCCTCGAGGCGCGCGCAGTCGCGGCCCTCGGCAATCGCACCGAGTGCCGCCTGCACGCCGATGCCGGCCGCGCCGACCGCACCCGCGCCCGTCACCACCACCCGCGTCGACCGCACCGCCGGTCGCGCACCCGCAACCGGGCGGTCCGCGAAGACCACGCTCGCATTCGCGCCCGCGAAAGCGAAGTTATTGGAGATCGCGGTGTGCGCCTTGGCGATTCGTGGCTCGACGGGAATATGGTCGAGCACGCACTCCGGATCCGGCCGCAGCAGGTTCGCCGTCGGCGGCAGCACGCCATTGCGCAGCGCGCCGACGGTAATGATCGCCTCCACCGCGCCCGCGGCCCCGAGCAGATGTCCGATCATGGACTTGGAGCTGCTCACCGGCACCGCATCGGCCGCGTCGCCGAGGGCCAGCCGCGTCGCCTTGGCTTCGGCGCTGTCATTGCGCGGAGTGCCGGTGCCGTGGCTGTTGATGTAGCCGATATCGCTGTCGCGCAGCCCCGCCCACTCGATGGCGGACCGAATGGCGCGGGCGGCGCCCGTCCCGTCGGGCCGCGGCGCGGTCGGGTGGTAACCGTCCGCGGACAGACCGTAACCCCGCACCTCGCAGAGCGCCTCGATATCGGCGGCCGCCGCCAGATCGGCGCGCGCCAGCACCAGCATGCCGCTGCCCTCGCCGAGCGAGAGCCCGGTGCGCTTGTCCTGGTAGGGCGCGGCCGGCGTCGGCGACAGCGAACCGAGCGAGTTGAAGCCCGCGTACGCCACATCCGACAGCGCGTCGGTCCCGCCGGCGAGCACGATATCGGCGCGGCCGAAGGCGATGAGATCGGCGGCGTAGCCGATCGCGTTCGCCCCCGCCGCACACGCGGTATTGACCGACAACACCGGCCCGGCGCACCGGAAGTGCGCCGCCAGCGATTCGGCAATGGCTTGCGGCGGACCGTACATGGCCAGTTCCGCGGCGCCGTCGCCGCTGCCGTCGCCCAGCCATTCGAGGGTGCTCAGCAACCCGGCATTGCAGGTGCCGAGCACAATGGCCCGGCGCTCCGGCTCCACCTCGGCGACCAGCGCACCGGCCGCGTCCATGGCCTCGGAGGCGGCCGCGAACGCGAAATCGAAAGCGCGATCCCGGAATCCGCCCACCTCGGCGGCGATCGGCGACGGCGGCACGGGGGAGCGCACCTCACCGCCGATCCGGGTGCGGTAGTCATCCATCGGCAGGTGTTCCACCGGACGGATGGCGACGTGGCCGGTGCTCACGCCGTCCCACAGCGCTTTGGCCGTATCACCCTGCGAGGTCACGGCGCCGACGGCGACGACGACAACGGTCTGCAGCGGTGTCTGCGCGAAATCTTCTCGTTTCTGCACGGGGGCACTCCTGTTCATGATCGAGACGCGCCGTACTCAGAGGCGCTTCAAGGCCAGCGCCGCGGCCTGGCCACTGAGGCCGCGGCCGACCGCGAGGCTGTAGTCGGAGCGCAGTTCGCGCGCCGTGCCGGGCACCCAGTCGAGATCGCACTCCGGGGCGGCGTTTTCCAGGTTCAAGGTCGGCGGCACCGCGCCCTCGCGCAGCGCCGCGGCGGCCAGGGCGATGTTCAACGACCCTGCGGCGGACAGCAATTGGCCGACCGCGGGTTGCACGCTGCTCGCCAGCACGCGGTCCGCGCCCGCGCCGAGCGCGCTGCGCAGGGCCCGCGCCTCCGCGGCGTCCGCGCGCGGGACGGCCGCGCCGTCGGCCGCCACATAACCGACGTCGGCGCCGTCGATCCCGGCTTCCCGCAGCGCCTTGCGGACGGCGGTGGCCAGCGCCGAGCCGTCGCCCCAGATCCCGCCCGGCACAACGGGTTCCCAGCCGCCGCCGAAGCCGACGACCTCCGCGTAGGGTGCGGCGCCGCGCGCGGCGGCGGCCGAGTACTCCTCGAGGACGAGCACGCACGCCCCTTCGCCGAGCACCGTGCCGGTGGCGTTCCGGTCGTAGGGGCGCACGGCGGCGGCGTCCTCGCGATCGGTGAGCAGGGCGGTGCGGTCCAGCTTGGACATGCACCACCACGAGCTGCCGTCGTCGAAGGCGCCCGCGACAGCGATACCGGTCTCACCGCGCGCGATGGCGCGGTAGGCGTTGCCGATGGCGCTGATGCCGGCGTCCGCGGCGCCGGACTGGAAGGCGCTGGGACCGGCGAAGCCGTATTCCTCGGACAGGAAGTACATTTCGGCGGACGGCAGGCCCTCGACGAAGAAGAGGGGATACATTCCCGCCGCGGCCCGGCCCAGCCGGTCGATGTCGACCGACCCGTCGGGGTTGCGCGCCTCGATCGTCGGCTCCATCACCGGCAGCGGATCGGAGATCTGGTTCTCACTCGCCAGATAGGCCCCGACCATATCGTTGCCGGGTGTCGTCGGATCGATGCCCACCTCATCGGTGGCCAGCCGCAGCGCCGCATGGCCCAGCTGATTCGCCCGCGTCATGAGGCGCAGCGACTTCCGGTTCCGCACAAAGGGTTTCGCGTCGAAATCGAGGATCTCGGCGCCATAGGTGGTACGCAGCGAGGACGGGTCGTACCCGGCGATGCGGCGCACGGCGCTGTGCCCGGCCAGCAGGGCCTTCCAGGTCTGGGTGAATCCGATTCCCAGGGGCGACACCGCCCCGATGGCGCTGATGACAACGCGGTTCATGGGGTTTCCTTCCCTCGACCCGAGTCGTGGGTCATGGTGAGCTCACGCGCGAGCACCACCACGGTGTCCGCGCAGGTGATCCGGCCGGACAACCGCGCGTGCGCGTCCTCGCGGGCACGAATGTCCACCTCCAGCCGGAGCTGATCGCCGGGGCGCACATAGTGGCGGAACTGCATCCGGCGCGCGCCGGTGAGCTGCCACCGCCCACCGGCGGTGGCGGCCAGCAGGGTGCCGGCGAGATTCGCCAGGCCGTGCATCATCAGGACGCCGGGCAGCACCGGGAAGCGCTGGAAGTGGGTGTCGAACACGGTCAGCGTGTGCGGCACATTCGCCCGTGCGACCGCGCGGGTCCCGATGTGCAACTCGACGATCCGGTCCAGGCACAGCCCGCCCGCCAGGGCGAGCGCATCGGGCGGCACCCGCAACCCGGTGGCGCCGTCCCAGCGCGGCGCGGTCTCGATGGTGTCGACGCTCATGGCGCCTCCACCACGAGCGAGGCGTTGGTGCCGCCGAAGGCGAACGAATTCACCAGTGCGACGGACAGATCCGCTTCCCGCGCGCGATTCGGGACGTAGTCCAGATCGAGCTTGGGATCGGGTTCCTCGTAGTTGATGGTCGGCGACACCAGACGGGATTCGAAGCCGCACAGCGCGGCCAGCAGGTTCAGCCCGCCCGCGCCGGCAGTGAGGTGCCCGGTCATGGACTTGGGCGAGGTGACGAGCAATTCGTAAGCGTGCGCGCCGAACACCTTCTTGATGGCCGCGGTCTCGGAGATGTCGTTGCCGTGGGTGCTCGTGCCGTGTGCGTACACGCAGTCCACCGTGTTCGGATCCACGCCCGCATCGGTGAGGGCATTGGCCATGGCGGTGATGGATCCGCCGCCGTCGGGCGGGGAGTCGGTGATCCGGTAGGCGTTCATGGTCGCCGCATATCCGGTGAGCCGTGCGAGGATTCGCGCGCCGCGCGCCTCGGCCAGCTCCCGGTTCTCCAGCACCACCAGCACCGAGCCCTCGCCGAGTACGAAACCGTCGCGGTTGGCGTCGAAGGGCTTGGAGGCCTTGGTCGGATTGTCGTTGTACTTGGTGGTCAGCGCGCCCAGCAGGGTGAACCCGGTGACGTCGAGCCAGGTGGTCAGGGAGTCCTGACCGCCCGCGATCGCCATGGTGATCTCACCGACCTGGATGCGGCGGAACGCCTCGCCGATGGCGTGGGTCGCCGACGCGCACGCGGTGCTGATGCCGCTCATCGGCCCGCGGCAGTTGCCCACCTCGGCGATGGCGGACAGGTCGACGCCCTGATCGCAGCGCCAGGTGCTCTCCGGATCGCGGCGGTAGATGACCGCGCCGTCGGTTTCCCGGCGCAGGCGGCCGGTCTCGGCCAGTTCTTCGGCCTCGGGCCGGCCGACGTGGCCGCCCACGAACACACCCCGGTCCGCCGGATCGTGCGATTCGATGTCACCGGCCTGCACCAGCGCTTCCGCCGCCGCGACGACACCGAATCCGCCCGCCCGGGTGAGCAGGTCCCAGCGCTGGGTGCGCAGCAGGTGCGGTGCGGGGGCCAGACCGCGCACCATGCCGGCGATCTGCACGACGAACGAGCTCGGATCGAAGGTCTCGATCCGCCCGACCCCGCTGCGGCCCTCGGTCAGCGCCGACCAGGTGTCCGCCACCGTATTTCCCACCGGGGTCACCGCCCCGATGCCCGTGATGACTACCTCGTTGTTCATGGTTGGTTCCCGCTTCGCAGTAGTTCTTCGCGGCCGCGCACGGAGTCGAGATCCTCGAGCGTCTCGGCGTCGACCAGCGCGCACATGAGGTCCTCGACCTCGACGACGATCCGATCGCCGACCCGCAGCTGGCCGGACAGCACGATCGTGTCTCCGGCCGAACGGATTTCGGCCGTGACGACCACGTCGTCGCCGGGACGCACGCGCGAACGCGCCGTCACCGCACCCACCGACAGCAGCACGGCCCGGTGCTTGCGGTCGGTGCTCAGATAGACCAGCCACGCCGCGCTCTGGGCGAGCACCTCGAGCTGGATGGGCACCGGCATGTGACTGCCGTGATCATCTGTGGCCCAATAGGGTTCGCTGGAACTGGTGAACTTGACCGCCTCGATGCGAGCCCACGGCTCGACCGTGTCGATGCGGTCGACCAGATGGAATCGCATGGCTCAACTCGCCGCGGGCACGTGCTGTTCGACCATATTCGCCAGGTTGCGCACCGTGAACAGGCTCATGACGTCCTCGGCGGGCAGCTTGCCGCTCAGCTCGGCCGGATCGATCTGCGGCATCACCTTTTCCAGCTGCGCCAGCCCGATATCGGAGACGAGCCCGTCGTCGGTGCCGAACTGCTCGTCCGGAATACCGCCCTGAATGCGCTCGCTCAGTTCATTGGTGGTGATCTTGACGCCGAGGCGGCGCTCGATCCGGAACAGAATGTCGAGCAGATCGATCGACTCCGCGCCGACCTCCCCGAACAGCGTCGCATCGGCGCCGACCTCGTCGACATCCAGCGCGACGGCCTCGGCGACGATTTCGCGGACGGTGTCGATGACACTGGTTTCGGACATGGTTGTACCCCTTATCGGTCATGGATCGTTCGCACGGTTCGATGTGCGCGATCGCCGGAACTCCGCGCCGGTCCGGCGGCGGAACGAAATCGGTTGCACCCTCGCGGTTTACGAGTGGCGTACCGGGTGTCGGTAATGGATCCCGCTAGCGGCGGGCATTCTTCTTGAGTGGTTTGCCGAGCATGAGGACGCCGCCGCTCATGCCGTCGATCGGTATGGTCGCGCCGCTGAGGTGCTCGGAGTGCGGCGCCGCCAGGAACGACACCAGTTCCGCGACCTCATCGGGCCTGGTGGCGCCCGCGATGGGCACCTGGCCGAGCACGCCGTCGCCGGCGCTCGCGGTGAGCACGTCGGCGATCAGCTCGGTCTCCACGAATCCGGGTAGCACGGCGTTAACTCGGATCCCGAATCGGGCGAACTCGAGCGCCGATGCCCGAGTGAAAGAGTTGATGGCCGCCTTGGAAGCGGCATAGGCGGAGGCGCCGATCCAGGCGCGCTCGCCCATGACCGAGGAGACGTTCACAATCGCCGCGCCGTCCTGCCGCGCCAGTGCGGCGCAGGCGGCCCGGGTGCCATTGAAGACGCCTCCGAAATTGACCCGCATGACGTCGAGCCAATCGCTGTCCGTCATCTTCATGATCAGTTGATTGCGGGTGATACCGGAATTGTTGACAAGGATGTCGAGGCGTCCGGCATTCGCCAGCACCTCCTCGACGATCGCTTCCGCGTCGTCGTAGTCGGAGATATCGCCGCGGACCGCGATGGCCTTTCCACCGTCGCGCTCGATCTGGTCGACGACTTCTCGAGCGGCCGCTTCGCCGCGAAAGTAGTGCACGGCGACGAATGCGCCGTCCGATGCGAGCCGGCGGCAAATTGCGCGCCCGATCCCACCCGATCCACCGGTGACCAAAGCAGCTCTGCCGGAATGACTTGCTGACATAAGAGCCCTCCCCAGGGGTCAGCTACGGAAAGGTGGCACAGTACGGATCGGACGATCGCATCCACACTTTCCGAAACCGATGATCCATTGCGAATTAAGGTGCTGCAACCGGATAAAACGTGACGCTCGTCACAGGAGGTGGCCGATTGCGAGCGATGAATTCACAAGCGCTACTTGGCATCTCATTGTTCCCGTCGCGGCGACGGCGCTGGTAGCCGACAGTATCGGGGGCAAACCGCGCACGCCGGTGAAAGCCATGGTCTCGCGCTCGGCGCCGTTGATCTCGAACCGCTGCGATACCTGAAATTCACCGAGTTGTATCAAGGCCCATTAATTGGTCGGTCGTACGACTTGTTTTCGATCATGCGATTATTCGCAATGAGAAATACAGACCAGCTGGAATTGTTTGAGTCACATGACGTGACAGGTAAACAGCGCTCGCATCACAGTGCGTACTCGCCGCAATTCTGGTAGCAATTGAACTACTGCCACCGGGCGCGCATAATCGCCTTCGGGGGGAGTGGTCTCGATGGCGCGACGAAAAGCCCCTCTGCCGTGCGGCCCGCAGCCGCCGGAGTTTCTGCTACCCGTAGTATCGGTTGGAGTATCGACATGCAATCGACGTCATTCTTGTTTCCGGGCCAGGGCTCACAGCGCGTCGGGATGGGACGTGATCTGCGCGACACCTATGCGGATATCGTCGCCCCCTTGTTCCGCGCCGCCGACGACATTCTCGGATTCGAGCTCTCGCAATTGTGCTTTGCCGGACCGGAGGATCGGCTGGAGCGCACCGACATCACCCAGCCCGCGATTTTCATTGCGAGCCTCGCCGCCCACCGGGTGCTAGCCGAGATGTTGCCGGCGCCGGTGGTCGTGGCCGGGCACAGTCTCGGCGAGTACACCGCGCTGGTAGCCGCCGGCGTGCTCGACTGGACCGACGCGCTCACGCTGGTGCGGCGGCGCGGCATGCTGATGGCGGAGGTGAACGAGTCGACCCCCGGCGCCATGGCCGCCGCGCTCGGATTGCCAGGCGCCGAGGTCGAGCGGATCTGCGCCGCCGTCCGCGACGACACCGGGGAGGTGGTCGAAGTCGCGAACTACAATGCCGACGATCAGACCGTGGTCTCCGGCAGCGTCGCCGGCGTCACGGAATTCACCTCCCGGGCAACCGGACTCGGCCTGCCCGAGGTGAAGGTGAAGCGCCTCAAGGTCGGCGCGCCGTTCCACAGTTCGATGATGGCCGCCGTCGAGGCCGAGTTCGCCGCGGAGCTGGGCCGGGTCCGATTCGCCGATCCGGTGATTCCGGTCATCGCGAACGTCACCGCGCAGCCGGTGACGACGGGGGAGCGGGCGCGGGAGGCGCTGCGCGCGCAGCTCGCCGGATCCGTGCGCTGGAGCGAAAGCCTGCGCGCGGTCCACGGTTTCGGCGTCGACGCCTTCATCGAAGTCGGCCCGGGGCGGGTGCTGACCGGGTTGTGCAAGCGCGCCTACCCCGAGATCGCGAACTACTCCGCGGGCGACGCGCGCCGCATCCAGTCGCTCGTCGCCGAGGCGGATGCGGTGCGCGCCGAGGCCGTTTAGCGGCGTTGTTCGATGCGGTCCCAGAATTCCACGGCGAGAGATTCGTAGCGTATGCCGAATTCGAGCACCAGCAGTTCATTGGCATCGCTGTCGGGATCCCGGGACAACGAATTGTGCGCGTTCTGATAGCGATCCAGGCGTTGCTGATGCGCCAGCTTCTCGCCGTCGGCGACCTTGGCGACGTCCTGCGGAGAGGACAGACTCCCGAAATACAGTTTGAGCAAACCACTGTCGCGCAGCTCGTGCGTAGGCGTGTCGGCGCCGCACGTGAGCCATTCTTCCAGTTCTGCCCTGCCGAGATCGGTGATACTATAGATTCGTCGCCGGCGGCCCGTCGGCTCCTGATATCCCGACAGCAACTTCTTCTCGGTGAGACGCTCTGGCTCAGCGTAGATTTGGGAATGAGGGAACGACCAGAAGAAGCCGATCGAGCGGTCCACATGTTTCTTGATATCGAACGGTGTACATGGTCCCGTACGTGCCACCAAACTGAGGACCAAATATGATGTCGGGCTGAGCTTGAGTTTCGACAAAGCAGCTCACTCCTCTTATATCGGATAGCGACGTAATGATTTCGAGGCGTCGCATACAACGGTGCGGTAGGCCGGTCGCAGCTCGAGCGGCGCGGCCCCCCGCCCCGGATCGGTGTGAAATTCGTTCAGGTAGTTGGAAATTCACACACTCCGCTATCCGGGTCTCATCCTGTGGGCCGGACTATACATTTCGGACTGTGGGGCTGTCAACGCGCGACAGCGCTGTTCGAGGGCGCCGCGCGCCACTCGAAGGATCCTCCCGCGCCCGGCGCATTCGGCCGGGCGGGTGGTCGAATCGGTTGCCGCACAACATGATTGATGTGCGGCAACCGCCGCCTTCACTGATGGAGCAGCGGGCTGAGGGTCTCGCCGGCCATCTCGAGGACACCCGGCTGGTGGCCATTGGCCACCATATTGACAACGAGTCCGTCGATGCCGTGGGCCAGCACCTGGTCGGAGATCTGCTTCGCGACCTCGTCCGGTGAGCCGATGAACAGTTTGCCGGCCATGGACGCGCGCACCCGGTCGACCCTCGCCGGATCGCCCACCCGGGCGGCGAACATCTGGTCGATCAACTCGTGCGCGCGTTCGGAACTCTCGTCCATGACGACGAAGGCCAGGTAGCTGACGTCGAGAGTGGAACGCTCACGGCCGATTTCGTCACAGCGCTGCCGCAATGCCGCGAGTTTGCGCGGCAGGTCCACCGCGTCGCAGCCGATGCTGAGATGATCGGCATACCGGGCCGCGAGCGCGAAGGTCTTCTTCTCGCCCGCGCCGCCGAGCATGATGGGCAGGTCGTCGCGAACGCGCGGTTCATTGATCGCATTCGAGACCCGATACCATGTGCCGTCGAAACTCGGCCGGGAGCCGCGCAGCATCGGCGTAATGATTTGCAGCGCTTCGTCGAGCTTTTCGAATCGGTCGGTGAACGAGCCGAATTCGTAGCCGTAGGAGAGGTGTTCGAGTTCGAACCAGCCGGCGCCGAGGCCGAGCATGGCCCGGCCCCCGCTGATGACATCGAGTGTGGTGACCGTCTTGGCGAGTAATGCCGGATTGCGATAAGTGTTGCCGGTCACCAAGGTGGACAGCTGAATCTTCTCGGTACTGGCGGCAATTCCGCCGAGCGTCGTGTATGCCTCCAGCGTCGGACCGGACGGCGGGCCGAATCGCTGATAGAAGTGGTCGGTCAGGAAAACCGTGTCGAATCCGGATCGCTCGGCTTGCCGCACTTGCGCGACGACCGCCGGGAAGAGCTTGTCGGCCGTGGCGCCGAAGTTGAAGTCGGGCATCTGGTATCCGAGGCGGACCAAGGCCCGCCCGGCTGACTGTGTCATCTGTGCTCCCATGTCTGGTGAATCAGCGGTTATCCTGCGAATTCAGACGTCTCTGCGATTCAGGGCGCGGCGTGCGAAGGTCAATACGGTGAGCGTGACGGCGACGACGATCGCCAATCGCGGCCAGCCGCCGAGCGAACCGATCAATTCCGGTGCGGCATCCGCGCTCTGCGACAGTTTTCCGACCACCGCGCTGGGCGCCTGAATGGTCGCCAGCTTGTGCAATTCGCCGAATGCGGTCGCCGAGGCGGCCTCCGGCAGCACCACGTGCGCGCTCACCGCGGCCACCGCGCCGGCCGAACTGCGCAGCAGCACGCCGAGGGCCAGGCCGAACAGCGCCACCGCGGGGAATACCGCGATGATGCCGAGTAGTCCCGGAAAAGGTTCTCCGGCAGCGTATTTGGATCCGTCGATGGCCAGCACGCCGACCAGATAGGTCAGCATGGTGGCGAGCACGCCCAGCGTGGTGCTGACCGCGGTCGCCACCAGGACCTTCGCCGCGAACACGCCGTCGCGCTGCGGCGTCGCCGCCAGCACCGATCGAATGGTGCCCGAGGTGTACTCGGTGGACATGACCAGCGCGCCCCACGCCCCGATGAGCGCGATGGGCAAGGTCATCGCGGTGAACGCCCCGCCGAGCACCGTATCGGTGGGTTCGAGGCTGTTGGACAAGCCCACGATCGAGGCGGTGATCGGACCGATCACCAAGGCCAGTGTCGGCAGCAGCCACAGCGCCCGCGACGAGCGGATCTTGATCAGCTCGGACCGGGCCTGGCTGCGCACCACCGACCAGGGTGGAATCGCCGAGGTCGTCGTGGTCGTGGCTCGGATTTTCGCGGTGGTGGCCGTGGTGGTCATGCCGACTCCTGGAGTATGTCGCTGTCCTGGAAGGTGTGCTGGCCGCTGACCAGCCGGGTGAAGACCTCTTCGACGGAGGCGTTGATGGGCGTCAGCTCGTCGAGTACGACGCCGCGCGTGGCCGCGGCCCGCCAGACCTCGCGGGAGGGGACGCCGCGCACGGTGCCGACATCGCCGCGGATCTCCATGCGATCGCCCAGGGCGCGCGCCAGCTCGGCCAGATCGCTGCCCCGGACCCGCACGCGCGGTTCGGCATTGCGCGCCACGAAATCGGCGGTGGGCTCGTCGGCGACGATGGTGCCGCGGCTGATCACCAGCAGATGATCGGCGACCAGCTCTGTCTCGCTCATCATGTGACTGGACAGCAGCACCGTGCGGCCCTCGTCGGCCATGGCCCGCAGGGTCTGCCGGATCCACCGGATGCCCTCGGTGTCCAGGCCGTTTACGGGTTCATCCAGAATGAGCACCGACGGATCGCCGAGCAGCGCCGCGGCCACGCCGAGCCGCTGCCGCATGCCGAGGGAGAAGCCCTTGACGCGCATATCGGCGACATCCGAGAGCCCGACCCGGTCGAGCACCTCGTCGACGCGCCGGCGCGGAATCCCATTGCTGGCGGCCAGGAATGCGAGATGGTTGGCGGCGGTGCGGGAGGGGAGCACATCGCCGGCGTCGAGCAGGGCGCCGACGGTGTGCAGTGGGTACATGAGGTCGCTGTAGCGGCGCCCGACCACGCTGACCTCGCCCGATGTCGGGGTGTCCAGGCCGAGCATCAACCGCATGGTGGTCGATTTCCCGGAGCCGTTGGGCCCCAGGAACCCGGTGACTCGGCCGGGCTGGACGGTGAAGGTGAGATCTTCGATGGCGCGAGTCTTGCCGTAGTACTTGGTCAAGCTGCGTGCTTCGATCATGTATCCGATCGTATTTTTCGGAGCATTGAGCCACATCCATCGTCAGAGCCAAGTTCTGGAGTAGTACCTGAGAGGGACCCGCCGGTCCGGTGGCACCGCCGTCGCGCGATTACGCTGTGTCACAGGGTGGTACGAGTCGCGATGGCGTGGATGGGCCGCGTCGTCCGGACAGGAGGGGTCGATTCCGGTGTCGGAGAACGAATTCCAGGCTCAGGAACCGCAGGGTGGCGCGCCGTCGAGCGTCCGGGTGCTGATCGCGGACGATCAGGAGCTGGTCCGCGAGGGCCTGGCGGTCCTGCTCGACACCCAACCCGATATCGAAGTCGTCGGCCAGGCCGCCGACGGACGCCAGGCCATTCAGGAAACCGCGCGCCTGAATCCCGATGTGGTGCTGATGGATGTCCGCATGCCGGTCTGCGACGGCATCGAAGCGACCCGCGCCATCACCGCCGCCGGGCCCACCAGGGTCATCGTCCTGACCACTTTCGACCTCGACGCCTACGTGTACGCCGCGCTGCGCGCCGGGGCTTCCGGGTTCCTGCTCAAGGAATCCTCGGCCCAATCCCTCGGCGATGCCGTCCGCATCGTGGCCACGGGTGAAGCGCTGCTGGCCCCGTCGGTCACCCGCCGCTTGCTCGCCGAGTTCGCCCGGCAGGATCGGCCCGCCCCGTCCGGTGAGAAGCCCGCCGACCTCACCACCCGCGAGACCGAGGTCCTGGTTCTCATCGCCCGCGGCCTCTCCAATGCCGAAATCGCCAGGGAGATGTCGATTTCCGAGCAAACCGTGAAAACCCACGTCGGCCGCATCCTCGACAAACTCCAGCTGCGCGACCGCACCCAGGCCGCCATCTACGCCTACGAAACCCGCCTGGTGAATCCGCGCTGATTCCCGGTCGGCGCACCGACGATTTTTCGCCGCGCGCGGCGTCTACATCTTCGGGAGGTAGTGCAATGACCGAAGTAATGGACGCGGCGGAACTACGGCGGATCTGCCTGGACGCCGGGGCCGACGACGTCGGCTTCGCGGCGCTGGACACGCCCGGGCTGGAGGGCGAGGTCGACTATGTGCGCGAGGCGCTGCCGAGCACCCGCTCGCTGATCGCGGTGTGCGTGCGGTTGAGCCGGGAGAATTTCCGCAGCCGCGCGTCCAGCATGGTGAACACCGAGATCGATACCGCCATACCGGTTCTCGATCGGATCGGGCACCGCATCAGCCTCGCGCTCCAGGATCGCGGCCACCGGGCGTTGTACCCGTCGGTGACCTTTCCGGTCGAGGCGCAGCGCTTGCCGAGCCGGGGCTGGACGGTGTCGCACAAGCCGGTCGCGGTGGCAGCGGGCTTGGGGCACATGGGAATTCATCGGTGCGTCATCCACCCGCGATTCGGGAGTTTCATCGGTCTCGGCACGGTGCTGACCGAGGCGGAGATCGCGCCCTACTCGCAGCCGATCGACTGGAATCCGTGCCTGGGCTGCTATCTGTGCGTGGCCGCCTGCCCGGTCGGCGCCATCCACAATGACGGCAGCTTCGACTTCAACAGCTGCTACACCCACACCTACAACCAGTTCGTGAACAACTTCGCGGATTGGGTCGAGGTCATGGCCGACAGCGAAGACCTCGACGACTACAACCAGCGCATGAGTCCCCGCGAGACCACCATGCAGTCGCGGCGGCAGTATCGCTCCGGCTATTGCGTCGCGGTGTGCCCGGCGGGTTCGGAGGTGATCGGGCCGTATCTGGCCGACCGCAAGAACCACCTCCAAGAGGTGCTGCGCCCCCTGCAGCGCAAACCGGAGAACATCTATGCGAGCCCCGGGTCCAACGCGGAAACCCATGTGCGCAAACGATTCCGCACGAAAACGGTCCGCCACGTGGACAGCGGCATCATGCCTCCCGACGGCGTCGACGCGGCCCCGGAGCCGCAATGAACGACGCCGAGCGGCTGTGGAATCCGCTGCACGTACCCATCGAACGCGGCACCCCGGAACGCCCGCACCCGACGGTCGCGGCGGCGCGGGCCCGGGCCGCCGAAACCCCCGCCGACACACCCCTCGACGCGGATCGACTGCGGGACCTGTGCCTGTCCGCCGGTGTCGACGACGTCGGCTTCGTCGCACTGGACACGCCCGGCCTGGAAGGCGAACGCGACTACGTCCTCGAAGCCCTGCCCGGAACCCGCGCCCTCATCGCACTCTGCGTGCGCACCAGCCGCGACAACCTGCAGAGCCGATCGATCAGCGCCGGCAACCGCGACGTCGCGACCACCCAGGAACTGACCCACGAGGCCGCGCGCGAGATCTGCCTCCGATTGCAACAGCAGGGCGTGCGCGCCCTCTACCCGGCCATCGGATTCCCCGCCGAAATCCACCGCTTTCCGAAACGCAGCTGGGTCGTCTCCCACAAACTGGTCGCCGTCGCCGCCGGCCTGGGTCAGATGGGCTTGCACCGCAACGTCATTCACCCCAAGTACGGCACCTTCATCGTCCTCGGCGCCATCCTGATCGACCGCCCGATCTCCGAATACTCCCGCCCCGTCCCATCCAACCCGTGCATCGACTGCGGCCTGTGCGTGACCACCTGCCCGGTAGGCGCCATCCACGCCGACGGCAACTTCGACTTCGACGCCTGCTACACCCACAACAACCACCACGAACTCAGCAACTTCGCGGGTTGGGTCGAAGAAGTGGTAGACAGCAAGAACGCCGCCGACTACCGCCGCCGCGTCACCCCCAGCGAAACCCTCATGGTCTGGCAAAGTCTGTCCTTCCAACCCCAATACCGCTCCGGTTATTGCGTAGCCGTCTGCCCGGCGGGCGACGACGTCCTCGGTCGCTACCTCGCCGACCCCGAAGCCCACACTCGCGACATCGTGACGCCACTGGTGCGCAAACCCGAATACGTTTACGTCGAAGCGAACTCCGCCGCCGCAGACCACGTCCGAACCACCTTCCCCCACAAGACAATCCGCCACGCCCGCCGCGTGACCGTCCCCGACCCCCACATCGACCCCACCCCGGAACCCCATGACGAGCAGCAGTGAACTCCACCGCGACCTACCGATCTACGAGATCTACACCGGCCCCAACGGCGCCCGAATCGAACTCCACCCTTGGTTTTTCGCCGCAGGCCGCCAGTACCTGGGCCTCACCCGAATCCTGCCCCCGCACACCGGAAAATCCCCCGCCCACATCCACCCCGGCATCACCCAGCACTCCCTCCTCCTCGCCGGCCCTCGAGCCCGCTACCGCCTAGGCTGGCGCACCGCTCTCCTGAAAACCGGCGAGTCAGTGACAGTCCCACCCGGCAAACCCCACATCGACCCGTACAACGACTCCGACACGCCCATCGTCGTCCGCACCCTCTACTCACCCGGCCCGGTCTGGATGCTCTCCTACGGCAAAACTCTCGGCCAAGCCCTTCGCGATGGAAACGTCAACTCCCAACAGGAACTCCACCTCCCACAACTCCTCCTAATGCTGGGCACCCCCGGCTCAACCACCTTCGCCGCAACCCTCCCCCTCCCCCTCCAACGCCGCCTCCTCCTCCCACTGGCCACCCGATTCGCCCGCCGCCGCGGCTACTCCCCAGCAGCGGGACTGCGCGACCACATCCTCCGCTGAGCAACTGCTCGATTGATCGGATGACCCCCTGTCAAGGTTTCGTAAACCGCTCTGTTGCAGCGGTTGTCGGAGTAAGTTGCTCGGATATGGCTGTGTCACCATCGAATCGGCACGATTCGTACTTTCGGCATGTCATGTCGCATGCAGCCAACGCTGCTGCCGAATTGCGGCATTTGGTTCCGAAAGACGTCGCCGCCCGGTTGCACTGGGACGAGTTGGAGCTGCAATCCGGCAGCTTCATCTCCGTCGAACTCCAGTCACGCTGCAGCGACATCCTCTACCGCACCCGCTACGACGACCGCGAGGCGTACCTATACCTGCTACTGGAGCACCAGAGCAGCTCGGACCCGCTGATGGCGATCCGACTGGCCGAATACGAGATCGCCTTCTGGCGGCGCTGGCTACGAGACCGCCCGACGGCCCGCACGGTGCCAATGGTGTTTCCCGTGGTGTTGTTCTGCGATCCCGGGGGACGACCTTGGACCGCGCCACTGGATCTGTCCGAGCTGATCGATCTCGACAGCGCCGCCCGTGAATCCCTGATCGAGTACCTGCCGCGATGGCGCTACGTGGTCGACGATCTCGCAGCGGTGGATGTGGAATCCTTGCTGTCCCGGGACCTCACCCCAGCTGTGACGACCTTGTTCTTCCTGCTGAAGACGGCGCCGCGCAGACCTCGGCTGGGGCTGGAGGACCTACAGCCGATCATGCGCTGTTTACGCATGCTGGTGCGGTCGAGCAGCGCCGATCTGGAGGCCGTTCTGACGTACATTCTCAGTATGGGTGACACCGATCGAGCCGATCTGGAACCCGTCGTCGACGAGCTCGGACCCGAGGCGAAGGAGACACTGATGACCACCGCAGACCGGCTCAAAGCAGAAGGCCGCGTGGCGGGACGAGCGGAGGGGCGGGCGGAGGGCCGGGCGGAAGCACTCCTAGAACTGCTGGTGTTGCGGTTCGGGCCGGTCCCTGCTCATGTCGCCGATACGGTCCACAATGCGGGCGTCGACGAACTTCGAGTGTGGACGGCCCGCGTCCTCAGTGCCGAAACGATCGAAAAGGTCTTCGAGTAATAGGTCAGTGGTCGGCGGTGCGGAGGGGTGCGCCGACGTGGTGGAGGTGTTTCAGGGCCTCGCGGTAGGAGGTGATCAAGCCGGTCTCGTGGTAGGGGACGCCGAGTTCGGCGCAGTAGGCGCGGACGATTGGTTGGGCGTGGCGGAGGTTCGGGGTTGGCATGCTCGGGAACAGGTGGTGTTCGATTTGGTAGTTGAGGCCGCCGAGGGCGAGGTCGGTCAATAGGCCGCCGCGCACGTTGCGGGAGGTGAGTACCTGGCGGCGGAGGTAGTCGGGGCGGTTGTTGCCGGTCAGGGTTGGCATGCCCTTGTGGTTGGGGGCGAAGATGCAGCCCATGTACAGGCCGAACAGGGCTTGGTGAACGATGAGGAATGCGAAGGCCTTGTCGGCGGGCAGAACTGCGAAGAGTGCGGTCAGGTAGGCGGCGAAGTGGACGAAGAGCAGCGCGCCCTCCAGTGCGCGGTGTTTGATGGACCGATTTCGGAGCGCGCGGACACCGGCGACGTGGAGGTTCAGGCCTTCCACCAGAAGCATGGGGAAGAACAGGTATGCCTGCAACCTCCCGATGAGACGGGGCAGGCCGCGGCTGGCTCGCGCCTGCTGCTGCGACCAGACCAGAATGTCGGGCGCGACATCGGGATCGAGTTCCTCGTGATTCGGGTTGGCGTGATGGCGGGTGTGCTTGTCCTGCCACCAGCCGTACGCCAGGCCGATGCCGGCATTGCCGACGACCCGGCCGACGATCTCCGTCGGCTGCCGCAGGCGAAAGACTTGGCGGTGCGCGACATCGTGCATGACAAGGGCGACCTGTGCAAATGCCACGGCCATGAACGCCGCGACCGCGAGCGTCCACCACGAGTCGCCGACGAGGACGAACACAGCACACCCGGCCAGGAACGCGATCCCGACCAGGCTGAGCCGGACCACGTAATAGATCGGACGCCGATTCATCAGTCCCGCATCGGAAATCCGGCGCAACAGGCGAGCGTAATCACCGTCGGCGCCGCGCCGCGGTGACGGTGGAGATGACTCCGGGACCAAGGCAGATGTCGTCATAGATCTTCCTGAGAGCTGGATCGGCGATATCACCGTCACCCGGGTTCCGGGCGGGGGCTGACGATCCGAAGCTATCGACAGAGATCTCGTTCGATGTAATCCCTTGGTATGACACGGAATAGGACTGCGGGGTGATTTCTGGGTCGGTGTCGTTCGTGTGGGTCTACAGCGGTCCCACGCCGCGCAGCGGTTCGACGTGGACGTCGATGAGGACCGGGCCGGGGTCCGCCATGGCTTGTTCGAGCATGTCGGGCAGAATCGACGGTTCGTCGGCCTGCATGGCGGGGACCCCCATACTTGTTGCGAGAGCGGGGAAGTCGAGGCGCGGCAGATCGAGGCTGTGCTGGATGGGGGCGGGGAAGGCGGGGATGTCGAAGAGGGTCGCGAAGGACTTCATGGCGCCGTATTCGCCGTTGTTGATCACGATGACGGTGAGTGGGGCGCGTTGCTGGGCGGCGGTCCAGAGGGCTTGGATGGAATACATCATGGAGCCGTCGCCCAGGACGGCGACGGTTTTGCGGTCGGGGGTGGCCAGTGCGCCGCCGACACTGGCGGGCAGCGCCCAGCCCAGGCCGCCGCTGAAACCGTTGTAGTACAGTCCCGGCGCGGCGATGCGGAACTGGTCGCGGAAGGTTTCGCGGAACGAGGGCACTTCCTCGAAGACCGGGGAATCGGGTGGGACCATCTCGCGCAACACCTTCAGCGCGTACGCACCCTGCATGGGTTTGGCGTCGGAGTCGACCGTCGCCGGCTTCGCGCGCGGCTTGGGCGCGGTGCCGACGGTAGTGGTGAGGGCGTCGGTGAGGGCGCGAATCGCATTGCCCGCCGAGGCGATTACGCTCGCACCGAGGGGTGCGCTGAAGGCGTGTGTCGGGTTCTCGGTGATGTGCAGCAGGGTGGTGCCCTCGGACAGGTACGGGCCCGGAGTCCACACGTGATAGGTGAAGACCTGCGCGCCGATCACCAGCACGACGTCGTGGCCGTCGAGGGTCTCGCGGACATGCTCGCGGGAGGCCGCCAGGTACCCCTGGAACAGCGGATGCTCCTCCGGGAAGCAGCAACGCGAAGCCCACGGCGCCACATAGACCGCCGCCTTCAGTTTCTCGGCCAGCCGCACGGCTCCGGGACCTGCGCCGTCGCGATCGACCTCCTGTCCCAGAACGATCGCCGGATGCTTCGCTCCCGCAAGCACTTTCGCGAAGTCGGCGATCGCGGCCGGATCCGCGCCGAGCCCCGGGGCGACGGTGTGCTCGAGCACCGGTTCCGCCTCGGCCTCCCAGTCATCGGAGGGGATGGTCACGAATGCCGGCCCGCACGGCGGAGTCATGGCGGTCAGAAAGGCCCGCGCCAGCGCCCCGGGCACATCGGCGCCGCGCGCGGGCATATCCGCCCACTTCACATACGGCTTCGGGAACTCCGTCGGATAGATCTGCCCCAGATAGGGATCGACCGGCAGCAGCGCCCGCGCCTGATTCCCCGCGGTGATCACCAGCGGCGACTGATTCCGCCACGCCGTCATGATGCTCGCCATCCCATTGCCGATACCCGCCGCCGAATGCAGGTTGACCATGCCCGGCTTCCCGGACCGGATGGCATACCCCTCGGCCATCGCGACCACGCTCGCCTCCTGCAGGCACAGCACGTACCCGAGGTCATCGGGCCAATGCCGGAACCACGACATCTCGGTGGACCCGGGATTACCGAAGATCCGATCCACCCCGAACCGGCGCATGACCTCGAACGTTTCCTCCGCCACCGTTCGCCGAGCACCCCGACTCTTCGCCATCTAGCAATTACACAGCAAACGAAACATGCTCGAGCCGGTTTCGGTATGCCGGCCGATATCGGGCGCGGAGGCATTGGCCGGCACTATGCGGACGCGGTCGCTCGGGGATAGCGCTGCGGATCGAAGCGGCCGCCGGGCTCATGATCCGGCACCTCATCCTGGTAGGCCGACTGCGGATCGTGGCGGAACACCGCGTCCGCGTCCATATAGACGGTGGCCAGTGAGATCCGGGCCGAATCGGTGTGATTGGCGCCCGCGAGATGCGCCAGCCGGGCGTGGTGGAAGGTGCAGTCGCCCGCGCGGACGGGCACCGTGACGCGCGGCCACCAGCGCAACTCGGGGCGGGCGGCGATGGGATCGAAATTCGCGGGGGATCCTTCGGGCCAGTGATGGGAGCCCGGAATAAAGGACATACAGCCCCTCTCCACCGGAACATCGGTCAGCGCCACCCAGGCGGTGAGCGTGACCGGCGCTCCGCCGATCGGGAAGGCGGGGGCGTCGATATGCAGAGGCGTGGCGGCGCTGCCGTCCGTCCGTTTGCGCAGCAGTTCGGTCTTGAACATGCGCAGCGGACGTCCGGCCAGTTGTTCGGCAATCGCGGTGATCCGCGGATGCAAGGGCAGCTGCCGCATGGCCGGGCTGCTCCGCTCGGGTTGGGAGACCCAATCCATCACATTGCCGTCCTCGTGATCCCAGGACACGGTGCTGTGCCGCCCCAGTTGCTCGAGCGCATCGGCACGAAACGTCTCCACCTCCGCCGCGCTCAGCATTGCGGGAACGTGGAGGTACCCGTCCCGCAGGTATCGATCGACGAGATCGGCGGACACTGTCGGCTCGCTGGTTCCGGTCATGCTGCTCAGAGTAGAAAGCCCTTGGGACACTTGATGTCCTAACCGATCGGCCGTTCCCCGCGGCGACGAACTTCCCGGACCGATGGCGCCGCACGCTCGCGTGCGGTCTCCTAGAGTTGACAGGTGTCGGCACAGCGTGAGTTCGTCTCGTACGGTCTGTCGCACTGGATCGTGCTCGCCCTGTTCGTGGTGCTGGCCGCGCTGGTCGTGCGCATCGGACGCGGACACCGCACGCCCCGCGCCGCGCGGCGTTTCAGCCGCGTCTTCGGTGTCGCGACGCTGGTGTTGTACCTGGTGATCTACCTGGTCGTTGCATTGCCGCCGACCGTCGCCCGTTCGATTCCCCTGCGCCTGACGGATCTAGCGACCATTGTCGCCGCGTATGCGCTGTGGTCGCACCGGCGCTGGGCCTATGCGCTGACCTACTACTGGTGCTTGACGCTGAGCACGCAGGCCCTCGTCTCACCGGCGCTGGAGAGCCCGGACTTCCCGCACTACGAATTCCTGGCGTTCTGGGCGATCCACCTGATGGTGGTCTGCGCCGCGATCTACCTGACCTGGGGCATCGGCATGCGCCCGGACTGGGGCAGCTACCGGATCGCGGTACTGGCCACGGCGACGTGGGCGGCGGTCACCTGCACCGTCAACTCCCTCGTCGGCACCAACTACGGCTTCCTCAACCGCAAACCCGCGACCGTGTCGCTGCTCGATGTGCTCGGCCCCTGGCCCTGGTATGTGTTCACCGTGACGGCTCTGCTCCTCGCCGTGTGGGCGCTGATGACCTGGCCGTGGGTCCGCGCGGCGGCGAAAAGCGAAGGCCCGCGCCCAATCGCGGGATCACCGGCCGTAGACGAATGAGTTCTCATCCAGCACGGAGTGCCTCCAATTCGCGGATCAGCTCCGATGCGGTGACGGGGTCGAGGGCGTTCAGGTCGGTGTCGATCAGATCGACGCTCCTAACAATGTGGGTCGAATACCGCATCAGATCGCGCCATTCGAGGCTCGGCGAGATCCGCAGCTGGATCGAGCCGCCGGAATTCAGCGGCCGCACCATTCGGTCGATGGTGCCGTCGGAGGATTCTCGTGTCCATCCACGGTGTGCCAGTGCCAGCAGCCGGGCCGGCGAGGTTTCGAGATCGTGATATCCGCCCAGGCCCGCCGCGAACGCGGATGAGTCCGGTGCCCAGAATGCTCGATCCAGCTGTGAAAATGGCTGCAACATCGCATAGTCCGCGAAGATCGACGCCCACTCGGCGGCGACCTCACCCAACTGCAGCGGATGGGCGATGCCTACCTCGACGTCGTCGGCGATGGTGAAAACATCGTCCCCGACGTCGGCGAAGGTGAGATCTTCAGCAATACGGAAGGACTGCTGAAGTGTGCCGTCGACGCCGAAGGCGCCCCACACCAGTCGCCGGGCGAGCTGGCGCAGCATCGGGTGGTCGACGAACAGCTCCCGGTGCGTCCGCGCCGACCAGCGTCGACCTTCGACCATGGCCTGCTCCAGGCGCCGAATCTGTTCACGGGCAACCTTCTTCGCGCCCGCTCGCAGTCCGGTGAACTGGTCATAGGCTGCGTTGGCGATGGCGCGGTCGTCCTGGGCGGCGGGCTTGGGCAGCGTCTTGCGGCGCGGGCCCGCGGCCCATGAGCCGTCGCCTGCGCGGCGGCCGTCGAAGACAACGACTTCGAGTTGTTCATCGAGATCGATGACGAAGCCGCGCGATCCGTAGTCCAGGGTGAGCCGACCATCCTTGCCCAGACCGAAATCCGGGATGGCACGATCGGCCAGTTCATCCGTTGTAATGTGGCGCTGCTCTGCGACGGCATCGAGTTTTGCTCGCACGGCCTTTCGGAATCCGCGCTGTCTCGTGCGGAGGCCGATGTCGCGCAGGTGCCTGAGGGCTGTCGGGGTACCGATATCGGCCAGTACGTCGAGGCCGGTGACCGCACGAGCCGAAGCCGACTGCCGCGGCCATTGCAGAATCAGCGGGACCAGCAACCGCGCGGCTTCGTCGTCACCGAACAGACCCACGGCGCGCAACGTCCAGATTCCACCCGCTGGGTATTCGGCGAATACCCATGCCTGGAACAGGCCCCAGGCGAAGCCTGCCATCGACATCGGATCGAGGATGGCCGAAAGCTGTTCGATCGCGGCGCGATCCGGGTTGCGTTTGGCCAGTATCGCGCACACGACCTCCACTGCCGACGCCGGCAGGGCTCGCGCGGTGTCGCTCGTCAGCAGCGGTGGTAGTACCGGCAGAATCAACCACGACGGCACTGCGGCCGGTTTCCGGCGCGGTCGAAACAGCTCCGGCAACTCCGCTGGTTCGACAACCGGAAGATCGGGTAGCTGGACGCCGAATTCCGCAGCCAGGTGCGGGTTCTGCCAGGCATGTATCCGCAGCAGCGTGCCCACAGCCGACGACCGCCTGGCATCGGCCGACAACAGCCGCATGGCCCGGCGCGGGAAACGTTGCGCCGCCGCCATCGCCGCAGTTGGAACTCCGTATCGGTCCAGGTTCTGCAGCAGCAGGCGGAACGCCTCGTCGGTAGGCAAATACGACAGAATGTCCGCCAGGTCGCGGGTGTTCTCCCGCGTCCAGTTGGTCACGTGATCCACGAAGCCCACGGCGGCAATCGTTTCAGCTGCCGCCGGGCCGACTCGAGTGACCGCGCCGATGTACTCCGCCGTGGTCACGCAACTACGGTTAGCGGGTCGCAAACTCGCGATGAAGGTCTCCAGTTGTGGCGCGGTCGTCACTGCCGTCGCAAGGAGCGCATAGCTGGTGTGAGCCCAGTAATCGTCCAGCACCGGCGCGTCGATATCGTCAGCGACCCAGGACTGCTCGGTCGGCACCAGATAGCTCGAGGCGATACGGACCGGCAGTGTTCCGTTAGCCGTACGTATTTCGCCGAGCCGCGCGACGGCGGCTCGGTAATGGTCGTCGGTAGCGGCGACCAGGTGCTCGCGTGCTCGCTGCAAGGCAGCCAGGGAATAGAAATGGTAGAAGCGGCGACCGACCGACCAAGGTGTCAAGTCGTAACCGCGGCCACCCGGTACCCCGCGGTACTCGCGAGTCATCGTGGTCGCGATGAGTGCGGCCTCGGCGGCGAACACCACACCGCGCTGGGCTACCCACGCGTCGACCGCCATGTACCAGTAGTCGATGCTGCCGGTGTGTCGCCCTTCGCACTCGGCGACGACCGCCAGCACGGCCACCCCGAGCGGCGTCGCCGATGTAGGAGCGGCCAACGCGGCCGCCCCGGCCTCGGCCGATGCTGCCGGCCACGAGGCTGCCAGCGCGAGGTGCAGCGAGTTCCGCTCGGCAGCAATCAGGTTGTCGAGCAGTTCGACAGCGCTCTGATCAGGAGTGAAGGATCGATACGGTGGAAAGCCGCGGACCGGAAGCGCCACGTTGTGCCAGGCTGCGGGAACCTCCCAGGCGCCCTCGTCGAGGTTGCTACGCTCGTGGTCCGTCTCAGTGGCCATCGGCCCCCCTCTCAGGTACTGCAAAACTGCCGGTATTCAAGCTAACGGGACCGACACCCGAACGCCTCGGGCCGACGGCCGAGCCCTCGATCTGGACAAGTCACACCGACAACACCACACTTCGCGGCATGTGCGGCCCCGGCGAACGTGGCGCGGACCGAATCGTCTGCATCGCAGTGGAGTTCGATGGATGCGAACCGCGCTGTGCAACGAAAAGACAGCGTGGCCGGTGGCGGGACTTTGGCTCGAGGCACGATCAGGCGAAGCGAGCGATGCCCGCAGTGGGATCCAGCGCCAACTGTGGATGTGGCATCCAAAACATGAAAGCCGTTGCGATGCAACGGCTTTCATGTTCGTTCTGTGTCCGGAGGGGGACTTGAACCCCCACGCCCTAATACGGGCACTAGCACCTCAAGCTAGCGCGTCTGCCATTCCGCCACCCGGACCGGTGGTGCTCCACAAGATTAGCGGAGGGGTGGCCGAAAATAAAAATCGGGGTGAAAGGGCTTGTGGGGGCACCTTTTCGCGACGCTCATCGTGGGGAGGGGTGTGGCTGTCGGGGTCGTCGATGACGCGGCGGTGGAGTTCGTCGGTCATTTGGTGGATGGCGCGGGTGAGCTCGAGGTTGGTGCCGAGTTCGAGTAGTGGTGGACGCGCCCCGACGCCGACTGCCTACTTGTTGAAGAAGATTCCCGCGAAGTCGGCGTCCCTGATGGGGGTGTTCTCGTTCGCTTGGACTCGGCACAGCGCTTGGACGGCCGCCATGGAGATGTCGACGTTGGTGCCGGGGGGTTCATTGTCGCTGCCGGTTTGCTGCTTGATCGCCTTGGTGACGGTCATGCGCTGGGTGTCGGCGTCCTGCTTCAGGTAGTCGCTGCACGTGGTGTCGCCGCCCTTGTTGAGGGCGCGTTCGACATCGGTACAGCCGGACAGCAGGGTCACGGCGAACAGGGCGGCGGCTGCGCCGGCGGTCCATCGCAGGGTCTTCATGTGCATCCTCGTCGTCGCGCGCGGCGGATCCGACCGCCGCGATCGATCGCCACTGTAGATGGCCGCCAACGGTCGGCAATCAGGGGCGGACCCGGAGATTGCAGGGAATTGCTGTGAGTTGAGTCACAATTTGCCGCACGTCGAAGGCGACTTGGCGGCATGGTTGTGGGATGCCTATTGCCTCCGGCGAAACGATTCGAGTGCTCGGTGCGAGCGAGCACAATCTCCGCAACATTTCTCTCGAGATCCCCAAGAACCAGATCACCGTCTTCACGGGGGTGTCGGGTTCGGGCAAGTCGTCCATTGTGTTCGACACCATCGCGGTGGAGTCGCAGCGGCAGCTGTATGCCACCTTTCCGGCATTCATCCTGAACTTCCTGCCGCGCTACGAGCGGCCGCACGCCGAGGCGATCGAGAATCTGACGGCGCCGGTGATCATCGATCAGCAACCGGTCGGCGGCGGGCCGCGCTCGACGGTCGGGACCATGACCGATATCTACTCGATGATCCGCGCCATGTTCGCCCGCTTCGGGTCGCCGTCGACGGGGCTGGTGTTCGACTACTCCTTCAATACCCCGCAGGGCATGTGCCCGGAGTGCGACGGGCTGGGGATGACCATCAGCGCCGATCCCGACAAGCTCGTGGATAGATCGAAATCGCTGAACGAAGGCGCGATCCTGCTGCCGGGATACGGTGTGGGCAGCGGAGATTGGCAGCTCTACGGCAACTCCGGGCGCTTCGACCTGGACAAGAAGCTCGCCGATTACAGCGATGCGGAATGGCGCGATCTGCTGCACGGCAGCGGCGGCAAAGTGGAGCTGACCTTCAACAAGGGCAGTTGGAAGGCCAACTACGAAGGACTCGTCGACAAGTTCACGCGGTCCAAGCTCAAACGCGATACCTCGGGGCTGTCGGA
The DNA here is from genome assembly GCF_042672265.1 of Nocardia sp. NPDC127526. NCBI lineage: Bacteria > Bacillati > Actinomycetota > Actinomycetes > Mycobacteriales > Nocardiaceae > Nocardia > Nocardia sp. NPDC127526. The sequence goes on along the minus strand of NZ_JBHXVO010000002.1, from coordinate 207,930 downwards.
GAAGACGCGCGAGCAGATTCAGAAGTTCCTCACCGAGGGTGTGTGCCCGGCCTGTCACGGTGCCCGGCTCAATGAGAAGGCTCTCGCCACCAAGATCGACGGGCGCAATATCGCGGAGTGGACGGCGCTGCAGATCACCGATCTCATCGAGGTGCTCGATGCGGTGAAAGACCCGGCCGCACAAGGTCTGGCCGAGGCCTGCGGGATCGCCCTCGGCCGGGTCGCCGATATCGGGCTCGGGTATCTGAGCTTGGACCGGCCCACCTCGACGCTGTCCGGCGGTGAGGGCCAGCGGCTGAAGATGATCAAACATCTGGGCAGCACGCTGGTTGGGATGACCTACATCTTCGACGAGCCCAGCGTGGGACTGCACCCGCGCGATGTCGGCCGCCTCAACCGGATGCTGGAAGCCTTGCGCGACAAGGGCAATACGGTGCTGGTGGTCGAACACGATCCGGATGTCATCCAGATCGCCGATCACATCGTCGATGTCGGGCCGCGCGCGGGCGTGCACGGCGGGTCGATCATGTTCACCGGCAGTTTCGACGAACTGCGCGCCGCCGACACGCTCACCGGTCAGGGACTGCGCCGCGAATTCCGAGTGAAGCAGGAATTCCGCACCGGCACGGGCGAACTGCGGATCGAGAACGCGACGGCGCACAATCTCAAGAACGTGTCCATCGGCATCCCCACCGGGATCATGACCGCCATCACCGGCGTCGCCGGCTCCGGCAAGAGCAGCCTCATCCGCGACGAATTCATGTCCCGCTACCCGGATTCGGTCTTCGTCGACCAGTCCGCCATCGGGGCGTCCTCGCGCTCCACCCCCGCCACCTACCTCGGCCTCATGGACCCCATCCGCAAGCTGTTCGCCAAGGCCACCGGTGAACCGGCCGGGTTGTTCAGCTTCAACTCCGACGGCGCCTGCAAGGAGTGCGAAGGCCGCGGCGTGATCATCACCGAGGTCGCCTACATGGATCCGGTGACCACGCACTGCGAATCCTGCGACGGCCGCCGGTTCTCCGAGAACGTGCTCGCCCTGCACCTGCGCGGCAAATCGATCGCCGATGTGCTCGAAATGTCGGCCGAGGAAGCCGTAGAGTTCTTCCCGGAAAAAGCATTGAATGCCAAGTTGCGCACCATGATCGAAGTAGGGCTCGACTACCTCAGCCTCGGACAGGCCATGAGCACCCTGTCCGGCGGTGAACGCCAGCGCATCAAACTCGCCACCCAACTGCAGAACACCGGGACCGTGTACGTGCTCGACGAACCCACCACCGGCCTGCACATGTCCGATGTCGACACGCTCCTCGCCCTCATGGACGGGCTCGTCGAGCGCGGCAACACCGTCATCGTCATCGAACACAATCTCGATGTGGTCGCCCACGCCGACTGGGTGATCGACCTGGGCCCGGACGGCGGCAAGAACGGCGGCGAGATCGTCTTCACCGGCACGCCCGCCGAGCTGCTCGCGGATCCGGTCTCGCTGACCGGTGAATACCTGCGCCGCTACAAGTCCGGAACCCACGCCCGCGGCTGAGGGCTGCCCGCCGCACGACACCTACTCGCACAGGAACGGAGCAATCCCATGAGTCGCCATATTCAGGTCACCTTCGACGCGCACGACCCGAAGGCGCTGTCCACCTTCTGGCGTGACGTGCTGGGCTACGTCCACCCCGGCCCGCCCGGTGTCGAATTGCCCGCCGGCGCCGACCCGCTGGCCGCCTGGGACGAGTTCCTCGCCCGCATCGGCGTGCCGGAGGACCAGCGCAATTCCCGCTCGGCCATCGAGGATCCGGACGGGGACGGCCCGCGGGTGTTCTTCCAGCAGGTGCCCGAGGACAAGGTCGTGAAGAACCGCGTGCACCTCGACGTGCGGGCGGCTCCCGGACTGCAGGGCGAAGAGCGGATGGCGGCACTGGAATCCGAATGCGATCGGCTCGTCGCACTGGGCGCCAAGCGGCAGCGCCGGGTCGATCCCGCGCCGCCCATGGAATCCGGCTTCATCGTCATGACCGATCCCGAGGGCAACGAGTTCTGCCTGGACTGACCTGCCGGCCACCGGGCGCGGCGTGCTGAGCCGCGCCCGGAATGGCAATGGGTGCAAAGTTATTCGGAGTGCGATTCGGCAGTGAGCGCGGCACGCCACACGCGGGCCTCGCTGAGATTGCCGCGCCGGTCCAGCACTTCGGCCAGACCCGCCATGGCGCGCACATCGCCGTGATCGGCGGCGGTGCGCCACCAGCGTTCGGCCTCGGCGAAGTCGCCACGCCGGAAGCGGACCACGCCGAGATCGTAGGCGGCCGCCAGGTGCCCGAAAGCGGCCGCCTGGGACCACAGTTCGCACGCCTGGTCCTCCTCGCCGCGACCGTGCATGGCGACGGCCAGCTCGTACAGCGCACCGCTGTAGCGGCTGGCCTCCGGCGCGGGGATGGGATCGGGCGGGGTGGGAGCGGTGGCCAGCTCCACGACGAGCTCGGTGAAGTCCGGCGGCCCGACGCCGGTACTGCAATGCAGCACCGTGCGGCTGCGTTCGCGGGTGACGAGCATGCCGTAGTTGCCGGACCAGGAGACCACCGTGTCGGTGTCGTCCACCCAGACAGGCGTGAGGGAGATGGCGGCCTCGGATTCGGTGGGGCAGACCCGCAATTCGATACCGCCGGTCATGGCGTCGCTCCAGACGTCAACCCCCATCAACTGCCGCCCGTCCAGCAGCACGTGGCCGCCGTCCACGCCCATGCCGATACCGAGGCTGCGCACCCCGCGCCGGGGTGCGGCCGCGCGCAGATTCAGGGTGACGGTGGTGGGGGAGAGGCCGACGATCACCTGGTGCACGGGATAGACCTTGGCTCCGTTCCAGGTCACCGGTTCCGCGCTGTCGTATCGGTCGGCCAGTGGTAGTTCGGCGGTGCTCCACTCGGCGCACGGATACGACCCCTGCATTGCCCCGCCTTTCACCGGTGCGCGTGTGCTGTTCGCGCCCACCGTAGCCCCCATTGCGGCCGATGAGCCCCGTATTTGCCAGGTGTCTTCGGCAGCAAACACCTGGTCAGACGACCTGGGAAACTGACCGGTTTTCGCATGTCACTCGACGTGTCCGCCCGGTCCGCGCGGTGTGTCGTGCAGGCGCCCGGCCAGTCGTCATGTTTACTCGTGGCCGACGTACCAGCGAACGAGTGAAAGGTAAGGACATATGGCTCTGCCCACGATGACCCCCGAACAACGCTCCGAGGCGCTGGCCAAGGCCGCCGCGGTGCGCAAGGCCCGCTCCGAGTTGATCGCGCAGGTGAAGAAGGGTTCGGTCAGCCTGGCCGAGGTGCTCAAGCGCGCCGACAAGGAAGACCTGGTCAAGAAGACCAAGGTGGCCGCGGTCATCAAGGCCCTGCCGGGAATCGGCCCGGTCAAGGCCGCCAAGCTCATGGACGAGGCGGAAATCCCCGCCGACCGCCGCATCGGCGGCCTCGGCTCCCGCCAGCGCGCCGCCCTGCTGGAAGCGTTGAGCTCCTAAGTCTCGGGGGTCGCCGGCCGGGCCGAACCCAGGCCCGGCGGCAACCACCCCCACCGCCACCATCAGCGGAGGAAACGCCCGTAATCGGCCGATTTGGTCCACACGGTCTCATCCGATAACCTTGCTGAGCACCACCGGTCCGGGTGGCGGAATGGCAGACGCGCTAGCTTGAGGTGCTAGTGCCCGTATTAGGGCGTGGGGGTTCAAGTCCCCCTCCGGACACAAGAGTACGAAACGGGCGGTCGTGGAGAACAACTCCGCGACCGCCCGTTTTTCGTTATTGCTGCTCCGCCCGTGCTCTCGCGATGGCCGCAGCCTGACCGGGATCGTGGGCAAGTGGTTCGCCGGGAAAGTACACGACATGATCGCGGGCGCAATAGTACAGCGCTGCCCAGTAGGCCGCGGTCCGGTCGTATCGCGCCTGCGCACGTCGCCCCGAGCGCAGTGTCAGCAGGCCGAGGCTCCACGGCAGCCAGGTGATGATCAGCGGTACCGCGAGGGCAGTGGCCAGCGTGGTGGGGGACAGCCCCGCCGCGATCTGGCTCTGGAAGTAGGCGTAGTGCGTGAGCCCGGCGAGTACCAGCAGGGCGATACCGATGCCGGTCTTCGCCTTCGGCCGACCCTCGGTGAAATCCAGGGCTCTCGCCAGGTCCGTCTGCTCGACCTGGAACTGACTGGTCGCGCCGTAGCGGCCCGGCCTGCTGAGGTAGCCCCGGGTGGTCCCCTGCTCCACCACCGCCGGGACGCTTACCGCCTGATCCTGCATCCCGCAGCGAGGGCAACGCATGTCCACGCCTTGCACGCTAACAATCCACCCGCAAGCAAGGGATGTTTCTCGCTCACCCGGTGGTCGACGAGGAAGGCGCCGCCGTGCCGACCGGCCCCCGGTGCGCGCCGACCTGCGGACCGTGCGATATCGACTTCGGGGCCGATGTTCGGACCTCGGCGTGCATCTCCTCGATCAACGTGATGCTGGAATCCGAGCCCCCGACCCAACTTTGGAGGTCGCTCCCGCGCAGCTGGCGCTCATGATGCTGACCGGTCTGCGGGAGGCGCGGCCGGATCTGAACCTCGACAGCTATCCGACCCCGGCCGGGCGGCAGACATTGGATGTGATCGGCTCCCTGTGTGATTCCGGAATCACCAGTGAACTGAGGAAATTGGGCACTCGCTGGTTCGACATCCTGCTGTCGTCCTCACTCGACACCGAGCAATTCCGCCGTGCGGTCACCGAGTACATGGAAGTCCCCCTGGCCGCCCGGTTCGCCGCCCACGGCGTCGATTTCCCAGCCCACTCGAATAGGTCAATTCGGTGCGGCGGCGAAGACACGGTCGATGAAATCGTTCATGGCAGTGTTCATCTGCGGGTCGAGGTGGGCATGTTCGTTGTAGCCGACGATGGTGTGGGGCAGAGCTGCCGCATTGTCCACGGTCAGAATGGGATTCGCGGTCACCCTCCCCGGCTGCGCGCCTGCGCCCACAGCACTTGTGCGCCCGGTCCCGGCGTTCTGGACAGCATCAATGGAAGGTCGTCGGTCCGGTCGATCGTAATCGCGCCGTCGGGGAGCCCCGCGCCCGGCGGGGCGGCCAGCCATATTCGATGAATGCCCAGGGGCCGCAACCGGATTCCGGCGCTGCGGCCCGGCGCAACTGCCCGATCCGATCGACGAGCGGATCGAACAGCAACCCGGTGGGCGCCGCGATGTCGAGCCGCCCGGCCTCCAGTCCCGCGATCGCGCGGACCCTCTCGCCCGCCGTCTCGAATCCGCGCAGGATGGCGCGGGCGGGGTCGACCAGCGCCCGGCCCGCGGTACCGCGCGGGCCGCGACTGAACAGCTCCGAACCGAGGTCGCGTTCGAGCGCGCGGATGGTCTGCGACAGCGACGGCTGCGCCAGGAACAGCGCCTCCGCGGCATTGGTGAAGCCGCCGGGTCACCTCAGGGACCGCGCCGTGGCGCAGGTGCGGCCGGGGATCGCGCCGTCGGGTGGGGTGATGCGGGCGATCCAGCCGAACAGGTGGGAGGTGATCCACAGGTTTCCGTCGGGGCCGGTGTTGATGTAGGCGGGGAAGGAGCCGACGGAGAACGGGAGGGCGCCGCCCAGGGCATTCATCGGATACTCGGTGTAGGAGCCGGTTCCGGGGTCGAGGCGGCCGACCGTGCCGGAGAGGATCTGGGGGAACCACAGGGCGCAGTCGGGGCCGGTGGTGATGCCGGAGGGGCCGCTGGCCAGGCCTACCTCGAAGCGTCGCGCGATGGTCATGGTGGCGGGGTCGATGGCGATGAGCTGGCCGCGGCCGTATTGGCCCGCGCCGAGGGTGGCCCACATTCTGCCGTCGGGTCCGGTGGCCAGGCCGAACGGGATGCTTTGTACGGGCACGTTCATTTCGGCGACGCGGCCGTCGGTGGTGATCTTGACAATGCGTGACGGCGGTGCGGGTGCGGTCACCCAGAGCGCACCGTCGGGGCCCGCGGCCATGATCGGGTTCTGGGACGGAAAGGTGTAGGGCAGTGCGTATTCGGTGGATTCGCCGGTGGCGGGGTCGAACCTGCCGACGCGGTTGGTGACGAATTCCGGATACCAGAGCGCGCCGTCGGAGCCGACCACGAGTTCGTGGCCGCCGGCGAGCGGGTGCGGCAGTGGGTGGCGGGTGAGCTCGCGGGTGAACGGATCGATGCGGCCGAGGTAACCGCCGAGCAGGGTGCTGAACCAGATGGCTCCGTCCGGGCCGGTAGTGATGCCGGTAGTCCCGGGCAGCAGGCCGCCCGCCGGAATGCGTTCCAGCTGAAGGGTTGTCGTGTCGAGGCGGCCGATGTCGGCGGGCGGCAGGGTGAACCAGAGAGCGCCGTCGGGCCCGGCGGTGAAGCGTTCCGCGAAGGAGGCGAACCCGACCGGAATCTGAGTCACCGCGGCCGCGGGATCGGTTGCCGGGGGAGGGGCGGCCGTCGCGGTGCCGCCGAGCACGAGGGTCAGTGTGACGATCGCCGCGGATCGCCGGAGAAGTCCGAGCGCCATTGCCACTCCTGAAATCGGGACGGTCGGCCTCCGCGCGCACGGACGGCAGCCCTCTTCCGGTGATCGAACACCGAAAACCAGTGAGCTGTCGAGGGATTCGCCCGCCAGGATGATGTCCGCGAAGGTCAATCGGCGGCCCGGAGCAGCGGCTTAGATTGCAGCCCTGTCGAATCGCGTACCAGGAGGAGTTCGAGATGACCGATCTCATCGGCTGGTTCCAGTACCAGATCGCCCAGTTGTCGAGCCTGCCCGGCCTTATCCTTGCCACGGGCTCGGCGCCCAACGGATGGCGCCCTGCCTGACCGGGACAGCGCGCACGCCGAGTTCCGGTCATGGGTCAGCCGATTCGGATCGTCTTGGTGACGAAGTAGTTCGGCGCGTTCTGGGGATCGCTGCCCCAGACGAACTGCTGTAGCCGGTGTGCCGGGCCGAGGTCGACGGTGAAGGTCAGCCGGCCCCGCGCATCGGCCACCACCTCGCGGACCGACGCGCCGTCATCGACGCGCAGCGCCGCGCCGGGACGGTAGTTGCCGGGTGTGATGACGGACTGGAGTCCGGAGCCGGTGAGCGTCAGGCCGGTTCGGGAGGCCGAGCGAATGTCGAGAAACTCCGCCGCGCGATCCGGATCGGCGGTGAATGTCCAGCCCCGGACCGAGAATTCGGCGTCGGCCCGGCGATAGTCGAAGGTCTCCGGTTCCGGCGTGCCGAAGGCGGCGAGCAGTTGCGGCCAGAACTCGTGCAGCTGCCGCTGCCAGTAGCGCCACGTGTGCATGCCGCAGCCGTCGACGTCGCCGCGATAGGGGATTCCGGCCTGATCCAGTGCCCGCAGCAGTCCCCGGGTGCCCTGCGCCACCACCGGTTCGGTCAATTGGAACGGCTGGGTGAACGGACCTTCCTGGGGCACCGACAGATTCGCGAGGTCCTCCTGGTCGCACGGCACCCCGTTCCCGGTCTTCGCGTAGAGCGCCAGTCCGCGCAGATTGCCCGCCAGATCCGGCGGATTCGAGTTGCGCCACCAGATCTCGTCGGCCGGCAGCGGGCCGAACAGTCCCGGCCCGCGCAGATCGCCGCGGCAGGACAGCACGGCGGCGCGCTCGATGGCGGTGTAGATCACCCCGCCCGCGCGGTCCGCGCCCAGCAATACATCCGGCTCGCCGCTGAAGCTGGCCGCGGCGGTGAACATGCCGGGATGGCGGGCGGCCAGCAACATGGCGGACAACCCGCCGGGCGCGACACCGGCGACGGCCCGGTTCCGGCCGTCGGGGAGTGTGCGATAGGTCGCGTCGATGTGAGGAATCAGCCCGTCCATGAATTGTGATTCCCCGCGGCAGGATCCGTCGCGGGCATCGATGTAGAACGACAGCGCCGCCTGGGTGGGCAGCACCACGATGACGTCCTGCTTCTCGGTGAACGCGGCCAGGTCGGTGCGTTCCAGCCATTCGGCGTGCGGGTCGGCGGCGCGGCTGGTGATTCCGTTTCCGGCCTGGATCAGATACAGCACCGGATAACGCCGATCCGATTTCCAGTAATCGGTCGGCAACAGGACTGTGTAGGGCAGGCCGGTGGCGACGCCGGTGTCCATCCGCTCGGCCGGGTCGGCGGCGGCGCGCGGCGGCAGGGTCGTGCCGGTGGCGAGCGCCAGCACTCCGATGATCAACGCTACGACCGTGTTCCGCATCGGTCCCCCTTCTCCGGTATGCGCCTGCTGCGCTGTCTTGGCTGATCAGGAGACTGGTGCGAGGAGGGCGGAGTGTCGATGGCCGGAGCCGCCAATGGTTGGCGGCTCGGATCAACCTTTCACGATCTGTGATCGCCATACGCTACTCCAGTGTCAAATTCGTTGCCGGGCGGTGAGCCTGACGGAAATCCCGGTCCCGGGCGCTTTGGTCGGCGCACCCTTCTCGTGGCTGCCACCGCTGTTGCGGGGGCATTGCTCGGAGGCGGCCGCGCCACCGCCGACCCGTCCGATTCGGGGCGGTCCGAGACGATTCTGGATAACAGTGACGGGCTGATCGTCAGCGAGGTGACGTGGTACGCCCCGATGCCGTCCGGCGCGCTGCCGCATCCGCCCGACCTCGACCACATCGGTTACCTGCGAGTCCGAGCCGAGGACGGGCCGGACGATCCGGCCGCGGCCGACGCGGTGATCTCCACCCAGGCCGGCGCGTCGGAGGGGCCGGCCTCCCTGGACCCGCTCGCGCGGAACACCGTGCGCGAGTTGCGCAGGCGCGGGATCCGGGCGGAATTCTGGGTCATGGACCGGCGCGACAATCGGGTCAAGGACGCCACCGGCTTGACCGCCGCCGTCGAGGCGGGCGACTACCGGATCGCGCTGGACTACTACTACCGGGGCGGCGAAGCGGGCGGGCGGCGCTTCGACGGTTTCACCGTGCGGGGTGAGCGCGCCAATCTGCTCGCCGATTACGGCCTGCGCCAGTTGATCGAGGATTGGCATTTCATTCACACCCATGAACTGCCGGATCCGTCGCTGCGCCGGCGGAAACTGTTCATCGGCGGGCATTCCTACGGCGGGCAGATGATCGCTGTGTACGCCTCCTGGGATTTCGGCGATCGCGGCGATTACACCGACGCGGGCAGCAATCAGATCGCGGGATACGTCAGTGTGGACGGACCGATGCACACGCGGATCGCCCCGGACCACATTCCGGTGTTCTCCCAGGGGATCCGGATGTTCTGGGACAGCCCCCTCGGCGCCATGCCGGTGGAGGTGGTGAATCAGGGGCTGCGGCTGGGCGTCCTGCCGCGCACCGTGGCGCTGCCCAATGTGCTCGACGCGTTCACCGAGGACATTCCGCCCGAGGTGCTGCCGAATCCCTTCCCCGACATCGCGACGATGCTCAACGTCATCGGCATTGCCGCTCGCTTCGAGCCGGAAGCGGAATCGCCGCTGCCGCGCGAACTTCCGCAGTCGTGGCTGTGGGAGACCGTGGGGCGGGTCATCTTCGGCGGCGGCCTCCCCGAGATGATCTCCAATCAACCGAATTTCCGGGACTTCCGCATGACCAACGCGGCCGTGCTGGGAGCGACCTACAGCAGTCACGGCGTGGGCAGCTTCTTCGCCACCGCCTTCGGCACCTACGACGGCGGGCCGGTGGTGGAACGCAAGGTGCCCTTCGGCACCGAATTCAACGCCATCCCCCTGCTGGGCTGGGGCACCAGCTTCGCCACCTGGGTGCCGCGCATGGCCATGGCCGAACCCGGACGGCTCTACACCTGGCGCAACTACGACCGGGTCGGCGAACCGTACGACTTCCCGCAGCGGGCCGCCGACGGCGGCCCGTTCTCCACACCGGCGCAACAGCATTGCGACGCCCGCCAGATCGCCGCCGCGGTGGGCGGCGCCCGCCTCGGGTTCCTCGAGCCCTACGTCTCCACCCGCCAGTACACCGACGAGCTGTTCATGCTGAGCGGAAACCGCAGCGGGGACTTCCGGTTCCTGCGGTTCGAGGACTTCCGCGGCCGGGTCCCGGGTATCCAGCTGGTCAGCGCCCAGCTGTGGGGCAAGTTCCGCTGGGTCCCCGGTTTCGTGGAGCCGGACGCCGTTCCGGTCGCCGACTACAGCCACCAGGACATGATCAATGCCGCCGCCGTGCAGAACGACGGCACCCCCGATCCGGTCATGTGGCACACCGCCGATTTCGTCCAGCGCACTCTGGAGACCCTGTGATTCGCCGCTTCCTCCGTACGACCCGCCATGGTCTGGCCGCCCTCGCGATCGCCTGCACCACCGTGGCGGCAGCGCCCGCGCATGCCCAGCCGGCCGCCCAGCCGCCGGACCCGGTCTATCCGTTCACCCAGGTCGGCCAGCTGCTGACCGGGACCGTCCGGGATCTCACCGCGCCGGGCATGGCCGAGTACCTGCTGCGCGCCGGCATCGCGGTCAACGCGGCCAATCTCGCGCGACCGTTCGCGGGGCTGACCGATCCGCTGACCTGGACCGGACCCGACGCCCAGCAGCGGCAGCTGACCGCGGCACAGCAGATCTTCGACGCGCTCGTGCACAATGTGCCCTTCGGCGCCGGGCTGCCGCCGCATCCGGACTACCTGCCCGACTGGAATCACGACGGCAACTTCTTCAGTGACGTGACCGACGCGGTACTCGACGACGACTATGCCGATCCGGGCGTGCGGGAAGCGCTATTCCGATACCCCTGCATCAACCCCGACGGCAGCGTCTTCTACGAAAATACCGACGGCGCTTGCGTTCCGGGGAACACCGCGACCGGATTCAAGCTCGGCACCGTCACCAAGTTCACCATTGTCAACAATCGCGGGATCCCGCTCATCGCGAAAATCTGGCTGCCCGAAGGGGCGCAGAGCTCCGGTGCGCGCTATCCGGTCACCGTCATGGCGCCGGGCGCGACCGAGAAGCAGATCGATGTCGCCATGTACACGCAGTCGGCGGTGCGCAAGGGCTTCATCGGCATCACCTTCGAGGAGGCCGGAAACGGCACCGGCGCAGGCAATGTGGGCGATATGTACCTGCCGTTGCTCGGCGTGCCGCGATGCCAGACGCCCGGCGCGTGCCGCGATGTGCAGGATGTGGTGCGCTGGCTCAACGCCGCGCCCATCACCCCGATCGCCGACCCGGGCAACGAGATCGGCAATGCGCTGGCCGGTCTCATGCCGCGGCTGGTGCGGCAGAATCCGGCCTACGCCCCGGCGGGTGACAATCTCGTCAATCCGTGGATCGATCTGATGGATCTCGACCACGTCAACCTCTGGGGCCAGTCCTACGGTTCGGTCGGCGTCAGCGCCTACCCGTACTGGCAGGACAAGGGCGTCGGCATCGACGGGCAACCGCTGCCCAGGGTCGCCAGTATCGTCGCGCTGTCCGGCTTCTCGGACGCGCCCGCGGCGATCCCGATCCAGTACCAGACCGCCGATTTCGACATTCCGGCGCTCGGCGCGTACGGAATCACCTCCACGCCCAATGGTTTCGTGGACGCCACCGACGGGCCCATCGGCACCAAGGAACGCTACGACATCCTGCGGCAGGACAAGACCCGCACCGCGCCGCTGCAATTCATCACCTATGAGAGCGGCAGTCACGGCGATTCGATCAACTGGCCGGGCGTGCCGCGCAATGTGCTGTCGCCGCACCTGTCGACCACCTACGCGGTCAACTGGTTCCAGTGCTACGGCCGCGCCGATGCGGACGACTCGGCCTGTGCCGCGCTGGCCGAACCGCTGCCGGGGCTCTCGCGCGCCTTCGCCACCGAGTACTCGCCGCAGGGTCCGGCCGGTCCCAGCTACTGCGTGGCCATTCCGGATCGGGCCACCCTGATCCAGGCCGTCCTGCGCCCGGACTGGTTCCAGCAGAACCAGACCGGCCCCGCCCGCTACGACTGCACACCCCGTTGACCGCCGCATCCGCGACACCCGGAGGCTCCATGAGATTCGCCCGCGCACTCCGCTGGCCGCTGGCGGCGGCGACCGCCGCCCTGTTCGTCCTGCCGGCGGCGGCCTTGCCGAGCGCTCACGCGGAAACACCGGGGCGCACCGAGGTTCCCGTCGACCGGCGCGGGGATATCGAGGTCACGCGGGTCACCTGGGATGCGCCCCTGCCCGAGGGCTCGGCCTCGCACCCGGAGTCCTGCGACACGCTGTCGTTCCTGCGCTACCGATTCGCCGACGGTCCATCCGACGCGCAGGACGCCGACGCGATCGTCAGCGCGCAGGCGGGCAATATCGGCGGACCGAGTTCGCTGGGCACCCTCGCGGTTTCGACCCTGCACAAGCTGCGGGCGGCGGGCACCACCGCCGAATACTGGGTGATGGCGCGCCGGCCGGTGTGCCTGGAAGACCGCACCGGCATGAGCGCCGCCGTGCGGGCGCGGGACTATCGGCTCGCGCTCGACTACTACTTCCGCGGGCAGCCGGTGAACGGACGGACCTGGACCGGCTGGGCGGACATTGCGCAGCAGCAGTGGCTGGCCGACTACGGGCTGAAACAGACCATCGAGGACTGGCATGTCGTCAACCGCAGCGAAATACCCTCGGCCGCGGACCGCAAAGCCCGGCTGTTCCTCACCGGGCATTCCCTCGGCGGCCCGCTGACCAGCGACTACGGTCAATGGGAATTCGCCGACGGACCCGGGTACGCCCAGATCGCCGGCGTCATGGGCGTGGACGGGCCGATCCGCTCGGACCCGTTCCTGGTCAAGCAGTTCGGGTTGCAGCCGGTGGCGGATGTGTACGCCATGATCGGCATGCCGGTGGCGCAGGCCGTCCTCGACGCCGGGATCGCACCGCAGTCCACGCAATTCGGCATCGCGAATACTGGAGACTTGTTCAACCTCATTAATATCGCCGGTATCGCGGCCCGCTTCGAGCCGGAGTCGGAAAGCCTGATCCCGCAGGCGATCCCGCGTACGCCCTTCTGGGATATCGTGCTCGGCACGCTGTTTCCCGGCGGCCCGGACTTCCGGGAGTGGCGGTTGACCAATGCCGCCGTCCTCGGCGCGCTGATCGGCAAGGTCTCCATGCCCTCGGTCGGAGTGCAGGCCGGGTTCGGCACATTCGAGGGACCGGTCGTGGAGAAGCGGGTGGTCATTCCGCCCGAGCTGACCCAGCTCCCCGTGGTGGGCGGGATGCTGAAGGTGGTGTCGTCGAATCGCCTGGTGCGACCGGCGGATCCGGTCGGCCGGCTCAACGGCTGGCTCGACTACGACGACCTCGACCGGGCGCAGGACGGCGGTGCGCCGTTCACCACGCCCGAGGAGCAGGTGGCGGCGCTCGCCGATGTGGCCGTCGACGTGGGCGCGGGCGACCTCGGCTACACCACGGCCTTCGACTCCAACCGGCAGCTGCTGGACATGGCGTTCGCGGGCACCGGCTACCGCGGCGGCGACCTCGCCGGACTGCGCCACGCCGACTACCTCGACCGCGTCCCGAACGTCACCGTCATCGGCGACATCTGGCGGCCGTACCAGCAACTCGGCCCGAACCTGGGGTTGCCGTGGCTGGAATTCGGCCAGCCCGCCGCGGCGGTGTACGCGCACAACTTCAGCCACTTGGACATGGTCGCGGGGGCCGAGCGGCAGAACAGCGGCCGACCCGAACCGGTGAGCAGCACGGCGGCGGATTTCATCCTCGGCGTGCTGGGAAACCGCTGACCCGGATTGCGGAGAGACAGAGTGCGGCACTGGGTTTCGGTGAGCCTGGCGATTGCCCTGTGCGCCTGCCCCGGTATGCGGACGGCAAGCGCGGAACCGGCGACGGCGAGCGAGCATCGCGCCGATGGCTCGATCGGCGACTGGTCCGGCGCGGCCACCATGCTGGCGGGGCGGACCACCATGGACCGCGGTGAACTGATCTACGACGACTACCTGTACGACGACTACGGACCGAACCTGGACCGGCTGCCGAATCCGACGCCGTTCCAGTCGCTGCTGTCGACCACCAATGGCGACTACCGGTATCCGGCCGAGGACTCCTATGGGTACAACGCGGCGGATCTGCGGCAGTTCCGGGTCGCCGCCGATGACGACGCTCTGCACCTGGCGGTCTTCTTCCAAACCCTGAAGACGTCCGGCACTTCGATCGCGATGGTCGCGATCGACACCGACGGCGATACCGCCACGGGTGCGGCGCAATGGCTCGACGGGGCCGATCTGCGGACGCCGGGCTGCGATGTGTTCGTCACGATCTGGGGGAGCGGAGCCCGGGTGACAACGGCGGACGGCCGCGTCACGGCCGTACCGCACGGAATCGATCTGGCGGAGAACGTCTTCGAGGCGGACGTACCGTGGGAGACGCTGGGCCGGGTGGCCGACGGGGCCCGGCTCGGCATCGTCACCGGACTCTCCGACGGCGATCGATTCCGACAGCAGAAGCCCGGTGCGACAGCTGTTTTCGATGCCGGGTTCCAGGGCGCCGAAGAGTACGGCAAGATCGAACCGCCGACCGGCGCGGATACTTCGCTGACCGCGCTCGATATGTGGAGTGACCGCCGGCAATCGGCCGCTCTGGCCGGCGGCGACCTCTCGTCGTTCCTGCATTCGCTGAATACGGCCGCGCTGCAACAGCGGCGGTCGGAATCCTTCGTCCTGACCCCGGGCTTCTACAACCGCAACTTCCGGTCGCGGTACGACTACGGTGAGGGCGCCGTCGGCGGCAACGGCGCCCCCGCCCTGACCCGCCAGACCGAACCGATGTTCAAATCCGGGTACCAGCCCTATGCGCTGTACATCCCGGAAGGCTACGACCCGGCGCGTCCCACCCCGGTGATTCTGGACCTGCACTCGTTCATGAACAATATGAACCAGTACGCCGCGCTGACACCGAATCGCCTGCGGCAGTTCGGCGATGGCACTGGCGCGCTCGTGTTCACACCGCTGGGTCGGTCCACCAACCCGTCTGCCATTCCCGATATCGGCATCCTGGACGTCCTGGAGGTCTGGGACGATCTCGCCGCACACTACGCCGTCGATCCGGACCGCACCGCCGTCACCGGCATGGCGGAAGGCGGCTTGCAGGCCTATCGCCTCGGCCTGCTCATGCCGGATCGATTCGCCAGGGCCGCAGTGCATCTGGGACCGATCAAGGACCCGATCTACCTGGGCCCCGGCCTCCCGGCGGTCGCGCGCCCCGGCCTGGAGGTCCTGGGCGACACCAGCCTGCTGGCCGAGAACGCGTTCAACCTGCCCTACGAACTCAATTACTCCTCGACGGCCCCGTTGGTTCCCCTCGTCGGGGCCCGCGCCCTGGAGTCCATCTATCAGCAGGCGGGCAACCCCT
This sequence comes from Nocardia sp. NPDC127526, assembly GCF_042672265.1. Taxonomy (NCBI): domain Bacteria; kingdom Bacillati; phylum Actinomycetota; class Actinomycetes; order Mycobacteriales; family Nocardiaceae; genus Nocardia; species Nocardia sp. NPDC127526. The sequence continues at coordinate 192,644 of NZ_JBHXVO010000002.1, read as the reverse complement.
ATCGCTTCTACGACAATCCCACCCTCATCGAACCCTTCGACGTCTTCTACCACGACGACTGGGCGCATTCGGCCGCCTGGCTCACCGAAACCCCCAGGGCGACAACGCCGGTCCGCGTCCGCTATGTGCGCTATCCGGTCCATGACCCGGGTCGCGGCACCGATATCCGCTTCGACCGCGCCTACTGGGTGTCCGACCTCGAGGTCCGCGACACCGCCGCGGGCGAGTCCGCGCACGGTTCGATCGATGCCACCACCTTCGCGCTCGGTGGTCACTTGCCCGCGACGGCCCCGGAACAGCCGGCCCTCGATCTCAGCGATCCGGGTGCACCGGGGTTCGTCAATGGAGCGCGGCGCGTCGACGGCGCGCCGATCGAGCCCGCGAACGGTTTCGCGATGACGCTGACGAATATCGGCTCGGTGCGCCTGGACACCGCCCGCATGGGCCTGTCGTCCGACGCGCCGGTGACTGCCACCTGTCGCGGTGACGGCCCCACCACCATCCGATTCGGCGGTTTCCGGCCGGGCACCCCGCACGCGGAGCTCGACGGCGTTCCGATTCCGATCACCCAGGAAGACAACGGCATTGCCGTGACCGTCGATCTGCGCGCCGGTGTCGACCACACCCTCACGCTGCGCTGACGTGCCCGGTGCGCAGCGCATGACACCGGTCGTGTCCGCCGGTCAGCCGGGGATGAGGGGAACCTCGTAGTGGGTGTGCTGGGCGCGCAGGTGCAGACCCGCCATGGGCAGTGCCCGGCGGACGGCCTCATCGGAGAATTCGAACACGCCGAGTTCGGTCACCTCGGGGCGCGCCTCGCGCAGCTGGGTCAGCAGGGCCGCGAAAAGCGCCGCCAATTCCTCTGGTTCGGCATCGTCGTGGTCGATGTCCTCACCGACATTGATATACGCCTGATCGTCCACCGCGAGCGCGGTGATCGAGGCCCGGGGTGTGCTCACCGAGAACGTGGTGTGCGGCGGCGTCTCGGTGGCCGAGGTGATGAGCTCGGCGGGCGCCGGCAGGTCGGCGGGAGGCTGCCAGGACGCCGGGCGCGCGAACCAGATGCGGGAATCGCCCGGCTCGGCCCGGGCGTGCAGCCGCGCCGCCGCCTGCCCCTCGGGTTGGGTGTCGCCGCCGGAGAACCGCAGTGCGCGCAGGCCGATGGCGCGGGCGGCGTCGGCGGAGCGCAGATACAGGCGGGTGATCACGTCGAATTCGTCGGGTGTGGGCTGCGGATCGGCCTCGCCGTGAAAGCGGGCGGCTTCGCGCGGCAGGTACGCGGCTTGCGCGCGGGCCGTCGCGGCGTCGTCCGGGTCGCGGTACACCCAGCTCCAGCCGAGGAGCCGGCCGTCCCGTCGGGCGGTCACCACACCGAGGGTGTCCGGCCGGTCGGTCTCGAATGCTGTGTCGTCGTAGTCGGTCTCGGCGGGTGCGGAGGTCCCGAAGCCCGCGTAGATCTCGGGGGTGAGCCGCGCCTCCGCATCGGGCCGGCCGTCCCACTCCAAGATCAATTCTGAGGTCATGCACCCAGCCTAGACAGCAGCGGTCACCGGGTGGACAGTTGCGGCCGGTTGCGTGTCCGGCCTGTACTTCGAGGAAAACATCACTGTAATATTCGATCCGCGGACAACCGCGGCGCATGCGAGGAGGCAGGGCGTGACCGATATCGATATTTCCCGGCGGTGGCGGCAGATCGATTCGCCCAGAACGGAACTGGGGCGATTCGCCACGACCGGGCCGGTGGCGTGGACGGCGTCGCGGATCGGCGGCGCGATCACCGGCGGCGGCCGCGTGCACGCGATCGAGGCCATCGGCCTGGTGCCCGGACTTGCCAAGTACTACGGGGTCTTCTTCGGCTATGTGAATTCCCTGGCCGGCCTGTCCCGATTCGACAGCGAGCTGATCATCCTGCGCACCGCGTGGACGGCCGGCTCGTACTACGAATGGTTCCAGCATGTGCACGTTTCGCGGATCGCCGGGCTGACCGTGCGTGATGTGGCGCGCGTGGCGGCGGGGCCGGACGCGGACGGCTGGGACGAGCGGCAGCGGGCCCTGCTCACCGCGGTCGACGAACTCGTGGCGTATCGATGCGTCTCCGACGCCACCTGGGCGGCACTGCGCGAATTCTACGACGATCGGCGGATGGCCGATCTGTGTTTGCTGACCGGCAATTACGCCATGCTGGCCATGTTGCTCAATAGTGTCGGCGCGGCGGTGGAGGACGGCGGCTGGCAGTCGCGGGCCATGCGGTGGCTGCGCCGGGGCGAGGCCACCGCCGGGGTGCTGGACCGGATGCGGCCGGACATAGCGTGCGACACCTGTCCGGCGGTGCCGCCGCCGCCCACCCACGGCGTCGACGACGACGCGGACCAGGCCACCGCGATCGCGCGGCTGAGCGCGGCATCGCATTGGGGCGTCGGCGATTCCGGTCGTGTCGCGCTCGGCGGATTCCGCGACACCGGCCTGCTGGCATGGCTGCTCTCGCGCGCGGGTGGCGCCATCACCCGCGGTGGGTCGGTCGCCGCGGCCGACGCGCTCGGGGTCGACCCGCGCATGATGCGGCACTATCTGCCGTTCGCCGCCAAACTGGTGCTCGGCTCGCGGCTGCCGCGCCGCGATGCCGAACTCGCGACGCTGCGGATCGCGTGGAACTCCGGGGTGCGCTACGAATGGTATTACCACGCACACCTTTCCCGGCTCGGCGGCCTGACCCTCGGTGAGGTGGAGCGGGCGGCGGCCGGGCCGCTGGCGCCCGGCTGGCCCGAGCGGGAGCGCGCCCTGCTCACCGCCGTCGACGAATTGTATTCGGCGCGTTGTATTTCCGATGCGACGTGGACGCTACTGCGGGGCCACTACAGTGAGCGTGAACTGGCCGCCCTGTGCGTGCTCGTCGGTTATTACGACATGCTCGCCATGCTGTTCCGCAGTTTCGGCGTAGAGCCGGAACCCGGTGCGCTGCGCCGTGGACCACTGGCCCGGCTGCGCAGCCGGCGCGTCACCGCCTAGCTCCAGTTCGCACCCCAGGAAGGAACCTTGTGGCCGTCGCCCGCCTCACCGAGATCATCCCCGCCCCGATCGATGTCGTCTTCGAGGTGCTGACCGACCATCGCCGCTACGCGGACATCACACCGCTGCGCGCGGTGGACATGGAATGCGACGGCCGGCCCGAGCCCAATGGCGTCGGCGCGATCCGGATCATCTATGTCCTGGGCCGCCGCTTCCCCGCGGTGCGCGAACAGGTGACCGAGTACGACGCGCCGGAGCGGTTCGCGTACCGCATCGTGTCCGGGCTGCCCGGTGACATCCACGGCGAAGTGAAGCTCACTGTCGTTCCCGAGGGCACTCGCATGGAGTACCGGCACGAAGTGATTCCGCCCTTCCCGCTGCCGGAAGTCCTGGTGCGGGCGGGGAGCCGGTTCGTGATCGGCTTTCTGGTGCGCGGCGTCGCGCGCGAATCGTGCCGGGTCAGCCGGCGGCGGCAGGGCCGGGCGCAGACGGATGCGTAGACTGACGCCACCGGGCGGGTCCCGGCCGCAGCGGGATCGGAGGTACGGGTGACGGCGCGTCGCGAGCAGATCCTCGACGCCGCACGCGATCTCATCGTGCGCGACGGCTTCGCCGCGGTGAGCATGCACGCCATCGCGCGGGCCACGGGTCTCACCCGCCCGGCCGTGTATGCCGAATTCGGCGATCGGGACGAGCTTTTCGCGGCGTTGATCGACCGCGAGGAGCGGGTGGTGATGGATATGGCCATGGCGTCCATGCCCGAACTGCCCGTGGACGCCGACCCGATCCGATTCGCGGCCGAGATGGCCGACGCCTACCTGGACATGGTGCTGGACATTCCGCAGAGCTGCCGTTTCGTCCTGATGCCCGCCGAGGGTGCGCCGCCGGGCACCTCCGAGCGCGTCGAGCGTGGGAAAGCCGAAGTGCGCGAACGCAGTCGGGCGCTGATCTCGATGGCCGCGGCCCTGCGGGACCGTGCCGTGGACACCGAACTGCTGAGCCACGCGGCGTTCTCGGTCAGCGAGACCGCCGCCCTGCTGGTCCTGGACTCCGATCGCGCCGACAGTCGTGCGGCGGTGTCGAAGACGCTGCGCTGGCTGGCGGAGCGCGCCGTCACGTCCGTCGCCGGCAGGCAGGAATAGCGCAAATGCCGCAGGGCAGCACCGGAACGACCAAACGCCGCTATCCCAAGCGCCTCGCACCCGCCGAGCGCCGGGAGCAATTGCTCGACGCCGCGCTGCGGATCGTGGCGGATGCCGGTTTCGGCGACGTGAGCATCGCATCCGTCGCCGAGCGCGGGGGAGTGTCGCGGCCGGTCGTCTACGACTCCTTCGGCAGCAGCGCGGAACTGCTCGACGCGCTCATCCGCCGCGAGACCGCGCGAATGGGCGAGGCGGTCGAGCGCGCCACGGCCGGACTCGACGACCCGTCCGCCGAACCCGCCGCCGCATTGCGAGCCGGCCTGGAGAGTTTCCTGATCGACGTGCGCGCCATGCCGGACACCTGGCGGTTGGTCTATTTCCCGATCGACGGCGTGCCCCCGGCGCTTCGGGATCGGGTCGCGGCGGCGCGCGACGAACTGCGCGCACCGCTGCGCCGGGTGCTCGGCGCCTGGCTGGACGGCCATCCCGCCGACGCGGACCGGGTGGATCTGGAGGTCCTGGTGCGGATCGTGCAGGGCCTCATCCAGACCGGCGCGCGCCTGATCCTGAACGAGCCACAACGGTTCGACATCCCGCGCGTCGTTTCCCTGCTCGATTACCTGCTGGCCGAAAACAGCTGAGCCGCCGGGAGTTCTCGTGCCGGCGGCGCACTGGGCCACGATCATGGTGTCCGTCAGGCTGATTCGGGAGCGGCGACCGGGATGGCGTGGGCCAGGAGGAAATCCGCGATGGCGGTGCTGACCGGCTCCCCGGGCAGATCCGTTCCGGTGACCATGTCGAGGTGGCGGTATCCGGTGGCGTACGTGCAGTCCGGCGGTGTGAGACGAGTGGCGCGCAGCAGGAAGGGCACGAGACTCGCTCGGTCGCCGAGCACATGCAGGCTGGGCAGCCGCGCCGCGCCCGCCGCGTGCCGATGCCCGGCCAGATCGTCGGCGCGCGCACCGGCCAGCGCGGTCCACAGGTCGTAGTGCACGCGCATGGGGAAGTAGCTTTCGAAGGTGGCCAGCGGTCCGGCGGCGAGCGTGCGCGCCAGCCGGTCCAGGTCGGCGGACCCGCCCGCACGCCAGCGGTAGAGCGCCGCGCGATCGGCCGGAACCCGCGTGGGCGCACCGAAGGTGGCGCGCACGGCCGCGCGGAGCCCGGGGATGCGATGGGCGATCCGGGGTGCGGGGAAGGTGGTGCGCGGCGCGGTGGGACCGTCGAGCCTGCCCATGCTCGAGGTCAGCGCATCGATCGGCAGATGCGGTGTGCCGGTGGCGAGTCCGAAGGCCGCGGCACCGGTGAGACGCAGTCCGCGCACGCTCGTCTCGGGTCGCAGCAGGTCGCGGTAGCGGCGCGCGCCGAGCACCCGCAACAGCGTCTCCCATCCCGCGGTTCGTGGCAGATGGCGCAGCACATCGGATTCCACCTCGCTCTCGCAGGCGGCGGCCACGCCGAGGATGTAGACGAGCGTCCACATCTTGGCGAGCGCGGTGCCCCCGGGCGGCGTGGCCGCGGGAATCAGGCCACGTCGCAGCCCCGCGACGGCGGCCCTGTGCACGGCGTCGGCCATCCGCCGCGCCCGGGGACGCTGATGCAGCCCCAGTGGATCTGTGCCGACCAGGGTGTCGATGGCGATGAGGCCCGCGCACAGCTCGTGTCCGGGCACGCCGTCGAAATCCCAGGCGGCGTACGCACCCGCCAGCAGCCCGCCCAGCGAATGACCGCCCAGGAACACCTTGGCGCGCCGGATTTCGGGATCCGGCAGTTCCCGCACCAGCACCTCGTGCTGATCCTCGACCACCCCGCGCAGGCCCAGTTCGGTGAGGAACCGCTGCCGGCCCGGTCCGCGGAACCCTTCGAACACCTTGTCGCCGAGCGGTTTTCCGTGGAAGTAGTAGTCGATGGCCAGCCCCGGGTCGGCGGTGGCGTAGGCGGCGTGCACACCGGTCAGATCGGTCGACCCCTCGCTGCGCCGCGCCAGCGACCACCACTCGATACGCGACCCGCGTTCGGCCGCCGCACGAACCACGGTGCGCGCCAGCGCATCCAGCGATTGCGCACCCGCCCAGGTCCCGGGATGCATCACGACGACGGCGTCGGCGTCGGCGGATTCGACCGGGCCGTCGACCGCCCGGTAGCGCAGATAGTGCAGCTCGTTCAGCCCGGCCGGCCGGTCCGGGGACGTGCCGGGCAGCGGTGAGGGCAGCCGGATGTGCCGGATATCGATGCCGTCCTCGACGGCGATGACGGTTTCTTGGCGGCTGGTCACCGTGTTCTCCCGAGGGTGGTCGTGTTCTCCGGCGTGGGCTGCGGCGGGTCGGCCCAGCACGCGTCGAGGAATTCGAGGATCACCGCGAGCGGGCGCTCGGGGTGGGTGTGCAGTTCGTACATGGAGTCGAGGCGCAGCTGGCGGCTGCCCGGCAGTTCCGCCAGCAGGGTCCGCACCTCGGAGTCGCGATGCAGCGGATCCTTCGGGTAACCGGCGATGAGCGCCGGGACGCGGATGGTCGTCCGTGCTGCGGGCGGGGGAGCGCCGCGGCCGGCCAGCAGGCCGCGCAGCAGGGCGGATCTGGCCCGCGGATCGCCGCCGAGGGCATCGAGGTACGTGTCCCGGATCAGGTTGTGGCCCCGGGGAATTCGTGCTGTCGCCGCCGCGATCACCCGCATGGCCGGGGCCAGCGCCGCGCTCGCGATCAGGAATGGCCCGAAGGCGATCATCGCGGCCGTGCGTGCGCCTTCGAGCACCGGTCCTTCCGCGATGAGGCCGCGCAATCGCCGCGGCGCGGTCAGCGCGACCTCGAGCGCGGTATTGGCGCCCAGCGACCGGCCCGCGAGCACCACCTGGTCGATGTCGAGCCGATCGAGGACCGCGAGCACGTAGTTCGCGAACAGCGGCATCGAATAGACGGCCGGATCGAGCGGACGATCGGAGCCGCCGTGCCCGAGCTGGTCGAGGCACAGCACCCGATAGCCGTGCCCGGCGAGCGCGGCGGCGAGGCGCTCATCCATGCGGCGATGGAACAGCAGACCGTGCAGCAGCACCACCACCCGATCGCCGTGCCCGTATTCGGTGTACTCGAAGCGATGGCCCAGCGCGTGCACGGACCCGGTGCGCCCGTTCATGGGTGCACCGTCCGGTCGTATCCGGGATGCACCACGGCCACCGCGCGGCGGACCTGATCGCGCAGCCGCAGGGCGTCGGCGATCAGACTCTGATCGTGTGCGCCGGAGCGGATTTCACGCGCGAGTTCGGCCGTGTCCGAGAAGGGCGCGGACGCCGCGGACAGTTCCCGCCCGGCCAGCTCGAGGACATGGACGACCACCAGCAGCCGTTTGCGGAGGGAGCCGTCGGCGCGCTCGGCCAGGACGCGCACCTCGCTCGCGGCGGCGGCCACCATCTCCCGGGCCGCAGCGGTGTCGCGGGCGTGGTCGTGGATTGTCGCGTCGCTCATCGTGTTTCCTCGAGCAGGTCCAGCAGGTCCCATTCGACCTCGGCGATCCGGCGGCCGATGGCGAAGCGTTCCAGATGCCGGTGCCCGCCGAGGCGGTAGGTCGATTCCTGCAGCAGGCAGTACAGGCCCCAGCGCAGCTGGCCCACGATCTCCCAGTACGCGACGGTGGCGGCGTCGAGTGCTTCGGGCGCGGTCTCGGCGTAGCCGTCGAGCAGTGCGGTGAGCCCGCCCAGGCCCCCCGCCCGCAGCGTGTCGCGTTCGAAACGCCAGGGCCGCAGGCAGAAGAAGCCGAGATCCTGGCCGGGGCAGCCGGGCGCGGCGAACTCCCAGTCGATCACGCCGGACAGCCCGCGGTCGCCGATCAGGAAGTTCCCGAGCCGGAAATCGCCGTGTACCAGCACGGTTCGCGACACGACGGGCCGGTGCAGTTCGAGCCACCGGTACGCGGCCGCGAGTACGGGGCGATCGGGGGCGAGGAAATCCAGCCCGCCGGCGAGTTCGGCCAACACCGCGTCGACGGGGTCGCCGCCGCGGGTCGCGTCGTCTGCGGGCAGTGCGGCGCGCGCTAGCCGGCCCGCGGCCCGCCCGATATCCCGGACCAGATCGTCGCCGCCGCTGCCGACCGGATCCAGCGCCTGGATCCGGTTGGGACTCGATGTCCCGGTGACGAATTCGCTGATCATGCCCGCACTGCCGAAGCGGCCGCCCGCGGGCTCGAAGCACACCGGGCGCGGCACCGGGACGCCCGCCGCGGCGGCCGCCAGCGCGGCCCGGTATTCGGCGTGGCGCGATGTCAGGGGTGTGCGCTCGTGCAGCGGATCGCGTTTGAGCACATAGCGCTGCCGGTCGGTGCCGATCAGCCAGGAGTCGCGGGAGGCCCCGCCCGGCAGGGGTTCGAGTGCGGGGCGGCCGCCGAAGTGTTCCCCCGCGTCGGCGAGCGCGGCGGCCACCAGGTCGGCGTCGGGCGCGGCGTCAGCGGTCACGATCGTGCCCCCGCCGCCGCAGTTCGTGTTTGGCGATGGTCATCAGATGCACCTCGTCGGCGCCGTCGCCGATGCGCAGTGCGCGGCTCATGGCCCAGAAGCGGGTCAACGGCACATCGTCGGAAAGACCCAGCGCACCGTGGATCTGCATGGCGCGGTCCACCACCTCCTGGGTGGCCCGGGCGGCATGCGCCTTGGCGATGGAGATCTCGCGGTAGGCGCGATGCTTGCCGGCGGTGTCGATGGCGTGCGCCGCGCGCAGCACCAGCAGCCGGGCGGCGTCGATGTCGATGCGATTGCGCGCCAGCATCTCTCGCACCAGCTGTGACTGTGCGAGCACCCCGTCCCGGTGCGGGCGGGTGGCCGCGCGGTCGACGGCGTATTCCTGGGCGCGTTCGGCCCAGCCGATGGAGCGCATGCAGTGGTGAATTCGGCCGGGCCCCAGCCGTTCCTGGGCCAGCAGGAATCCCGAGCCGGGGTGCGCGAGGACCGCGTCCGCTCCGACCCGCACGTTCTCGAGGCGCAGCTCCGCGTGGCCCGGCCCGCCCGCGTGACCGAAAATCGGTACCCGGCGCACGATGTCGAGCCCCGGGGTGTCCATGGGCAGCAGGAACATGGTGCCGCGCAGGTGCGGTTCGGCCCCGGGATCGGTGCAGGCCATGAGGATGCACAGCTGAGCGCCCACGGCATTGCTGATGAACCATTTGCGGCCGTTGATGATCCAGTCGTCGCCGGAGCGCACCGCCGTGGTGGTGATCCCGGTGGGATCGGAGCTCGCCACGTCGGGCTCGGTGAGCGCGAAGCAGGAGCGGATCTCGCCGTCGAACAGCGGGCGCAGCCAGCGTTCGCGCTGTTCGGGCGTGGCGTACTGGTGCAGGATCTCCATGTTCCCGGTGTCGGGGAAGTGGCAGTTGGTCACCATCGGAGCCCACATGCTGCGCCCGAGCAGCTCGCACACCTGCCCGTAGTCGACATTGTTCAGGCCGTGGCCGAGGGACTCGTCGGCCAGGAACAGATTCCACAGCCCGGCCTCGCGGGCCTGCTTGCGGAGTGCGATCATCAGCGGCCCGAAGGGTTCCGGGCCGTCGAGTGCGTCCATCTCCGCGTCCAGTTCGGCCTCGACCGGATAGAACACCTCCTCGAGGAAGGCCGCCAGACGCGCGCGGATCTCGATCCCGCGCGGGGACAGGGACAGGTCCGCGGTCACGCGGTTCTCCTTCCGCCGCGTCGCGTCGCGCCGGCATCCGGGCGGCCGAGGCTGTCGAAGCGATAGTGGTCCAGGGGGAAATGCCGGGCCCGCCAGAACATTTCCGGACCGGTGGCAGGACGCATCATGGGTGTGTCGCCATGGTGATCGAAGTAGTAGCTGTTGGAGCCGGTGCAGTTGGCGGCCTGGAAGACGGTATCGCGCTGGCGGCGCAGGATATCGGCGAAGTAGTCCCGGTGCGGCTGTTCGCGGATCTCCACATAGGTCGCGCCGCGCCGGTCGGCCTCGGTGAGCAGGCGCAGGGTGTGCGTGGTGGATGCCTCGATCATGGAGAAGTACGAGGGCCCGGTCAGCGAGTACGGCGCGAGGATCGCGAACATATTCGGGAATCGGGGCACGGTGACGCCCTCGTAGGCCTGATATCTGTTGTCGTGCCAGAACTTTCCGAGTTCCACGCCGTCGGTGCCGTGGACCGGGAACGGCGGGGTGTTGCCCAGTTCGAAGACCTTGAATCCGGTGGCCAGGATGAGCGCGTCGATCTCGTGCGTGCGTCCGTCGGCGGTCCGGACGCCGGTCGCGGTGATGCGTTCGATCGGCTCGGTGATCAGATCCACATCCGGCCGGGTGAAGGCGCGCAGATAGGCATTGGAGAACGTCGGGCGCTTGCACAGGAAGTCGTAGCGCGGGGTGAGCTTGTCCCGCAATACCGGATCGGCCACCTGCCGGCGCAGATGCGCGCGGCACAGCTGCTCGATTCCCTTGCGTAGCAGCGGGAATTGCCGTTCATAGGTGGAGCCGAGCACCATCACGGCCTCGGTCAGCGCCCCGGTGGCCAGGCGCACCGACGCCTGCGTGCCGGGAACGCGGCCGAAGACGCGGCGCACCGGCGCGGGAATGGGTGCGTCGAGCTTGGGCACCACCCAGATCGGCGTGCGCTGGAACACCGCCAGGTGCTCGACCCGGTCGGCGATGGCGGGCACCAGCTGCACCGAGGTCGCTCCGGTGCCGATGACCGCGACGCGCTTGCCGGTGAGATCGTAGTCGTGGTCCCAGCGGGCGGTGTGCATCGTCTTGCCGGTGAAGTCGTCGAGTCCCGCGATTGTCGGTGGTTTCGGCTGGGTGAGCCCGCCCACGGCGGAGACGACGAATCGGGCCGAGCCCTCGCGTCCGTCGGCCGTGGCGAACCGCCACAGATGGGCGTCCTCGTCGAAACGGGCCTCGGTGATCTCGGTGTCGAAGACGAGATGCTCTCGCAGACCGTACTTCTCGACCAGATGATCGGCATAGGCCTTCAACTCCCGGCCCGGCGCGTAGACCCGCGACCAGTTCGGATTCTGCTCCCACGAGAAGGAGTAGTTGAACGACGTGATGTCCACCGCCACACCGGGATAGGTATTGTCACGCCACGTCCCGCCCACATCGCCGGTCTGCTCCGCGATCAGGAAGTCGTGGTATCCGGCCTCCTTCAACTTGACCGCGACGCCCAGACCGGAGAACCCGGCCCCGACAATGCCGATGTGCGTATGCAGATCCCGCGTCATGCGCCGACCCCTTCCGCCAGCCGCCTCGTGCGCACCGGGCGCACGCCGAAGCCGGATCGCTTGAACTCGTAGTCGCTCAGGGCGAAAGTGCGGCTGTCCCACCAGGCCTCCATGGCGGAGGAGGGCCGCAGAATCGGGGAGTCGCCGTGTTTGTCGAAGTAGTAGCTGTTGGAGGCCGCGCAGTTGTTGCTGTAAAAAACGGTGTCGGGCTGGCGGCGCTGGACGTAGTCGAAATAGCGTTGATGCGCTTGTTCGCTCACCTCGATCCAGGTGGCTCCGGTGCGTCTCGCGTTCTCGAGACAGCGCAGGAAGTGCCGGACCTGGTTCTCGATGAGCTGGAAGTAGGAGCCGCCGGTGAACCCGTAGGGGCCGGAGATGAGGAACAGGTTGGGGAAGCCGGGCACCGTGGTGCCCTGGTAGGCCTGATAGCGGTTCTCGTCCCACCACTGGCCGAGCTCGCGGCCGGACAGCCCGTACAGGGGATAGGCGGGTGTATTGCCCTTCTCGAAAACCTTGAATCCCGTTGCCAGGATGAGCACGTCGATCTCGCGGTGGCGGCCGTCGCGGGTGACGACGCCGGTCGCGGTGACCCGCTCGATGCCGTCGGTCACCAGTTCCACATGCGGGCGGGTGAAGGTGCGGAAGTACTCGTTGGAGAATGACGGCCGCTTGCAACCGAATCCGTACCGCGGGGTGAGTTTGGCGCGCAGTTCCGGATCGGGCACCTGCCGGCGCAGATGGGCCGAGCACAGCGCTTCGATGCCCTTGACCAGCAGTGGCAACTGCCGATTGTGGACGATGCCCAGGGTCATGAACGTCTCGGTGAGCGCGGTGGTGGCCGCGCGCAGGGACTTCTGCGCCCCGGGCACCGTACGGAACAACATCCGCATCGGCGCCGGGATTTCGAGGTCGGGTTTGGGTGCGACCCAGATCGGTGTGCGCTGGTACACCGCGAGACTTCGCACGCGATCGGCGATGGCCGGGACCAGTTGGACCGAGGTCGCGCCGGTCCCGATGACCGCCACCCGCTTCCCATCGAGATCGATGCCGTGATCCCAGCGCGCGGTGTGCAGCGTCGGGCCGGCGAAGTCGGCCACGCCCGGAATATCGGGCAGTTTGGGCTGAGTGAGCACGCCCGGCGCACCCACCACGTAGCGGGAGGTGATCACCTCGCCGTCCGCGGTGGTGCCGCGCCACAGATGGTTCACCGGGTCGAACTCACCCGACACCATTCGGGTATTGAGCCGGATGTGCGGGCGCAGACCGTATTTGGCCACGCAATGGTCGGCGTACGCCTTGAGTTCGGTGCCCGGCGCGTACGCCCGGGACCACTCCGGATTCATCTCGAACGAGAAGGAGTAGGTGAACGAACTGACATCGACCGCGACCCCGGGATAGGTGTTGTCGCGCCAGGTGCCGCCGATGTCACCGGCCTGCTCCACGACGAGGAAATCGCGGATTCCGGCTTGCTTCAGCTTGATCGCGGCGCCGATGCCGCCGAATCCGGCCCCGATGACGAGCACCTCGTGATCGGGGACGGCGAGCGGCGGGCCGGCGGTGCGGCGGGTGGTTGCAGCAGTCATTGATGCACTCGACCTTCGATGGCGGTGACGGAGACCCGTCACCGGGAAACGGGTACCGCGGGGGCCGCGGCCGGGCGTGCGGCGGCGGGGATGTCCCAGCAGTCGGTGATGAAGCGGGTGATGGCCGGCGCCAGACGGTCCGGCGCGCGGCGTAGTTCGAGGATCGACCGGGACGCGAGGAAACGTCCGCGGCGGACATCGGCGGCCAGCGCCCGGTCGTCGGCGATCGGATGCACCGGATCGAACCGGTGCCCGATGACGAGCGTGCGGGCCTCGATCCCGCGACGCTCGTCGCGCGGCACCAGCGCACCGCCGGAGATGATGCCCTGCAAGGCTTCCGCCGATCGCCGGGGATCCTGGGCCACCCAGGTCAGCAGCAGATCGGGAATGCCGCCGCGTGTGCGCGGCAGCCGCCTCGCCAGCGTCGCGGGGCCGCGCACGATGGGCGCACCGTAGGTGCCCAGCAGCAAGCCAGGCACCGCCAGCGCGGCGCAGGCGGGCATGGCGTGTTCGAGCACCGGCGACTCGACGACCAGTCCGCGCACCCGCGCCGGGGCGTGCACGGCGGTCGCCAGCGCGATATTCGCCCCCGCGGAAGTGCCCAGCAACACGGTGTTCTCCAGCCCCAGCGCATCGAGCAGGGCGATCACCTGGCGGGCATAGGACGCCATCGTGTAGTGCCAGTACCCCGCGGGCCGGTCGGCCTCGCCGAAGCCGAGCGGTTCCATCGACACGACGTGTAATCCATTGGCCGCCAGCGCGATCGCGAGTCGGTCGTGCATCCGGCGCGGCATGAACAGTCCGGGCAGCAGGACGACGCTGCGATCCCCTTGTCCGCGTTCGTCATAGGTGATGCGGCCCGCGCCGACGCGCAGGGTCCGAGTGGGAGGTTCCATCGGTACTCCTCATTGAGCGATAGAAGAATATTACACTGTTGTATCTGAATGAGAAGCGGCACTTTCGCCGCGTCGGCGGGCGCTCAGGGCGCGAGCAGCATGCCGAACGCGCGGTAATGGCCTACCAGCAGGCACATTTCGAGCAGTTGCGGGATGTCGTAACCGTGTTCGCCGGTGAGCGCGGCCCAGGTGTCGTCGCTGAGGTAGAACTCGGTATCGAGTTCGTCGACCGCCCGCAGCAGGGCCGCTCGTCTCGGCTCCGGGCCCGGTGCGCCCGGGGTGCCGGCGGCGAGGGCGGCGGCTTCGGCGTCGACCGCGCAGCGCGCGTGCCATTCACCGATCGGGCCGCACCGCCACACCGTGCGCGCCACGATGAGCGCGATATCGGTGTCGGACAGGCGAAAACGTCGTCCATGGAACGCGCGGGCCGCGAGCAGCCGGGCGAACCGCCGATGCGTGCGCGCCAGCGCGGCGAGGACGGAAGGATCGCGGGGCAGCCATGCCGGGCCCGAGGACGGCACCGCCGCTTCGATGTGCGGCACCGGCGGGGCGAGCGGTTTGTCGGGACGCGGACGGCGTGCACCATGGGCGGTGGCGAGCGCTCGTATCGCGTGCGGCTCGAAGTTGATCAATTCGCCCGGTGGTGCGAACGTGCCGAACACCAGGGCGATGAGTTCGTAGATGCCGGTGATCAGGCGTAGTTCGTCGCACTGGCGCTCGGTGAGGTGTCGTCCCAATCGAGCCCGCGTGACGTCGGAAAGCGCTGCGGAGTCGTGCAATTCGTCCACCGCCGTCAGGACGGCCGCCGACCGCTCGTCCCAGTGGGCCGCGCCCGGGCCCTCGATGATGCCGGACAGGTAGGCGTCGCCGCGTCGCAGCAACCTGGCGAACAGGACATGGTTCTGCCATTCCGACCAGCCGCCGCTGGCGAAACTGGCGCGGAGCGCGACCAGTTCCCAGTCGCGCAGCGGAAGGCGCGTCAGCCCGGTGGCGTGGGCGCCGGTGATGAGGCTGCCCCACGGCAGGAACAGGCCGAGGTGATGCGCCGCGGGAACGGCGATCTCGGTATTGGGCGGAAACCAGCGCCAGGACAGATTCGGCCGGACGCGGTGGCGCGGGCGGGCCCAGCCCAGCCCGGTCGGTTCGGGCCTCATGTGCCGGCCTCCGCCGCACGGACCTCGGCCAGGCGTCTCGACGGCCGGGCCGGTCGATCGCCGGTGGGTATGGCGACGTCGGGTTCGAGCTGCATGGTGTCCTCCCTGGAACGCCGGTCGCGGTCGCCGGTGCGGCGAATCGCGCTGTGCGCCCGGTACTCTCCCCGCGGCCGGGGGCGTCGTCCGGTCCGTCATCGGTGACGCTAGGGATCGGGCGGGACGACCGGACAGGGCACCGGCCGCCACATGATTGACGTTGAGCGCCAGCGTCGGGCCGGCGTTGACAGTGCCCGCGGCGACCCGCCAGACTCTGGATACAACAGTGTCAACTTCATCCCCGCCCCGCCGACGGGCCGGATTCGCTCGACGAGGAGCAACCATGACACCTCCGCGCACACGGTGGTTCGACGCCGGCGGCCACCGCTTGGCCTACGACGTGCGGGGCGCCGGCCCCGACACGGTGGTCCTGGTCCCGGGGCTGCTTATGAGCCGCCGGATGCAGGAGCCGCTGGCGGACGAACTGGCCGCCGCCGGACTGCGGGTAGCGACCCTCGACCCCCTGGGCACCGGTGAATCCGACCGTCCCACCGGCAATTCCAGCTATTCGATGCGCGGCTTCGCCGAGCAGATCGTCGCGCTGCTGGACGAGCTGGCGGTCGACCGCGCCGTCGTCCACGGCACCTCCGCGGGATCGGCGATGACACTGGCGCTGGCCGCGCACGCACCGGATCGGTTGCACGGCATCGTCGTCGAGGGTCCGGTGCTGGATCGCTCCATCCTGTGCGCGACCGCCTGCGCGGGAGCGGTCCTGGCGGGCCTCACCTACGGCCGCCCGCTGGCCCGGCTGATCGCCCGGGGCGCGGGGCGGCTCCCGCGCGGCTTCGGGCTGGTGACCGATCTGACCCTCGACTGGCTGGCGCAGGATCCGCGCGCCTCCGCGGCCGTCGTGCAGGGCATGATCTACACGGGATTCAAGCAGCCCAAGGATATTCGGGAGCGACTGCGACCGCCCGTGCTGGTGATCGGGTACCGGTATTTCGATCCCATCCACCGGCCCGCCGACGCGCGTGCCCTGGCGGCGGAGGCCCCCGACGCCCGGCTCGTCCGGGCGCGCACGTGGCTCGAATTGCGTTCGGCTCCGCGCCGTCTGACGCCGGAGATCGCGAGCTTCGTACGCTCCTGCCACGCCGCGGCGGCAAGCGCCCGGGATACCGCGCCGGCGGTGACGGCGTGATCGCACCCGAGCACGACGTCGTGGTGGTGGGGGCCGGATTCAGTGGCATCGGCGCGGGAATCGAACTGAAGCGCAACGGGATCCACGACTTCGTCATCCTCGAGCAGGCCGACGATCTGGGCGGGACATGGCGCGATAACAGCTACCCGGGGGTCGCGGTCGACATTGCGTCCGCGGTGTACTCGTTCTCCTTCGAACTGAACCCGAACTGGTCGCGCACCTATGCGCCCGGCGCGGAATTGCAGGCGTACGCCGCACACTGTGCCGCGAAATACGAAGTGCTGCCGCATATCCGGCTGCGCACCAGGGTGCACGAGGCCCGCTTCGAGGAGGCGGGCGATCTGTGGCGGCTCACCATCGAGCACACCGATACCGGAGAGCGTGCCGAGACGACCGCCCGTTTTCTCATCGGCGCGACCGGTGGGCTCACCCAGCCCAAGGCCCCCGATATCGCGGGGCTCGCCGGATTCGGCGGCGTCACCATGCACACCGCCCGGTGGGATCACTCGGTGAATCTGACCGGTAAGCGGGTGGCGGTGATCGGCACGGGGGCCACGGCCGTCCAGGTCGTCCCGGCCATCGCACCGGAGGTGCGGCGGTTGACCGTCTTCCAGCGCACGCCCATCTGGTGCGTCCCCAAACCCGACCGCGCCATCTCCGGCACGGAGCAGGCCGTCTACCGGCGTCTGCCGGCCGCGCAGCGAGCCATGCGCTATCTGCAGGCCTCGGTCACCGAAACCGTCATGGTGGGAATCCGGCTGTACTACAAGCGGATTCCCTGGGCCAATCACGCCGTGGAACGGATCTGCCTCGCGCATCTGAAACGGCAGGTGCCCGATCCCGCACTGCGCGAGCGGCTGACGCCGCGCTACGGCTTCTGGTGCAAGCGGCCCACCTACTCCAATGACTACTGGCGCACGTTCACCCGGGACAATGTGGGCCTGGTGACCGATCCGATCGCGAGGGTCACCCGCACGGGCATTCGCACCACGGATGGCCGACTGCACAAGATCGACGTGCTGATTCTCGCGACCGGTTTCAAAGTCTTCGAGATCGGCAATACGCCACCGTTCCCCGTGTACGGTCGCGACGGCGTGGAACTGGGCCGGTACTGGGACGAGCAGCGCTACCAGGCATATCTCGGCGCTTCGGTGCCGGGCTTCCCCAATGCCTTTCTTATGCTCGGGCCGTACGCGCTGACCGGCGGCTCCTGGTTCCAGCTGGTGGAGAATCAGGCCCGCCATGCCGTGCGCGTCCTGCGGGAGGCCCAGCGCCGCGGCAGTTCCCGCGTCGAAGTCCGGCCGGAGGCCCATCGCCGCTACTTCGAACAGGTGCAGCGGCGTCAGCGCGGGACCGTGTTCTTCAACCACGACTGCGGCAATGCCAACAGCTATTTCTTCGACCGCCACGGCGACGCGCCGTTCCTGCGGCCCGGGCTGGCGGTGGAGGCCTGGTGGGATGCCCGCAGATTCGACTTGAACGACTACTCCTACAGCACGGCTCCGGGCAGACCGAAAGGGGTGAGCGATGACCGGGAACTCCTGGCGCACAGGTGATGTCATCGGCGACACCGGCCCGTTCGGGCGAGGCACCGGCCGGCTGCTGCGCCGATTCCGCTACTCCGCGCTCACACCCGAGGACTGCCGCGCCGTCGCACACCACACCGCCCGGCTGGCGGGATGCGCTGCGCTGCGCGGGCACTGGGAGGATAGGGATCCGGAGCAGCTCACGCGGAGCGGACGCCGCCGTGTGCTGCTCGAGTCCGTCGAGGAATTGCACCGTGACCGGTATCTCGGCGATGCCCGGTGGGCGGCGCTGGACCTCGACGCGGCGCAGCGCGTCGAACTCTGTTTCCTGGTCGGGCACATAGATCTGATCGCCATGCTGTGCAACAGCTTCGATCGCACACTGGACGACACCGCGACCGTCACCCCGCTGCGGACCGGGCGCAGCCTCGACGCACCGGGCTGGCTGTTGCCCGACGCGCCCAGGCTGCCGCCACCCGGCCGCTCCGATATCGGCGTTCGCACCTGGCTTTTCTCCAAGGGCGTCGGACTGCTGAACGGCGGGGGAGCCGTGGACGGCGTGGAGATGTTCTCGCGCAGTCCGGAGTTGTTCTGGAGTGTGGCCCCCTTCCTGGTCAGCCTCGGTCCGCTACGCCTCGGGCGGGAACTCGGCGAGCTGATCACCCTGCGCGCCACCTGGAATGTCGGTTCCGAATACCACTGGGGTCACCACGGTCGCGCCGCGCGCTTCATCGGACTGAGCGAGTCGGACATCGCACGCATTCCCGATGGGCCGTCCGCAGCCGGGTGGTCCGACACCGAAATCCTGGCGCTCACCGCCGTCGACGAACTGCACGAGCGGCGCAGCCTTTCGGATACGACCTGGAAATCGCTCACCGCCGCGTTCGACACCCGTCAGATCGCCGAAATATGCCTGCTCACCGGCAATTACGAAATGCTCTGCATGGCGCTCAACAGTTTCGGCATCCGATTCGAACCCGATGCCTGGCAGGGCGGTGCGGCCGCGCCGCTGTGGTCGGCCCTCGCTCACCGCGGCGCCCGACGCGCCGCCGCACGCACGGCCCGACCGCACCCCGAACCGATCAGGAGACACCGATGACGCCCACCCGCACCTTCACCACCGAGACCGTGATCGACGCACCCGCAGAACAGGTCTGGGAGGTCATGGCGGATATGCAGCGGTGGCATCGATGGAATATCTACCCGTTTCGCTTCCGCTCCAGCCTGACCCCGGGCGCGCGGCTCTGGTTCGGCCCGCTCTTCCCGATCCCGTTCGGCCGCATCCGCGTGGTCGACCCCGGCCGGGAACTGGCCTGGGGCGGACGCGTCGGCCGCCTCTTCGACGTGACCCACGGCCTGACCCTGGTTCCGCTGCCGGACGGCCGAGTCCGGCTCGTCAACCGCGAACACCTCACCGGCCCGCTGATCGCGGTGATTCCCCGAGCGGTCACGCCGCTGTGGTGCGCGGTGATCGGCACCTTCGATAAGGGGCTCAGCCATCGGATGCTGCTCGACAGCACCGGGTCGGCCGTCCGCAGGATGGCCAGCAGCCCGCCGAGCGAATCCACCAGCTCACGTTCCCGCTGAGTTTCGCGGCTCCATCAAGTCATCGGTCGGGATCGCCGGATTGCTTGTCCGGCAGCGTGATCCATTCCAGCGCCCACTGGTTGAGGTGTAGGAGCACACCGCCGAGGGCGAGTCCCTTGTCGGTGAGCCGGTATTCGATCTGCACCGGTGTGCTGGGATGGACGATGCGGTCGACGAGTCCGGCGGCTTCCAGGTCTTTGAGTCGTTGCGAGAGCATCCGGTCGGTGATGCCGGGAATAGTGGCGGCCAGATCGCGGAAACGCATACTGCCGGTGATCAGCGCGCGCAGTACCGCACCGGCCCAACGTCGGCTCAACAGGTCCATGGCCGCCGCGTAGTAGGGGCAGTGGGCATCGATCGCCGGCGTTGGGGGTTCACCGCTGCCGGTATTGGTCACGGTCACCGAGAGGGTCCTTCCCGCGAGTTCGAGGTTCGGCCGCCCGCCACGTATCGGTTCGATTCGACGGTGAGACGGCACACATGTAGCAAACTAACAAAACCATGGCTACTATTCATTGTATAGCGAATCCTTCGAGCAAGGAGATGCCAATGAACGCCTCTGCACCTACTCCGCTCCGCTACGACACCTTCGTCTCCGACTTCACCCCGATCGTGGGCGGGCCACTACCGGTCGGCTTCCCCAGAGTCTGGTCGCCAATGGCAACAACCCTGATCAGCGGAAAACGCGACGCGGTGCTGGTCGATCCACCCTTCACCCTGGACCAGATCCAGCACACCGGCGATTGGATCGAGAAATCCGGAAAACGCTTGACCGCGATCTACATCACCCACGGGCACGGCGACCACTGGTTCGGCGCACCGGCACTGGCGCATCGATTCCCCGGCACCGCGGTATACGCGACCGAGGGCACCATCGAGATCATGCACGAACAGGCAGGTGCATCGCGTGAGCAATTCTGGGACAAACTGTTTCCGGGCCAGCTACCCGACACCCCGGTCATCGCCCGGCCGATACCCGCCGACGGCATGGAACTGGAAGGGCAACGGCTGCACGCCATCGAGGTGGGACACACCGACGGAGACGCGACGACAGTGCTACACGTCCCCTCCATCGGCCTGATCGTCGCGGGCGACGTGGCCTATAACGGAGTTCACCAAATGCTCGCCGAAGCCGCGCACGGCGGACTCGAATCCTGGCTGCGCGCAATCGATACCGTCGCGGCGCTGCAGCCACGCGCTGTCGTGGCCGGCCACAAGAACAAGGAACTCCCCGACACCCCCGCAATCCTCGATCACACGCGTCGATACCTGCTCGACGCACAGCGCCTGCTGGCCGACAAACCCGGCCCCACCGAGTTTTACGAAACGATGCTCTCCCTGTACCCCGACCACCTCAACCCGGCGACCGTGTGGTTGTCGGCCCATCAACTGCTCGGGTGACGTCCCCAGCTTCATGCCGCAGCGGAAATTGTCGAGAACAGCGAATCCGACCTACGCGGCGTTACCGATATTTCGGGTACTTCGAGATTCAGCCGTTCATCGTCACCCTGGCGGGCATGTTCCTCGCCCGCATCACCGACCGGACCGAATGCCGCTGCACGACAGTGTATTCGGCGGTTCTCCCGGCAGACCGTGCGTGTCGTCAGTAGGCTCGGCCGCACTTAGTTCAATGTCTGAACAAAGTGAAGGAATGGATATGTCGACGCCGACTCCTATGGACAAGTTCTCGTTCGGTTTGTGGACGGTGGGATGGCAGGGGAGAGACCCGTTCGGGGATGCCACCCGGTCCGAGCTGGATGCGGTCGAGGCCGTGCATCGGCTCGCGGAGCTGGGCGCCTACGGTGTGAGCTTCCACGACGATGATCTGTTCCCGTTCGGGGCGTCCGCCGCCGAACGGCAGCAGCGGATCGAGCGGTTGCGCAAGGCGCTGGCCGAGACCGGAATGGTGGTGCCGATGGTCACCACCAACCTGTTCACCCATCCGGTGTTCAAGGACGGCGGGTTCACCAGCAACGACCGGGGGGTGCGCCGGTTCGCGCTGCGGAAGGTGCTGCGCAATGTGGAGTTGGCGGCCGAGTTGGGTGCGCGGACCTATGTGCTGTGGGGCGGGCGCGAGGGTGCGGAGTACGACAGCGCCAAGGATGTGCGCGCGGCGCTGGACCGCTACCGCGAAAGCCTGAACGTGCTCACCGAATTCGTGCGCGATCGCGGGTACGAGGTGCGCTTCGCGCTCGAGCCCAAACCCAACGAGCCGCGCGGGGACATCCTGCTGCCGACCGTCGGGCACGCGCTGGCGTTCATCACCACGCTCGAGCATCCGGAGCTGGTCGGGGTCAATCCCGAAGTGGGACACGAGCAGATGGCGGGATTGAACTTCGCGCACGGGATCGCGCAGGCGCTGTGGCAGGGCAAGTTGTTCCACATCGACCTGAACGGCCAGCGTGGCGTCAAATACGACCAGGACCTGGTGTTCGGGCACGGCGATCTGATGAACGCGTTCGGCCTGGTCGACCTGCTGGAGAACGGCGGCCCGGACGGGGCGCCCGCCTACGACGGCCCGCGGCACTTCGATTACAAGCCCTCACGGACCGAAGACATTGCGGGCGTGTGGGATTCGGCAGCCGCGAATATGCGCACATATCTGCTGTTGAAGGAGCGCGCCCGGGCCTTCCGCGCGGATCCGGAAGTGCGGCAGGCGTTGTCGGCGGCAGGGGTCGGTGACCTGCGCACCCCGACGCTGGCCGCTGGGGAGGGGTACGCGGATCTGCTGGCGGAACCCGACGCGGATTTCGATCCGGACGCCGCCGGTGCACGCGGATACGGGTTCGTCCGACTGAACCAGCTGGCGCTGGAACACCTGCTCGGCGCACGGTGAGGCGGATGACGCTGGTCGCGGGGGTCGATTCCTCGACCCAGTCGTGCAAGGTCGTCATCCGCGAGGCCGAGACCGGGCGGCTGGTGCGGTCCGGCCGGGCGGCGCATCCACCCGGCACCGAGGTGCATCCGGAAGTCTGGTGGTCCGGGCTGCTCGCGGCCTTCGCCGACGCCGGCGGTCTCGACGATGTCGCGGCGATCAGCGTGGCCGGGCAGCAGCACGGGCTGGTGTGCCTGGATGAATCGGGTGACGTGGTGCGAGACGCGTTGCTGTGGAACGACACCCGCTCGGCCGATGCGGCGCGGGACCTGGTCGCCGAACTCGGCGCGCCGGTCTGGGCGCAGCGCACCGGGTCGGTCCCGGCGGCCTCGTTCACCGTCACCAAACTGCGCTGGCTGGCCGAGCACGAGCCCGGCAACCTCGCGCGCACCGCGGCGGTCTGCCTACCGCACGACTGGCTCACCTGGCGCTTGCGCGGCGGCGGGACAGCAGAGCTGACCACCGACCGGTCCGACGCCTCGGGAACCGGCTATTTCGATTCCCGCACCGGCGAGTACTGCCGTGATCTGCTCGAATTGGCGTGCGGCCGTGGTGATCTGATCCTTCCGAGGGTGCTCGGGCCGAGGGAATCGACCAGCTCGGCGGCCGGGCCGCGACTGGCCGCCGGTGCGGGCGACAACGCGGCCGCCCGGCTGGGACTGGCCGCGGGCGCCGATGTGGTGGTATCGCTGGGCACCTCGGGTGTGGTGTCGGCGAGCTCGGCCCTGCGCCCGGCCGACCCGACCGGGATCGTCGCCGGTTTCGCCGATGCCGCGCACGGCCATCTGCCGCTGGTGTGCACCCTCAATGCCGCCCGCGTGCTGGACACCGTCGCCGGTGTGCTCGGTGGCGGACTGTCGAGATTGAGCGAGCTGGCGCTGTCGGCGGCGCCCGGGGCGAACGGTGTCGTGCTGGTTCCGTACTTCGATGGGGAGCGAACTCCCAACCTGCCCACCGCGACCGGGGCGCTGCACGGCCTCACCACCGCCACCGCGACACCGGCCAATATCGCCCGCGCCGCCGTGGAGGGCGTGCTGTGCGGGATCGTCGCCGGGCTGGAAGCCTTGACCGCCCAGGGTGTTTCGATCAGCGCGGTGCGGTTGACCGGTGGTGCGGCCGCGCTCGAGGCGGTGCGGGAGATCGCGCCCACGGTGTTCGGTGTGCCGGTGCTGGTGCCCGAGCCCGGCGAATACGTCGCCGACGGCGCGGCCCGGCAGGCCGCGTGGGCGCTGCGCGGCGGTGCCGAGGCGCCCGCATGGCCCGAATCGGCACCCCCGGTGCGGCGCTACGAGGCTCCGGCGGCGGACGCGGTGCGGGAACGTTACCGGACCGCCCGGTCGAAGTATCTCGAGCGATGAGTCCGCCGGGCCCGGTTCACCTGCGGCAGGTGCGCACCGGAAATCTGCAGGCGCTGCTGCGGGCCGTGCTCGACGGACCGGCCTCGCGAGCCGACCTCGCCACGCGCACCGGCCTGACCAAGGCCACGGTCACGAGCTTGGTGGAACCGCTGCTGCGGCAACGGATTCTGACCGAGGACCCGGTCGTGAACACCGGGCGCGGGCGGCCGTCGCGGCCGTTGCGGTTCGCGGAGGAGGCCCCCGTGGCGGTCGGCGCGGAGATCAATGTGCGCCACCTCGGCGTCACCGTGCAACGACTCGACGGCACCACCGTGGCCGAACGGCACATCGACCTCGACAATCGGCACCGCGACGCCGATGATCTGATCGACCGGCTCGCCGACCTCGTCCGCACCACGATCACCGAATCGGGTGTGGCACTTCTGGGAATCGGGCTGGCCGTGCCCGGCATCGTGCGCGAGGGGACGGTCGTGCACGCGCCCAATGTGCCCGGTCTCACCGATGTTCGCATCGGTGACCGCCTGGCCGCCGCGCTCGGGGAGCCGGCGGTGGCGGTGGACAACGAGGCCAATCTCGCCGCCCTCGCACACCTGTGGCCGCACCGCCTGGCCGGGGACGACTTCGTCTATGTCTCCGGCGATGTCGGCATCGGCGCCGGAATCGTGCTGGGCGGATCCCTGTTTCGCGGGCGCGGCGGGTTCGCCGGTGAACTCGGGCACGTCGTCATCGAGCGCGGCGGTCGGCACTGCGCCTGCGGCGGCCAGGGTTGCGTCGAGCAATACGCGGGGTTGCGGGCGATCCTCGCCGCCGCGGGCGCGCCGGGACTCGACGCGCTCTGCCGCGCCCTGCGCCGGGGCGATACGCACAGCCGCGCCGCCGTCAATTGCGCCGGTTCGGCGTTGGGCACCGCACTCGCGTCCTTGATCAATGTCTGCGATGTCGCGACCGTCGTGCTGGGCGGCTGTTACGCAAGCCTTTTCGACGACCTCGCCCCCGGCGTCCGCGCCGAACTCGGTATCGGAGTCCTCGCCGCCGCCCGCCGCCCGGTCACGCTCACCGTCTCACCGCTGGGCCGCGCCGCGGTCGCCCGCGGCGCGGCCGCGCTCATCACCCGCCGCAGCTGCCTCGAACCCGAACTCCTGCTGGCTCCCGGCCCGAGCGCAACCGGCGACCGGCGGAGCACAACGGTGTGACGCGGTGCTCTGGACGACTTCGGTCCTGTGCGGCAAGCGGCCACGGTCGGCCTCGCCACGCCGGCCATGGCGTGGCCGGACGCTGCAGCAGTTGGCCGCACGCACCTGCTTGTCGACGATTCGCTCCCCGATGAAGACGTGGATCGGTGTGTCCATGACGAACGAGGCGATGGCCATCTGTAGTGTGCCGGTTCATCGCTCTCAGCTACAGGGTGGCTAGTCGCGTTGGACGGCCGTTGTTCGCTGCGGGCAACAGAAGTGTCGCGTCGATGCGGACCGGCCGGCTTCGGATCGCATCGACATGCCCGTATTCGATCGAGGAGGCGGCAGTTGAGGCGTATTCCGTGGTGAGCGTGGCCGAACGGGGCAGTGCCGGGCGTGCGGACAGCGCCGTCTCCGCTGTCCCGATCGGGGCGAAACTACTGGTCGTCGCCGGTGTCGCCGCTGCGGTCGTGCTGTGCTGGCAGGTCTCCGCGATTCCGATCGGCAATCCGTACTACGGACTGTTCAGCAATCACGTCGACTCGTGGGTCTATCGTGCGGGCGGAGCCGCGGTATTGGCGGGGGACGGGCTGTACGGCGGTCCTGTCTTCTTCGAGATGATGTTCACGTATCCGCCTTTCGCCGCGGTGGTCTTCGTGCCCCTTGCCGTGCTGACGCCGATGGCGGCGAATGTGCTGTGGTGGTTCGCGACGTTCGTGGCGCTGGTGGGCATTGTCGGACTCAGCCTGCGCAGCCTCGGTTACGGCAACACGCGGCGAATGTGGACGCTTGCGCTGTTCCTCGCTGTCGTGTCGACTGCGTTCGAGCCGGTGCGAACGACGATTTGGCTGGGTCAGATCAACGCGTTCATCGTGTTGCTGATCCTGTGGGACCTGACCCGCCCGCAATCACGTGTGCGAGGCGTGGGTGTCGGCGTGGCGGCGGGGCTCAAGCTGACTCCGGCCTTCTTTCTGGTCCACCTGGCCCTCACCCGGCAATGGCGGACCTGCGGGATCGCCGTGGCGGCGCTGGCGGCCACCATAGTGGTCGGATTCGTTGCCGCCCCCGCGGATTCGTGGGCGTACTGGGGCAGGGAGTTCGTCGACTCCGCCCGGGTCGGCGCGGTCGATTCACCGGCGAACCAGTCCGCCAATGGTTTTCTCGCCCAAATGCTGAGGTACTACGAGGTCAACCGGTACCTCCATATCGAAGCGGGGCAGTCGGTGTTCGTGCCGCCCCTGTGGATGTGGCTGATGCTCGCGATCCCGTTGGGGGCCTTGGGATTGGCCGCCGCGACCCGCGCGTATCGGCGGGACCGGAAGCTGCTGGCGGTGGTGATCACCGGAATGACATCGGCAACGGTGTCTCCCTTCGCATGGGGTCACCACTGGGTGTGGTTCGTGCCGCTGTTCGTACTGGCGCTCCACCATGGCGCGACGGCGGCCGGCCGGATCCGCTGGCTTCCGGCGGCTGCCCTGCTGGCGGTCGGCTTCTGCTGGTGGTGGGAATACCCGACCCGGGATCCGATCGAAGACGCGCCGTACCCGATCGGGTTGGGGCTGTTCATGCTGCCGCGCGATATTCCGGAGTGGTGGTCGAACATCACGGTGCCGCTCTATTCCGTGTGCTACCCGGCGGTGCTGATCGTCACGGCCGGTTACGTTCTGTGGACCGCACGGCGCGAGCGGTAGATGACGCTGTCCATCGCAGCAGCACCAGCGAGTGAAATTGGGACGCCGACCGCGCAGAGTGCGGTCGGCGATGACCGCCGGCGGGTGGTCGACTCGGCACGCCGGTTCTCGCGACTATCTCGGGCCACGTTCCTCGCTGGGATGGCGCTGACCGGAGCACTGTTCGCGGCCGGTGCGTGGCAGCGCCGCTGGATCGCCGACGACGGCCTGATCGTGCTGCGCACGGTGCGCAACCTGCTCGCGGGCAACGGTCCGGTGTTCAACGCGGGTGAGCGCGTCGAGGCCAACACCAGCACGGCTTGGACCTACATCGTCTGGTTCTTCGGCTGGCTCACCGGGATTCGGCTGGAGTACGTGGTGCTCGGCATCGCGCTGACCCTGTCGGTGCTGGCGGTCGTGTTCGCCATGCTGGGCGCGGCCCGGCTGTGGGGCGGAACGGGTTCCGCGCTGCTGCTCCCGGCGGGCGCCCTGGTCTACATCGCGCTGCCGCCCGCGCGTGACTACGCCACCTCCGGCCTGGAGTCCAGCCTGGTCATCTGCTGGCTGGCGGTGCTGTGGTGGTGGCTGCTGCGCTGGTCGCAAGCCGAGAAGGTGTGTCCTGCAGGCTTTTTCGGACTGGTCTTCTGCGCCGGACTGGCCCCGCTGATCCGGCCGGAGATGACGCTGGTCGGCGCGCCGGCGCTGCTCATGCTGTTCTGCGCGCCGGCGCCGTCGACGCGGTTGCGGCCATGGCTGTTCCGTGCGCTGATCGTCGCGGTGGCCGGGGTGGTGCCGCTCGCGTACCAGGTCTGGCGGATGGGGTATTACGGTCTGCCCTATCCGAATACGGCCGTGGCGAAGGACGCGGGCGGGACCAAGTGGAAGCAGGGTTTCGTCTATCTGTGGGACCTGGCCGGCCCGTACTGGTTGTGGCTGCCACTGCTGATGCTGGGGATCGCCGCTGTAATCGCGGTGCGACAGCGACGAATCGAGCCGGTACCGAGTCGGCATGCCAGGCCGGATGCGCACGGCCGATTCGGCTCCGCCGATCGGAAAACCGGACTGCGCAACCGAATCCACCGATTCAGGGGCAGCCTGCGTACCCCTGCCGCCGTCGTCGCACAGACAGTCGGCTCCGCAGCGCTGCTCACGGCATACGAACTGCATGTCGGCGGCGACTTCATGCACGGCCGCATGCTCTTACCGCAATTGTTCTGCCTGCTACTTCCTGTCATGGTGCTGCCGCTGCGCACAACGCGGAGATCGGAACCCGGAGTGCTGAACTCCCCGTATCGATTACGCCGCCCAGGATCGAGTTTCATCGCCGTGCCGGCCGTCTGCGTCGCCACCATCGGCTGGGCATTGTCCGCGGCCGGCATCACGGCCATCGACTCCGGCACCCGGATCGCCCGGAGCGGGATCGTGGACGAGCGGATCTACTACGTGCTCAGCACCGGCCACGACCATCCGATCCGCGCCGAGGACTACCTGGACCACCCGCGCATGCGCGCCATGCTGCGTCACCTCGCCGAAACCCCCGACGGCGGCCTGCTTTTGAACCTGCCGTCCTATATGGTCTGGCACGTCGTACCCCCGCCGCTGCCGATACCGGACGGCGGCGCGGGACACACCGTCTTCTTCCTCAATCTCGGCATGACCGGCATGAACGTACCGCTGAACGTGCGTGTCGTCGATCAGATGGGCCTGGCGTATCCGCTTGCGGCACACACCGATCGGCTCACCGACGGCCGAATCGGCCACGACAAGAACCTCCACCCCGACTGGGTGATCGCCGACAGCGGCATGGTCGACCTCCACCCTTGGATCCCCGTGCACATCGACGAGCGCACCGTAACTCGCGCACGCCAGGCAATATCCTGCCCCGCAACCCAAGACCTCCTGGCCTCCACCCGGGCGCCCCTCACCTTCGAACGCTTCCGGCACAACATCCAGCAGGCCCTGGGATTCGCCACCTACCGCATCGACCGGATACCCGAATACGAGCTGCAACGCTGCGGCCTGCCCGATCCCATCGAACCGCCCCGCTGAGCGGATCGGTCTATCGACCTGTCTCCGCACGGTCCGCGAGTGGTTTCAGCGCCGGGGCGGGACGGGCGAAGACGTCATCGCTGTCAACGGTGATCATCGTGTTGTCGCGGCCGGAGAGGAACAGCAGGCCGGAGGCGTCGAGGTAGCCGAGGTCGCCGGTGTCGAGGAGGCCGCCGGCTTCGTCGGGCGGGCTGTCGGCGTAGTCCTCGAAGAGCGAGTGATTGCTGATGTGTATTCGTCCGATCGCGCCGATCGGGACCGGTCGCCGGTCCGGTCCCAGGACGGCGACGGCGGTGCCCAGCGGTGGCCGGCCCGCGGTGGCGGGGGCGGCGCGCAGGTCCTCGGGTGCGGCGATGGTGGCCCAGGGTACCTCGGTGGAACCGTAAGTGCTGTAGAGGATGTCGCCGAAGGCGTCCATGAAGCGCAGCACGGTCGTCGCGGCCAGCGGCGCACCGCAACTGGCGACCGCCCGCAGGCTCGTGGTGTCGTAACGGGCCCGCACGGCGAGCGGCAGATCGAGAATGCTCTGCAGCATGGCGGGAACGACGATGAGACTGGTTGCCCGGTGTTCGGCGATCCGGCGCAAGCAGTCTTCGGCATCGAAATGCCTTGCCAGCACGACCGTGGCGCGCAGGGCCGTGCTCAGTTGCAATGCGGCCAGGCCCCAGGAATGGAACAGCGGCGCAGGGATGAGCATGGTTTCGTTCATGCACAACGGGATTCGAGACAGCAGCGCCGCCACGGTGGAGAAACCCTTGGGATGCGGGCGCCGCGCTCCCTGCGGTGCGGCGCCGGCGCCCGAAGTCAGCACGATCAACCCTCCGGCGTGTGCGGGCTTGCGGAATGTCTTGCGGCCCAGTGCTATCAACCCCGCGGTGGTTACCCGGCCGGGCGCTCCCGGATCGGTCAGGTAGCGGGGGATGCCGGCGTGCGGATACCGGACCAGCGGTTCGAGTTCGCGATCCACGAACAGTGTCGTCAGCCGGTACCGCCGCACGACGTCCTCGATCGTGCGCGCTGACAGCCCGGCGTGCAGGAGGACCACGTCCACTCCGAGTTTTCCCGCGGCGACCATGATTTCGACGGTTTCGGCATGGTTGCGCGCCAGCAGCCCCACCGCGTCGCCGGGACCGAGGCCGAGCGAGGCCATCGCACCCGCCAAGGCCCGGCTGTGTTCATGGATTTCGCGGAAGGTGCGGGTGCCGCGATCGTCCACCACCGCGATCCGGCGCGGCGTGTACGCGGCGGCAGCGGCGTAGCCGCCGGCCAGATTGAATCCCCATTTCGCCAGTCCGCCGATCTGTTTCAGGACCCGGATCGGTCGCAACGAGCGCACCACACCGGTCGAGACCACCTGCTCGGCCACCCGGATACCGCGCCGCACCGGCGTGTCCTCGCTGTTCACCACAATCGAAGGCAGTGCACCGGAGACCAACTCGAGCATTCGATGCAATCCGGCCGTGGTCCAGGCCGCCACGGCCGCATTGCTCAGCGCCGCCACCGAAGGATGGATGCGGCCGGCGGCAAAATAGGTGACGGTGATCAGGGTCCGATCCGCGTGCCCGCGCAGCAGCACGCTCACCGCACTTCCGGTTTCGGCGCACCGCAATTCGAATCCGCCGGAGTTGGCTAGCCTGAGTGTCGCCCGGCGGGTGTGCACCCCCGGCGCCGGGGCGCTGATACGGATCAGCCACGACAGGCCGTCATCACGCATTTCCACTGGCTCGCACGCCCCGACCCCGGGGAGGATCCGGGGATAGAGCCGGGGATCCATCAGCAGGGGCCGGATCAGGTCCGTGGCGACCGGCAATTCCACGGTCGTGTCGAATATTTCGCTAACCATCTCTCGTGCTGTTCGCGCGCGTGCCTACATGATCAATGAAGGCAGTACCGGCGCATGCGTCGAAACGACCGGGCTGCTCGCCGGGGTCGGTGCGCTCCTCTACCTTCGAGCCGACACGGTAACAGCGGGAATTGCGCTGAACGCCGACATCGAGCGAATTGTGGCTCATACCAAGCGGCGTCGCTTCGTGGTTACACGTCGCGGTCAGCGGCGATTGAAGACCTCATGCGGCCGTTATGGATTGCCGGAACAGTATCGCCGCTCCGTGAGCTGCTACCGCGGGGATGAACGGTTCACCGGTGGCGGTGCGCCCCAGCGGGATGGTCCGGGCGGCGGCGGTTCCGTATGTGGTGCGATGGAATTCGTCTCTGAGGCGGCCCGCAGATTGTGATCACGGTCCGCGCGGATCGGCGGTCCAGTTCTAGGTGAGATCCTCTGCCATGGCATCCCAGAACGACGTTTCGTAGGCGTGCAGCAGTCGTGGGGCTCGGGCGATGTCCTCGGGTGATTCACCCGAGGCGAGTCCGGCCGCCACGACCGCGGTCGCCTGTTCGGGGAAATCCGCGGGTGACTCGGCGAAGAAGCTGAAGAACGCTACCGCCTCATCGGTGCATCGGTAGTGGGTGCGCAAGGCCGAAGCTGTTCGGGCGCAGTATGTTCCCCATTCCTCGAAGTTTGCCAGCAGGGCGAGCGCCACCTCGGCCGCTGTCCCGAACATGGCGCGCTGCGCGAGGTAGGCCGGATACGCCTGGG
This sequence comes from Nocardia sp. NPDC127526, assembly GCF_042672265.1. NCBI lineage: Bacteria > Bacillati > Actinomycetota > Actinomycetes > Mycobacteriales > Nocardiaceae > Nocardia > Nocardia sp. NPDC127526. Next base: position 161,607 of record NZ_JBHXVO010000002.1, on the reverse strand, counting down.
CGGACGGGTGCGGTTCGTAGGCGCGAAGGTCCTTCTCGCTCATGCCGAGTGCGGCGGCGAAGTCGTGCAAGAGGTGGAAGGCCTGCGATTCGCCCTGCGCGAGCGCCAGAAAGAACGCCCCGGCCGGTGGTTCCGGGTAGCGTGCGGCCAGGAGCGCGAAACTCCGGCGGTCACTGTCCACGATGCGGTACTCCTCACCGGCGAGCCAGGACAGCCGCGCGATCGGAACCCGGCCGTGCTCGAGCAGATCGAGGAATCGGTTGGGCATCGCGGCGGCCGAGTTCTCCTCCCGGGCCCGGGCGACCAGTTCGACGGCGGTGTGGTCGGGCATGAGTCCAGCGCAGCACCAACCACCCTCCGAGTCAATGGTTCACAGGTTGACCTCAACCGCACTCGAGCTCTTACGGTGGCGTTCATGTCATTTTCCGAAGTGGAACGCACCTACTTGTCCGACCAGCGGCTGGCCCGGCTCGCGACCGTCACCAAGGACGGCCGCCCCAATCTGGTGCCGGTGGGCTTTCGGCTCAACGCCGACGGCACGATCGATATCGGCGGACCGAATCCGAATGCGCAGCGGTATCGCAATGTGCGGGTGAACGAGTCCGTCAGTCTCGTGGTCGATGACATCACTCCGGATGATCCGCGCGAGGTCAAGCCGGGGTGGGGCCGTGGGGTGGAGATCCGGGGGAGGGCGGAGATTCTCACCGTCGAAGATGTGCCGGTGGCTCCGGAGTGGTTCTGCCACGAGATCATTCGAATCCATCCGCGCCGAATTCACAGCTGGCATATCGATCCCGCGAATCCGGACGGCCATTCCCGGAACGTCGGACCCGCTTCGTAGGCGAGCGAGGCCGCCCTCGCCGTCGATCGGATCGACACAGGAATCGGGCATTTCGTGAGGCTCGTCGTGTCGGCTTCGGTGGCGTGGTGAGTCGGGGGATGGTAGAACGAGCACTTGCAGGGTGGCCGTGTGCGCAGGTGCGCACAGATTTTCATGAGGGGTGAACGCTGATGCCCGAAAAGCGCAGCGCTCTGGACGAACTGGTGACCGAATCGCCGGGACTAGCGGGTCTGTTGTCGGCGATCGACGCCGAACAGACGGTATTGCGGGAGGTAGCGGGCGAGATCTCGGAGATCGCCGCCGAGTCGAATGGGCACGACCGGCCCGACTGATACCTGGCCGATGCGCCGCCGCGATGACCGTCAGGAGTGCGGCGGTCCCGATTGCGGGCGGTGGGCCTGTTCGGCGGCGAGGGCGGCGTTGCTCGCGCGCAACGCGGCATTGGCGTCTTCGAGGTCGAGGATGCGCGCGATCCCTGCGAGGTTGATTCCCTGCCCGGTCAGGGCGGTGATACGGGCCAGGCGGGCGAGATCGTCGCCGCTGTAGCGGCGAGTGCCGCCGCTGCTGCGGACCGGGGTGATCAGTCCGTGCTGTTCGTAGAGGCGCAGCGTCTGCACGCCGACGCCGGCGAGTTCGGCGGCCACCGATATCGCGTACACCGCCTGCCCGGCCCGTGGCAGATGGCCCTGTCCGTGTCCCGGCATCTGCCGCGCCTCCCGTTCTTCGCTCATGACCGACTCACTGAAGATTATCTCTCGTTCCTACTTGCACTCGATGGGGTCGAGTGCTAAAAATTATCTCTGTCAGATGACAGAGATTATCTGAGCTTCCTTCAATCGAGAATGGAGTGAACCGGAGGTGGCGACCATGTTGATCCGTACCGATCCCTTCCGTGACCTGGATCGCCTGACCCAGCAGGTCTTCGGTACCCCCGCGCGTCCGGCGGTCATGCCGATGGACGCCTGGCGCGACGGGGACGAGTTCTTCGTCGAGTTCGATCTGCCCGGCATCGACCCGGACTCCCTCGACCTCGATGTCGAACGCAATGTGGTGACCGTGAAAGCCGCACGCCCGCAACTGGATCAGGGCCGGTCGATGATTGCCGCCGAACGCACCCGCGGCGTGTTCTCCCGCCAGCTGTTCCTGGGAGAGAATCTCGACACCGAGGCCATCCGCGCCGACTACCGCGACGGCGTGCTGCGCTTGACCGTGCCGGTCGCGGAGAAGGCCAAGCCCCGCAAGATCGAGATCACCCGCGAGCACGACCGCCAGGCCATCAACGCCTGACCGGCCCGGGTCATCGGCTCGCGAAAGTGAGGTGATGCCTGTCGAACATTGCGCACCAAGGGTTCTCGCGTGGGGCGATACCCGCCCCACGCGACCCCGGAACGACGACCTCCGCTACCCCGCTCGCAACCCACCGCGAAAACACCCATGAGCACCACAACTTCTGACATCGACCGCACCACGCACCAGGAATCGGACGCCTCGGTGGTGCGCTGGCCCGACCCGAGCCCATTGCACCCGTGGTGGGAGTCGATCATGGCGTCCGCGGTGTCCGCCGGCCCCGCGACCCCCCGATCGCCCGATCCCCGACACCCCCGTGCCCGGAATCCCTTCCTGCGCACCTGTGCACCCACCCGCACCGCTACCTCCGGCTGACCCTGTCGGGAGTCGGTTCCGAGCGACCCGAACCTGTTGTCCCGCAACCGTAGCCGCATCGCATCGACCGAGGAACGAGGCTGTATGGCAGTGTTCCCCATGGACATGCAACGGAACGGGGAGTTCGGAATGACGGTGGACCGGGACAACGCGCGTGTGGTCGATCTCGCGCGGCAACTACGCGGCGCGGAGACCGGCGGCTGGAGCGAGGCGGCGCTGCGAGTGATCGCGGACGGCCTCGGTTGGCGGTGGCAGGATGACGTCTCCGGACCGCGGCTGGTCGCGGTCGCGGAACCGAATGCCGCTCCGCAGTGGGCGGCTCGGCTGCGCCCGGTGGGCCGCTTCGAGAAGGACTTTGTGCATGGCGGTGAGGAGTTCGTGGGGTTGTACGTGCCCGTCGCGCTCCCGGAGGACGGTGCGGTGGGAAAGGCCGCGGCCTTCCGGACGGTGGCCGAGGCGCTGACTCGAGAGTTCGGCCGGGCCTCCATCATGGGTGCGTACGGCGATCCCGGGCCGTTCTACGACTCGGCCCCGTTGTGGGGCAGCCCATTCCTGCGCTGGCGCCAGCGGGAGAACACACTGGAACTGCACGCCGGCGAGCGCGGCCCCGAGCTGTTGCTCCAGCCGACCGATCCGGTGGAGAACTGGTTCTGGCGGCAAGGACATGGCGAGCCCTACGCCGTCGGCGCCAACCGCGACCCCGCCAACGCGGGCCTGGGCTTCCCGGGCCGCTGGCACACCGACGACTGGGACATCTTCGCTCGCGCCCTGGGCGACTTCCTCGGCGCCCTCCCCGCGGAGACCCATGCCCTCGGCATCGAGCTGGACCTGGGCTTCCATGCCCGGGTGCCCGGCACCTACGGCCCCGTCGTGTTCCACCTGGCCTGCGGCGAGCGACTGGAGATCGTCTACGACACAGAGGAACTCGGCGAGGACATCGCCGATCCGGGTTCCTGCGGGTGGATTCCGCACACCACCCGCCCGGCGGCCCTCGACCACTGGATCGAAGCGCCCTACCACTCCGGGGATTTCGGTATCGGCGAGGTGGACGGCTCCCGCCTGGCCCGGATGATGGTCGACACCCTGCGCGGCCTGGGTGTCGCCTCCCCTCGAGACCTCAGCCTGAGCGACCATGCCCAGCGGGTGGGCGACTACCACGTCGACTATTACGGCTTGACCCTCGAGGAGAACCCCTAGCCGGTTGGCGGCCGACCGGATCGGCAGGCTAGGGCACCAAGTCCGGACTGTAGATCCGGATCAGGCCCTTGCCGTCTTTGGTGATCTCCGTATAGCTGGCATAGCGATGGCCCGCGACGACTGCTTGTTTGTCGCTCCGCAGTGGCGGCGAGGGGTAGCTTCCGTTGAAGCAGGGCATCGGCGCGCTGGTCGCGACTTCCTCGTTCGATCCTGTTGTGTACGCGTCCTTGTCGATCACCTTCACCACCATGGTGCAGTTCTCGATGGTGGAACCACCGGTCTTGGAGGTGAGGCTTCCGTACGCCACGAGCGCCCCTTCGTAGCGGTAGATGCACGATTCGACCTCGGCCGAGCCATCGCTGGTCAGGAAGACCCCGGAGCAGGTTTTGGGGACCTCCCATTCGGGCGGATCCGCCGCGACGGTGGGCGCCAACACGAAAAGCGCTGCGGCACTGGCGAAACAACTGGACGCGACACGGGACAACGAACCGGCTGACATCACGAACCTCCTCGATTTCGATCTTGCCGAACCCTGCCTACATTTCCAGGTATCCGCAAGCGGTGCAGGCGAATTGCCAGGACATGCTCAACGGCGCCATCATCCACCACTTGCTCCTGGAACCCATGCGATCCGAGACACCCGATGACCCGACCCTTTCGCCCTCACCACCTACCTGCGCCGCCTGCTACGCCAAGCGGGCTTCGGGATCGAGACCCAAGGCCGCGCGGCCGCCGTCGACCGGCACCGTTGCGCCATTGATGAAGCCGCCGTCCGCGGAGAGCAGGAACTCGACGGCGGCGGCGATTTCATCGGCGGTGGCGGCGCGGCCCAGTGGGTGCAGTGCGGCGATGTCGTGCTCGACCGACATTGCGGCCTCGGGGGAGAGGGCAGACATATAGTCCGCGAAGCGTTCCGTGGCGACGGTGCCCGGCGCGACCGCGTTGACCCGGATGCCGTGGCGGCCGTGTTCCACGGCCAGCGCACGGGTCAGTCCTTCGATCGCGGCCTTGGCGGTGCTGTAGGGCAGCGCTCCGGGCACTGCGCGGCGGGCCTGGTGGGAGCTGATGTTCACGATGGATCCGCCTGTGCCGGCTGCCAGGAATCGGCGGACAGCGGTGCGGCAACCGATGACAGCGGGACGCAGGTTCGCGTCGATCAGGTCGAGAACCCGTTCTGCGTCATCGGAATCCAGCGACGCGTCCTGGAATACGGCCGCGTTGTTCACCCACCCGGCGAGCATGCCGACCTCCTGCGCACGGTCCGCGGCATGCTCGGTGACCTGATCCGACCCCGCGTCCCCTGCCACCACGGTGAGCTGCCCGCTCACCCACGCCAGGGCCTCCTCGTCGCGCTCGATGACCACGACCGCATGCCGCCGGGACAATAACCGCTCCACAATCGCGCGGCCGATGCCGCGTCCACCACCGGTGACAACATAGGACAATGTCATGAAACCGATGCTAGGCAACAGAATTCACGACGGAGGCGGCATCACTCCCCGTAAGCGCGCAGGAAGGTGTCCACCGCCGCCGTGGCGCCGGCGCGCATCTCGGTGGTCGCTCGAACTCCTGGGAGGGGGCGTTCAGCGCGGTGTGTTGCCGAGGGCGCCAAGGGCGTTCGCGGATTGGGTGCTGAGATCGAGGAGTAGGCGGAAGACATCGGCGGGAACGGGTTTGCCGTTGCACCACAGGATGTTGCAGGCGGTGGAGGCGTAGGGGCCGACGCCGAGGAGGATGGTGGCGGATGTAGTCGGGGTCGAGGAGCTGTTCGTGGCTCCAGCGGCCCTGTTGGAGCATGAGGCGGGCCAGGTCGTCGGGACGCATGGCCCAAGCCGCCGTTGACGGCGGTATTTCCGCTGCGGTCGCGCAGCCAGATCCAGTTGTCGCGATCGATGCCCAAGGGGGCGAACACTTCTCGTTGTGTCGACCTTGCCGAACAGCGGTGAATTCGCGTCCCGATGCTGGGCGATGGCCGCCGCCGGGCCCAGCGCGGGCATCTCGGGCAGCGAGTTGAAGAAGTCGTAGGGCACGGACACGACGAAGCCGTGGCTGGTGAAGAGCCGGGCCAGCGCATCGTAATTGCCCGGGTTGGAGGTGATTCCGCCGGTGAGAACGATCAGCGGCGCGGCATCCATGCTCGCGATATCGGCCGGGAAGTAGGTGTTCACCCCCACCGGCAGGTCCAGCCCGTACGGGAAAGCCGCCGTGCACTGCAGGGTGTCGTGATTGCCGTGCACCGAGTCCGCGCGGTGCAATCGGTGCGCGGAGTCGGCATCGACCCGTTCTTCATCCAAACGGTGAGATTGTGAGACTAGGTAGTCTCACCATTGGGTGGTGACTATTACACACTGTGATGCGGATCGCAATGGTCCGGATCGGCGCGGGGTCGCTGCGCAATCACCGGGCGTGAAGTGCGAGTTCGGCGTGTGTCCGGCTACTTCGGGGTGGTGATCTCGCAGGCGCCGGCGGGTGTGAACGGGTAGGTCAGTTGCCGGGCGTAGTCGACCGGATAGTCGGGTTTCGCTGCCATGCCGAGGTGTTCGGTGGTGAAGCGGCGGCCGGGATCGTAGGAGTAGGTGCGGTAGAGGTGATCCCAGAGCAGGGTGAACAGGCCGAAATTGACGTCGCCGATGCCGGCCCATTTGAGGTGGTGGAAGCGGTGGCCCTCGTTGAGGGCGAGGACGTATTTGGCGGGGCCGACGCGGTAGTCGGCATTGGAATGCTGGAGCAGCAGCTGGATCGCGACGGTGAGGGCGAGGACGGAGGCGACTTCGACGGGGAGGCCGATGAGGATCAGGGGAGCGACGCCGGCGGCCATTTCAATGGCTTGGTGCACGGGATGTTTCATCAGGCCATTGAGCCCGTAGAAGCGGGTGACGCTGTGGTGCACGGCGTGGAATCGCCACAGTAGCCCGATCTTGTGGCTGGCCAGATGCACCGTGGTGATGCCGAAGTCGGCGATCAGGACGGCCGCCACGACCTGGAGCGCGAAGGGCCAGTCGCGCGGCCAGATTGCGGGAGCGGGGACGATCGCGGCGAGCAGGGGGATGGCGGCGACGCTGACCAGGATCAGGGATTCGTTGACCACCGCGTGGATGCGATCGCGGCGGCTGTCGCCGAGGTCGTGGTTCCAGTCTCCCTCGTACGGGATGATCCGTTCGGCGAGAAACGAAGTCGTGATCGCGACAGCCAGGATCGCGAGCAGCCAGTATTTCGGCGCTCCCGCGGCGGTGAGGGCGATGCCGAGTCCGTTGAGCCCGAGCAGCATGAACGGTACATAGGCGTATCGGGTGATGCGCTGCATCGAGGACAGTGTTGTCGTGTGCATGGGGTCGAGCGTGCTTGCTCGATGCCGCATCCGGCTTGAACGATTCGGCTATCGCGAATCGTTGTGCCAGGCGAGGTTCCGGCTCAGCGCCGACGGCGGGAGACCGAAGATCTCACGGCAGGTGCGGGTCAGATGCGCACTGTCGGCGAATCCGGCGGCATGTGCGGCGGTGGTGAGGCCGGCGCCGTCGGCCACCGCGTTTCTGGCGATCACCAGGCGCAGCCAGAGCACGTAGCGCCGCAGCGGCAGCCCGACCTGGGCGGTGAACAGGTGGGTGAGTCTGCTCGCTGAAATGCCGACGCGGGCAGCGAGTTCGGTGGTGTTGATGGTCCCGGCGGCGACGGCGGCCGGTAAACATTCCAGTGCGGCGACCACGGCCGGGTGGCGGTCGGCGCCAGGGTCGGCCGCGCCCGGCGCCAATGCCGTCATGAGCTCGGCGACCGTCGCGGCGAGCGGCGCATCGTGATCGGGTAGTGGCAACTGTGGCCCGCCGGACCAGCCGGCGCCGTGGGCGCGGTGCGCGGCAGCACGTCCGGCGATGCTGTCCGGGTCGAGGAATACCGCGATACCCGTTGCGGCGCCGAGGAGAATCCGGTGCGGGGCATCGGCGGGGATGATCATGTGCGTGCCGGAGTACTCGGCGTGGTCGCCGGCGACGGCGACAGGGCTGGTGCTGATCATGACCTGGACGGCGTGGTGGGCGTGCCTGCCGGTCGCGCCGATCGATCCGCTGAAGGCGAGGACGCCCGGGCGCAGCAGGACGTCGCCGCGCCAGCGCGCCGAGCCGGCCGGGTCGGCAATGGCGGCCGCTCGGTCCGGCGTCGCGTAAACCGCCGAATGGAATCGAGACACCGTCGGAGCGTAGTTCGAGACTCTCCCATGGCGATTCGCGGGTCACACGGCTGTGAGCTTCACTAGAACACGGATTGCGTACACTGTTCGGCGTCACGTACAGTGTTCGGCATAGCGCACAGTGTGCGGAACTGATGGAGGAACTCGATGTCGACAGAATTGACCTGGGATGCCCGGGGTAACTGGAATGCCGGCACGGACATCGCGGGCGGTCGGCCCCTGTCGAAGGACGGGCTGCGCCCACCGGCTTTCGAATCCGGCGGTGGCGGCCTGGTCTCGACCGCCGACGACTATCTGGCCTTCTACCGCATGATGCTGAACAAGGGCACTCACCGCGGCACGCGCATTCTGTCCCGCCCCGCGGTCGAACTGATGACCACCGATCACCTGACCCCCGAGCAGCGCGTCGGCAAGGACGAACTGTTCGGCACCGAGGGCGCCGCGGGTTTCGGCAGCCAAGGCGGTTTCGGTTTCTGCATGGCCGTGCGCACCGTTCGCTGCGACTACGCGAGCATCGGCCAGTTCGGCTGGGACGGGGGTCTCGGCACCTCCGCCTTCGCGGATCCGGCCAACCGGTTCATCGGAATCCTGCTGACCCAGTCCGCCATGGACGCACCGGGCACGCTGCGCCTGTCCCAGGACTTCTGGACCACCGCTTACCAGACCCTCGACTGACCGGGGGCCGCGGCGACAGCGGCCGCACGGGCTCTATCAACACATGATCGAAAGGAAAGACGATGTCCGACAAGGTTACTTGGGACGACAGGGGCGCCTGGAAGGCGAAAGGCGCCTGGGGGACGGCTGATTCGCAGGGCGGGGGTTTCTCCGCGAGCCGCTGGCAGCAACGACTGGACGAGTTGCGCGCGGCGCATCACGTGCCCGGGGCGCAGCTGGCGGTGCTGGTCGATGGCGAGATCTTCGAGCTGGCCAGCGGTGTGCTGCACCGCGGCACCGGGGTCGAGGTCACCACCGATTCGGTGTTCCTGTCCGGCTCGATCGCCAAGGTCTACACCGCGACCCTGATCATGCAGCTGGTGGGGGAGGGCCTGCTGGATCTGGACGCGCGGGTGGTGGATGTGCTGCCGGAGTTCGCGACACCGGATCCGGAGGCGACGAAGGTCATCACCGTCCGCCAGCTGCTCAGCCATACCGGCGGTCTGACAAACGATTTCAATCACGACACCGGGCGCGGCGACGACAACCTGGAGAAATACGTTGCCGCACTGCGGTCCATTCCGCTGGACTGCCCGCCGGGCAACACGTCCTACGCGGGCACCGGATTCATGGTGCTCGCCCGCATCATCGAGGTACTGCGCGGCACCACATGGGATCAGGCGATCCGGGACCATTTGGCCGCCCCGCTCGGTCTCGGGCAGCTGATGACCCTGCCCGAGGAGGCGCTGCGCTTCCGGGTCGCCATGTCGCACCTCGGCGATCCGGGCGCCGATCCGGACCCGGCGCCGCTGTGGGACCTCATGCCCCGGTCCATGGGCCCGGCCGGACGGGTGATCACGACCGCCGGCGACATGGTCCGGTTCGCGAAAATGCACCTCGACGGCGGCGTCGCCGCGGACGGCACGCGGGTGCTGGCCGCCGACGCGGTGACCGCCATGCAACAGCACGAGGTCGACACCCCCGACAAATGGAGCGTCAACTCCGATGCCTGGGGGCTGGGCTGGACCCTGTACGACTGGAACGGAATCCGTGGCTACGGCCACGACGGCGCCGCCGTCGGCCAGTACGCCTACCTGCGGGTGGTCCCCGAGGCCGGGGTGATCGTCGCGTTGATGACCAACGGCGGCGGCGCCCGCCAGCTCTACGGCGACCTCTATCGAGAGCTGCTCGCCGCCCTCGCCGGCGTGCGCATGCCCCCCGCCTTCGCCCCCGCGGACCCGCCCATCACCGTGGACATCACACCGTTCCTGGGCACGTACCGGCGCGAGGGCGTCGTCATCACCGTCACCCGCGGCGAGCACGGAAAGGGCCACCTGCGTTACGAATTCGTCGACGGCATGAAGGACATGTCACCGCCGCTGGAAATGGAACTCGAACCCTACTCCGAGAACATCTTCGCCGCCTCCGGCGCCGGACCCTCCTTCAGTGAGGACTACATGCCGGTGGTCTTCACCACCCTGAAGGACGGCACCCAGTGCTGCTACGCCGGCATGCGAGCAACACCCAAGGTCTAGCCGCGTCTATGCATGGGATCTCGTGTGTTGCTTACGATTACTGCGAGGCTGAACAGTGGCGCAACCGTGCGCGGCCGGCTGTTCATGAAGAGTGAGGTTGGCGCGATGGCGGTGGAGTCGTGGGCGAAGGACTCGGGGTTGTCCTACGACCTTTGTCAGGCTTCTCTGGGTGCGGAGTTTTCCGCGGGGGATCGGACCGATATCTGGCGCGGTTTCATCGATGACAGTCAGGGCCTTGCTGCGACGCGGTTCGGGTCCCCGAAGGACTTCTGGGGAAAGACCTGGACGCAGCGGGCCCTGGCGAAATGGAACAGGGATCCCGATCAGCTGCAGTTGATCGAGTTCACCTCCGGTGCTGTGACTTACGATCGCAGCGACAGGGTCGCCGTGTCGGAAGGCGATGACAGCGCCCGGTTGTACATCGCGCTCAGTGGCCGGATGAGGCTGCTCCAGGCCGGTCATGCCGTGGAATTGGGGCCGGGGGAGATGGGTGTCGTTCGTTGTCGTCAAGGTGTGCGGATGTCGAATGACGAGGGATTTCACGGGTACCTGGTCAGCCTTCCCTCGTACGTGCTGCCGCCTGTTCGTGATCCCTGGGGACGGTTGGGTTTACGGCCGCAGAATGCTGTGCTGCGAACCGTTCGGATGCTCGCCGACAACCTTGCCGCCGAGCGATGGGAGTTGACGGAGGCGGAGTTCATTTCGATCAGCAGGGCGCTGATCGATCTGGTCGCGGGGGCGATCGATGAGCAGCGGGCTCCGCAGCTGGATGTTTACGCCAGGCTGGACGCGGACGCTCGTCGGCGTATCGAGTTGTACAGCGATGATTCGCGTCTGTCGGTGCAGGCGCTGGCCGACAGTCTGGGATGCTCACGGCGGCAGCTCGAGATTGCGATGAAAACCGTCGGCGGGAAGACGCCTGGTGAGCAGTTGCGGGAAACCCGGCTGCAGCGAGCCTACGAGCGGCTCGCCGACCCGGACAACAGGCAGGCGATCGTGGATGTCGCAATGTCGTCGGGCTACAACTCGTTGAGTGGTTTCAGAGCCTCGTTCGCTGCTCGGTTCGGCATGCAGCCCGGCGAGGTGAAACGTCAGGCTCGCTCGACCGACCGGTGATAGCTGCAATCGAAGTCCCATGGGCATGCCTGGGGCTTGTGCGCAAAAACGTCTACGCGGAATCGGTTCCGCCGAATCCGGTGCGTTGAATAGCTTTTCGTTGCGGAGCAAGTCAGGTGGGTGTTGTTCCGTCACGGGAGAGAGGGGACGGTTGCTGCGTCAGCGCCGCCGCAGCAGCCGCTCGTGCCGACGGCCGGTGCGTGTGCAAACGGCGCGAGCACAGGTGCGGACGAGGAAAGCCCGCTCTGGGAGCTAGGCGCAGAGCGGGCAATCGAGGGGTTGCCGACGCGGTGTTGTTCGGGGGTGTCGGCACTTCGAAATCTACGCCCACAACCGACCGGTCCCCATGACCTAACGTGCCGGAAAAACGACAATGTATGCCGCCCAATGTCCTTCTCGCTACCTACCCATCGACTCTGTGTAGGCGCCGCGATCGCAGGCGGGAGCGGGCACCTTGACGGGGTCGGCAGCCCAACCGCCTTCCGCTACACGGGAAGCCGCATCGTGACACGCCACAGCCGACGTGGCAGTTCGCCTTCCTCGAAGGCGTCGATGCCGACCACCCTCCAGTCCTCGGCAAGGCTGTCGACCAGGGCTCGGTCGAAGAAGTGGACGGCGAAGCCGCCATGTTCGTAGATGTCGTCACCGTGCGCGGTCCCTGCGCCGTAATGGGCGTCGCCGGTATGGCGGACGGTGTAGACAAAATGGCCGCCGGGGCGGAGCACACGACGCACCTCCCCGACGAGCGCGTGAATCTCGCTGGTGGACAATGCCATACACAGCAACATGTGCGCGAAGGCCGCATCCACCGAGGCGTCGGGCAGCGGGAGCGGCTCACGCACGTCGTGGACCACGGTCGTGACACGCTCGGCGATGCCCTGGTGGCGTGCGGCGTATTGCAGTTGGTCCAAGCCGACGGAGCTGAAATCGGCGGCTACCACGGAGAATCCTTGACGGGCGAAGTACAGGGTGTCGCGACCGTGCCCGGAACCGAGTTCGAGCACATCGGAGACGTGAGCGTCGTGGAACAATCGGGCGGCGTGGACGGCGGGCATCGAGGGCTGATCGCCGTACATTCCGGGATGGGCCGCATACGTGGACTGCCAGTGCTCGCCTTGAGCGCCGGCCAGGTCCCGGTGCTGGTTCACCATGTGCGTACCCTTTCCCACCTGGCTCGATGTGTTGCGAATGATTGTGGACCACCCGGGACAATCGTCCTACGCCGCCGCGCCGAGCACCGTGAGCGCGGCGTCGACCGCGGCCGTGCGCAGTCGCTGGTGGGGGGCGTCGGGCAATTGCAGGCAGCAGTCCTGGATTCCGCCGAATGCCATGATCGCCCGGGCCGCCTGATCGAGGGTGGGCTCCGGCCCGAAGACGAGCCCGACCAGTCGTCGACGCCAGTCCAGCGCGGCATCGATGGATTCGATTTCTCCCAGAATCCGCAGCTCGGTGAGAACGAGCATCAGTTTCTCGCGGTGGCGGTAGTGGAAGTCGAAATAGTCCTCCAGTAGTTCGGAGACCACGACGGGGTCTCGCTGCTCGTGCCGTGCCACGAGTTCCTCCCCCTCCTGGATCAGCGGGTTCACGATGCTGCGAACCAGATCATCGCGTGAGGAGAAGTGGTAGTAGAGAGCGGGTTTCGTGATGCCCAGACGATTCGCGATGTCCTGCAGGCTGGTTCGCTGGACACCCTGCCGGGCGAACATCTCGAGCGCCACCTCTTGGATGCGCTCTCTGGTGGAGGGGGTTGAGCGAGCCACTCGACAACTTTAGCTGACTTACCGGAAGGTAAGCGCTACACTTACCTTCCGGTAAGTCAGCTCGCGGCACCGCCGGCGAGCGAACCGAGCGACCATAGGGGGCCTGTGGACTCACACGCATTGGCAATCTTCTGGGGCCTGATCACCGTGGGCACCTATCTACCGGCGCTCACCAGCCGGCAGTTCTACGACGCGCTGTTGCGAGTCAAGGAGAACGAGCAGTTCGTAATCATGTCCGGCCTGCTCAGCCTCGCCACGGGCGCGGGATCGCTTGCGGTGGAACACCGATGGGAGTGGGGACTGGTCGGCGTGCTGACCGCGATGGGATGGGTCAATGTGCTCAAGAGCTTCGTCCGGTTCTTCGAACTCGGCTTCGCGCGCACCGCGGCCCGCAAGACCAACGACCACGCCGTGGTCGTCTACCTCTACATGTCGCTGGCCTTGACGTTCGGCTGCTACCTGCTGTACCGGGGCTTCTGGCCGTGAGAGCAGCTCAGCGCGGTCCCACCGTAGACTTCCGCATCCCGGTGTCGAAGATGTCGTTGGCGACGGCGAGTCCGAGGGGCAGGCCGCCGATGCCGAATGGTCTGGGGGCGAAGTCGAATTCCCAGTGGACGCCGAGCCAGATGCGGCTGCGGCCGTTCTCGATGATCATCTGCAGCAGCCCGTCGGGGAAGGTGCGGACGTGACGCGGGCGCACGGTGCCGGTGTTGTCCCCGGTGGTGCCGTTGGGTTCGTCGGAGACGAAGGTCGGCCACTTTGCGCACGATCTGGTTGTAGAGCCGTGGTGGGGTGCCGATGCCGTTGGCGCCGTCGTAGGTCCAGAACAGGCCGATCAGCATCCGCTCCTCGGTGTGCCCGCGCACTCAGCGGCGGCCCGGTCTGCTCGCCCGCGCCATTGCTGTGGCTGACGCGATTCGCCTCCAGGGCAACAGAATTCCAATACAAGATCGAATCCACGACTCCACCTCCCGTCGGGTCCCCCTTCCAGTCCAGCACGCGGACAGGCCGAGGGACACCCCGAAATGTCGGGGGGATCGGTGATGACGTCGGATGCGGCAGCGGTCGCTGACCCGCCCGGCCGCACCGAGATCATCGCGGGATTCGCCCGCGACGCGCCGGGCGGGCGGTGAAAGATGGATGACGGTACGGCATTACGACGACTTCCGCTCGAGGGAGGAACGATATGTACGAGGCCAAGCCGCAGGTCGAACACGAGTGGCTGCACAAGCTGATCGGCGAATGGGTCTTCGCAGGCCGGATGGAGATGGGTCCGGGGCAACCGCAGGAGGAGTCCACCGGGGCCGAGCGGTTCACGGGGCTGGGTGATTTCTGGGTTCGCTCGGAGGGGCACGGCACGACGCCGGATGGTGTGCCGGCGACCTGGAGTTTCACTCTCGGCTACGACCCGAGACGGGAGAAGTACGTCGGCACCTGGCTCGGGTCGATGATGCCGCACATGTTCGTGTACGAGGGTGCGCGCGATCCGAGCGGCGCGGTGCTGACCCTCGATGCCGAGGGACCGGCCATGGACGACGACAACAAGACGGCCCGCTATCAGGACATCGTCGAATTCGTCGATGACGACCACTGGGTGCTGCGGTCACAGATGCTCGGCGAGGACGGCACCTGGATGCAGTTCATGACAACCGACTATCGGCGAGCGACCACCGCCGACTGACCCGCCACGGCGTCCCGGTAGGTCGTCGGCCTACCGGGAGCCCGTCACGTGATGGATCGACACCTCGATCGGCGGGCGAGACACGGTGTGCGACGGGATAATCGGTGCAGCCCGGTCGCGTGGGCTGGGGGAGAGGAGGCCAACGTGTCGGGCTCGCAGGATCGGACCTCGTTCAAGGTGGGGACGCTCGCGGGGATCAATCCGCCATTGGGGGCGGCTCGGATGGCGGTGCGGATGGCCAGGTTCGGGCAGTTGGACTCGCTGTTGACGCCGGATCACTTGATCGGGGTGTTCCCGCGGGCGGTGTGGGATACCGATTTCACGCCGCAGGCCAAGGGGATTCGGAGTCCGGACGAGCAGTTCGATTTCGCCACGCTGCTGGCGCATGTGGCGTCGGGCGCCGGGCGGGTGCAATTGGGTGTGGGCGTGACCGATCCGCATCGGCGGCATCCGGTCCTGCTGGCGCAGGCGTTTCTCACGCTGGCGCATATGACGAAGGCGCCGCCCATTCTCGGGCTCGGGTCGGGGGAGCGGGAGAACCTCGATCCGTACGGGTTCACCTGGAATCGTCCGGTGGATCGGCTCGAGGAAGCGCTGCGGCTGATCCGGGCCGCCTTGAACGCGACGGAACCGATCGAGTTCAGCGGCAAGTACTACCAACTCGACGGTGCGCCATTGGATTTGACCGCGCCGCCGGGGCGCATGCCGCAGATCTGGATCGGTGCGCACGGCCCGCGGATGCTCGCGCTGACCGGGCGGTACGCCGACGGCTGGTATCCGTGGGAATCGCTGTCGCCGGAGGAGTACGGGCAGAAGCTGACCCTGGTCCACGAAGCCGCCCGGGCCGCGGGGCGTGATCCGGCGGAGATCGTTCCCGCCCAGATGTTCACCATTGTCACCGCGCGCACCCGGGCGGGCATCCGGCGGCTGCTGCGCGCGCCATCGGTCCGCTATATCGGCTTGTTCGCACCGGGCACGGTATGGACGCGCTGCGGCGCGAAACATCCGTTCGGGGAGGATTTCGGCGGCCTGCGCGATCTCATGCCGCACACACTCACCAGAACCGAAGTGCGCGAGGCGATTGCGGAGGTCCCGGACGAGGTCCTGTACGAATGGCTGCTGATCGGCACACCTCGCGAGATCCTGTCCCGCCTGCGTGAGCAGGCCGATGCGGGCCTGCGCCACGCCATTGTCTTCCCGACCTCCGCACTGGTGTCCAATGCGGATGCGGCCTTCGGCTTCGGTGTGGTGCTGTGGCTGGCCAGGCAATTGCGGCGCACCGGGAACGGATCCGGCCCCCGCCGCTGATTCGACGGGGGCCGGACGGGTTCGGTTGTCCTACTTCAGTTTCGCGAAGAAGCCGCGGATGTCGGCGGCCAGGATGTCGGGCACCTCGTAGGCGGCCCAGTGACCGCCTTCGCTGTACTCGTTCCACTGCACGATATTGGCGTGATCGCGATCGGCGAACTTGCGCGGCGGCTTGAAGTCGTAACCGAAGGAGGCCAGGCCGATCGGGACGGTGGTGGGTTCGCCGGCGTGCGCGCCCTTGGCGTTCTCGAAGTAGAACCGGGCCGAGGAGGCCGAGGTGTTGGTGAACCAGTAGATCGCGACATTGGTGAGGATGTCGTCGGGATCGAGGGTGCCCAGCAACTGGCCGCTCCAGGCGAGCTGACCGGACGGGGAGTCCGACAGCCCGTGGGCCAGGGTGTGCGGCTGGGCGCGCTGGGTGAAGTCGTGGATGGAGTGCTCCAGGAACTTCTGCCCGAACTGGATGAACGCCAGATCCTGCTCGCTGAGCCCGTCGAACTCGCCCGGCTCGCCCTTGGGGAAGGAGAAGATCTGGTTGACGTGCACACCGATCACGTTCTCCGGTGCGAGACGGCCCATTTCGGGCGACACGATGGCGCCGCCGTCATTGCCGTGCACACCGTACCGCTCGTAACCCAGCCGGCGCATGAGCTCGACGTACGCGGCGGCCATCCGCTCGGGCGTCCAGCCGATGTCCTGGGTCGGGCCGGAGAAGGCGAACCCGGGGTAGGACGGGATCACCAGGTGGAATTCGTCGGTCAGCTTGTCGACCAGGCCCAGGTACTCCACGAACGAGCTCGGCCAGCCGTGGGTCAGCATGAGCGGGGTCGCCTCCGGGTTCTCCGACCGCACATGCACGAAATGGATGGTCTGCCCGTCGATCTCGGTGACGAAGTGCGGGTAGGCGTTGAGCTTCTTCTCCACCGCGCGCCAATCGAACTCATCGCGCCACCGCTGGATGAGCGGCTGCACGAACGCGCCGGGCACCCCGTACTCCCAGCCCGGCGGCACCGGGATACCGAGATCCACCTTGCCCGCGACCTTCTCGGCAGGAAGCTCGGCGGCGAACCGGGTGTGGGCCAGGCGGTAGTTCAGGTCATCCAGGTCGGCCTGCGGGATCTCGATGCGGAAGGGGCGGATGTCGGACATTGGTCTCTCCTCGTATTCCTGAACGGAATGTTTCGTTCTGATACTCATACTAGCGGAACAAAGCATTCCGTTCCAGTCTTTTCCGGAACTTTCTGTCTGCCCAGGTAGAGCATGAATTCTGAAGCCGGTCCCGTGCACCTCGGAAGCCCCGGCTTCCAGTGGGGCTTGCGAGGCGCACGGGACGGTTGACGATGGGGCGGCGACGCGATTGTGTGCTCAGTTGTCAACCGGGCACACGGCCGAGCAGATCCGTGCCGATCTCGACCGGGAGCGGGTGCGCACCGTGGACGATGCGATCGGGTACGGGTTGATCGAGGATCGGGCTCAGCCGCGTCCCCTCGCGAATGCCGAGGCTCGATGCGGTTGCGGCGGGGGTGGTGAGGCCCAAGTGTGGTCGCGCGTCGCCGTTTTCGCGGCGGGCGTCGATGTGCTCGAGGAGGGCGTAGCCGGTGGGGTCCGCGAGCGGCGGGGAGCTCAAGTGCGCCGAGCCGCCGAGGGCCAGGACGGCGAGCAGGCAGATGAGGTGTGCGCAGCCGTAGGGGAGCGGGACCGGCAGTGGGGCGCGGTCGCGGGGGAGGAGCAGGTCGAGGCAGGACAGGACCGACCAGACGGTGCTGCGCTGGGTGGCGACGAGCTGGGTGGCGCCGGTGCGCACGATCCAGGCCGGTTGGTCGACATCGGCGAGATCGCGGGGCAGGTGGCGCGGTGCGGTGGCGGCCAGGTCCTCGAGGGTGACGGTGCGGCCCGAATAGTGCCGCAGCTCCGGGTAGTCACCGAGGGTGAATGCGAAACGCGCCGTGGGCGAGGCGGATTGCGGCAGGCGGCGGGAGCTCGGCAAGGGCAGGCCGAGGCCGCCGGCGCGGGCCACCGCCAGCATGGCTTCGATGGTCTCCACCCGGTTTCCGGTCATGATCGGGACCGGCTCGCCGCGTACCAGGCCGGCGTCGCCGAGGTGGCCGGCCAGTCGCGCGGTGCGGTCGGCCAGGGCGCGGAATCCGATGGTGCGCCAGCGGTCCCGGAAGGCCACCGCATCGCCCAGGCGTGCCGCGCGCCGGGTCAGCAGGACCGGCAGCGGCAGCAGTAGCTGGGTTCGCGGCATCGGCAACTCCAGAGTCGGGGATCAGCGCAGGAACCACTCCCGGATCACGAGCGCGGGGCGGCCCGCGATGAAGATCCGGTAGCAGCGGGCGCAGACCGCGTCGTCGGTTCTGCCGTAGTAGAGGAGTTGCCGGAAGGATTCCGCGGCGGCGGCGTGCAGGGCCGCGCCGATGCCCTCGGGCTCGGCGGCCAGCGCGGCGGTGAAGCCGGAGGGTAGCCGGTTCGGCGCGATCACCGATTCGGCGCGCGCGTAGCGGGTTTCGCTGCGGGAGCCGACCAGGTCCACATGCCGCACCAGCACCGGGTCGGTGGGTTTCAGTTCGAGCCAGCCGTCGCCGGCCGCGGCGGCGGTCATCTGGTATTGCACGATGCGCCGGGCCTGGACCTGTTCCAGTACGAGGGCCTCGAGGGTGCGCGTCACCGTGCCGTCGGTCAGCAGCACGCTGCGGTGATACGGCGTCAGGGTGGAGAAGGGCACTTCACGCCAGCCGACCGGGCGGGCGAACTGGGCGTGGAAGTGCCTGTGCATCAGGGCATCGACCGATACCTCGGTCAGCATGGCACGGTGTCCGGCCAGCGACCGGGTCGGCGGCAGCGGTATCTCATGCCGCGAGTCTGACCGGCGTCCGGGGGTGCGCAAACCCCTACGCGCAGCGACCCCTACGCAATCGGGCGGGGGCCGAATCGACCTTGACAAGCCTTCCGGGCGTGGGGTTTCCTGGCTTCTGCCGTCGCCGAACGGCGATGCGTTCCTCCCCGTATATCACTTCATGGATCGGTTTCTCGGCAGCGCCGCCGCGGTACTGCGCAGGGCCTTCCGCGCACATCCGACCGACCTCACCGCGGGACAGCGAAACTCTGGGGCAGTCATATGGCGCACCGAAGACGTGTCAACCAGCGCAGAGCGACGAGGGTCGGCTCGGGGGCAGCGAACTCGGCGCCGGCCTATGCCGCCGGCGCCGTGGCCTCCGACATGACCCCGCGGCCGGATCCGGGCCGTCGATACAGGACAGGCGCCGCACCACGGTGCGATGCCCTGGTATCGACTGCGCCGCACAGGATTCCGGCGGAGGACACCTCCGATGTCAGCAGGGCCATCGTGCACCGGCTGCGCCGCGGCTCCGGGGAGCTGCTGCGGGTGGCCGAGGCCATCACGGTCCTGGGGGAGTCGAGTTCGGCCGTCACCATCACGCTGGTGTTGCAGGCCGATCCCGTTGCGGTGCATCGGATTCTGTCGCAATTGACCGATATGGGGGTGCTCGACGGCTGCCATTTCCGCAATCGCGATGCCGGGGTCCGGCTGCTGCGCGGGATGCGCGTGGACCATCGCCGCCGGATGCACTGGCGGGCGGCGGAGGTCCTCTACGAGCGCGGCGCGGCCGTGACGGCGGTGGCCGACCATCTCATGCGTTCCGGCGGCCCCCGCTATCCGTGGATGGGGCCGGTGCTGCGGGCCGCGGCCGAGGAGGCGCTCACGCTGGATCAGATCAGCCGCGCCATGGACTATCTGGAGCTGTCGTATCGGGCGACCGTGGACGGCCGCGACCGCGCCGAGATCGCCAGCGTGCTGGCCGCCATCGAGTGGCGGGTCAATCCGTCGACCGCCACCCGCAACTTCGCCCGCCTGCAGACCGCGGTGCGCAGCGGCGCGGCCTCGAACGACGCGCTGCGCGAGGCCATGCGGTATCTGCTGTGGTACGGCCGGGTCGATGATGTCCGCACGGCGCTGACGGCCCTGGAGCGGGATCATTCGGCGGCCTCCGACGATATCGCCTTCCTGCGCTCGTGGGTCGGGTACACGTACCCGGAACTGGCCGGCCGCCGCGAACTACCCTCGGCTCCGGCCTCCGCGGTGAGCACCGATGCCGCCAATGTCCACCGGATGGGGACGAATCTGCTGACGGCCCTGGGCGGCACCGGCTGCGAGTCGACGGTGACCATGGCGCACCGCATCCTGTCTCGGCACCGCCTCGATGCCGAGACCGTCGAAATCCTCACCGCCGCACTGGAGGGCCTGGTCTACGCCGATCGGCTCGATGTCGCGGCGGCGTGGTGCGATGCCCTGCTGGCCGAGGCGTCGGCGCGGTCGTCGCCGACCTGGCTGGCCATCTTCGCGGGCCTGCACGCCGAGATCGCGCTGCGGCAGGGCCGTCTCGACGATGCGTCCGACCGGTCGGTACAGGCGTTGAATCAGGTGCCCGCGGAGAATCTGGGCCTCGTCATCGCCCGCCCGCTGGCCTGCCGGGTGCGCGCGCTCACCGCCGCCGGGCGGTTCGAGGAGGCGACCGCGCAGATGGCGCGGGATGTGCCGCTGGGACTGTTCGATTCCCGACTGGTGCTGCTGTATCTGCATGCCCGCGGCCATCTGGCCCTGGCCACCGGCCGGGCCGCCGACGCACTGGTCGACTTCCAGCTGTGCGGTGCGCTCATGCAGCGCTGGCAGCTGGATCTGCCCGGCGTGCTGGCCTGGCGCAATGATGTGGCGCAGGTGTATCTCGAGGTCGGCGATCACGAGCGCGCCCGCGCCTTCGCGCAACGGCATCTGGATCTGCTCGGTGACGCCGAACGTCACGGCAGCGGCGGAGTCTCGCTGCGGTTGATCGCGGGCACCGCCGAGCCTTCCGAACGGGTGCTGCTGCTGCACCGTGCCGAGGCCATCATCCGCCGCAGCCCGGATCGGCTCGAATTGGCCAGGGTGCTGGGCGATCTCGGCCGCACCTACGACCAGCTCGGCGACGAGAACAGGTCCCGGCTGCTACGGCGCTCGGCCATGCGGCTGGCCCGCTACTGCGGCGCGGAGGAACTGTACCGGTCGCTCGGCGAGCCCCGGGCGATCGAACCGCCGCAACTCCCGGCGGATGCCGCGCCGACCGGACTGCTCACCTCGGCGGAGTACCGGGTGGCGGAGCTCGCCGCGCGGGGGCTGCGCAATCGCGATATCGCCGCCGAGCTCGGCATCACCACCAGCACGGTGGAACAGCACCTGACCCGCGTCTACCGGAAGTTGAAGGTGCGCAGGCGAGGTGAGCTGCGGTTCATGCTGAGCACTCGCTGCTGAGGGACGGCGCGAGGCCGTTCCGGTCAGACCGGGACGGCCTCGATGATCGACAGCGGCGCAGCGGTCGCGGTGATGCGCGGAGTGCCGAAACCGGCCGTTTCGAGCAGTGCGCGGTACTCGGCGGCGGTGCGTTCGCGGCCGCCGATGGTGAGCAGCACGTGCAGGTCCAGCCAGAGGCTCAGGTGAGTGGTGTTGCGCTGCTCGGGAATCAGGCATTCGACCAGGTGCAGGCGGCCGCCGGGGACGATGGCGGCGCGCACCGCGCGCAGGACGGTCAGGGCGGTGTCGTCGGGCCAGTCGTGAATGATGTTCTTGAGCACGTAGACGTCGGCTCCGGCGGGCACACTGTCGAAGAAGGAACCGTTCTCGATGGTGCAGCGCTCCGCCACACCGGCCGCGCGCAGCACGCCGGGGGCGTCGGCGGTGGCCGGGGCCAGATCGTAGAGCACGCCGCGACTGCGCGGCGCGGCGGCGAGAATGGCCGCGAGCAGATAGCCGGAGCCGCCGCCGATATCGGCGATGGTGCCGTAGCGGGAGTAGTCGACGGCGGCCAGCAGCGGCCCGGCCGCCAGTTGCGAGGTCACCCGCATGGCGTCGTGGAAGGCCGCGGCCAGTTCCGGATCCGCCGCGAGATGCTCGAATCCGGTTGTGCCGTGGGCGAGTTCGTGACCGCTGCGGCCGGTCTGGACGCTGCGCAGCAGCTGCCCGCCGGTGGCCCACATGACCGGATGCGCGGTGGCCGCCAGCAGCGGCCGGACCGACTGGGGGGAATCGGTGCGCAGCGGATCGGCCACCGCGTTCAGTTCGAAACGCCGGTCGCGCAATTCGTGGAAGACCCCGTGCCCGGCCAGCATGCGCAGCAGCCGATAGGTGGCGTCGGGATCGGCGCCGATGCGCTCGGCGATCTCCGCGGCCGGGCGCGGGCCGCCGGCGAGGGCGTCGGCAATGCCGAGTCGCGCGGCGGTGCAGACCGCCTGCGACAGCAGCCAGCCGTCGGCCAGGCTCAGCACGCTCAAGGGCGGCGGCAGCGCCTGGAGCAGCGATCGGCGCAGGCGGGCGTGGGCGGCCTCGGCGGCCCGGGCCACGCGCGGGGGCGGCATGAATCGTGGTGTGGTCATCGGGGATCGCCTTCCGGTTGGCGGGCGCCGGTGGCGGCGTCGTCGATCGCACAGATGAGTTCCTGATGCGGATCGCTGCCGCGCAGCACGGCCGCCACGATGCCGTCGGGTCGGACCAGCACCGCGGTGCCGTCGTGCAGCCCATAGCCGGCCAGCGCCGCACCGGTCGGATCGTGCAGATGATCGGCGGCGATGATCGGTGTGATCGAAATGGTCAGTGCCGCAAGAGGAGTCGCGTCCATGATGCGCGCGTAGCCCACCGCATCCCGCCAGGCGGGTTCGGCTTCGCTGCCGCACAGCAGCAACAGCCCGGTCTCGTGCAGCTCGCCGACGGTGATCTCGGCGCCGGTGTCGCGGCGCAGGGGATAGGCGGGCAGGCGGTCGCCCGGGCGCACTGCGGCAGAGGACATTTCGGTGGCCGGCGCGGTGCCGGTGACCGCTGTTTCGGCGCCGGCGGTATCGAGGGGGCCCGGCCGTCGGAGGCTGGTGACCTCGCCGAGGGCCCGGTCGATCGCGCGATCGAGGCGACGGTGCAGCGGCAGGGCCAGCAACACCCCCAGCGGCATGATCGCCAGCGACAATCCCAGCCAGACCACGAACGCGCCCACGGTCACCGCGCCGAGCGCGCGATTGCGCCGCGCTCCGGCGCGTATCACGCGGCCCCAGCGCCGGAACAGCCTGCCCGCCAGTAGATCCGCGCCCGCGACCGGGTACACCACCGGCGCGGTCACGATCGCGGAATCGGTTCCGGGCTCCGCCCAGTCCCGGCCGCAGGCGCGCAGGCGTTCGAGTTCCCGGTCGTCGACGCCCGCGCGCCCCAGCGGACCGCGACCGCCCCGGCGACCGCCGAACATCCACCGCAGCGTGGTGATCAGCGTAATGAACTGCGGGCGGGTATCGGTCGCCACCACCGCCCCCAGATGCCGGGCCCCGAGCGCGGCCAGCCGGCGATCGACCTCGAGCACGGCCGAGTGCCACATCTTGCGGCAGGCCACCACGGAGACCACCTCCCGCCCCGCGAACAGCTCCGGATGAGTATTGAGCACCGTCCGCATGGGCACCGACGGCGCCAGATACCACACCTGATAGGCGAACACGATCAACTCGCCCGGCTCGGCCCGGAATTCGGATTCCGGTGTCGCCAGCTCGATTTCGGCATGCTCGTCGACGCAGGCGGGAAAAACGCCGAAGAACGCCGGAACGGACCAGGGGAACGGATACGGCCGCGCGGGGGTCACCGCGACGTTCCGAATGCGCCAGCCGGCCGCGGTGAGCGGTGCGGTGAATGCCTCGACAGCGTCGGTCAGCTGACCGGTTTGCGAATAGTGGAAGACAACGGCCCGCCGGGCGGGAACGGTGTTGTCGCGGGAATTTTCGATACTCATGAACCGTACCCACTTCCGGGACGTGTGATGGGCAGAACTGTATCGACGCCCGGGCCGGGCGGGCAAGGATGCCCGGCATCGTCCAGGGGTGCGCCACCTAGGGGTTGACACGCCCCGATTCCGCTGTGTGCCGCATATTTTCGTTGACGCTGCCGGGTTGCGCTCGGGAGACTGGCGAGAAGCGCGGACCGAATTCGCGATATCCGAGCCAGGAGCGAGGCGGGAATGTCGATCGTAGTCGAAATCCAGAAAGACATATTCGACTATCTCGAGTCCCATTACGGGATCGAGCCGGAAGAAATCAAAAGTCATTCGAAGTTGAACGAACTCGGCGTGGATTCGCTCGGCCTGCTCGCCATCGCGGACATGGTGAAGAAGAAGTACGGCATCGAACTCGACGACGAGCGGATCGCATCGGTGAAAACCTTCCAGGACTTCACCGCGCTGCTGGAACGCAAATGCGCGGCCGCCGGGCAGACGGGCGGGGTGTGAGCCGTATGCCCGCCTACATCACCGCCACCGGCCGCTTCCTGCCCGGCGACCCGGTACCCAATGACGAGATCGAGGACTACATCGGCCGCGCCGGCCTGGCCTCGGCCGAGCTGCGCGAGATGATCCTGGCCAATAGCGGCATCACCAGCCGCCACTACGCCATCGACAAGAAACAGCAGACCGTGCACTCGAATACGCAGATGGCCGCCGCCGCCGTCCGCGAGGCCGTGGCGCGGGCGGGCCTGGGCCCGGACGAGGTCGAGATGCTCGCGGCCGCGACCACCATGCCGGATCTGCTCGGCCCGGGGCACGCCAGCATGATTCACGGCGAGCTGGGGTTCGCGCCGCTGGAAGTGATGACCGCGCACGGCATCTGCAGCTCGGGCATGATGGCCCTGAAGAACGCCCACCTGCAGATCGTGGCCGGCGAGAAGCGCAATGCGGTGGTGGTGGCCAGCGAATTCGCCTCGCGCGGGTTCAAGAGCTCGCGCTATGCGCACATGCGCACGGTGGTGGAGGACGGCACGCTGCCGATGGAGACGGCCTTCCTGCGCTACATGCTCTCCGACGGTGCCGGCGCCGCGGTGCTGAGTGATCGGCCGGCCGCGGCGGGCATCAGCCTGCGCATCGATTGGATCAGCCTGACCTCCTACGCCAATACCGAACAGGCGTGCATGTTCTTCGGCAGCAACTCCAACGACTGCACCAAGACCTGGGGCGACTATCCGGATGCGATGGCGGCCGCCGAGGACGGGGCCATGGCTCCCCGGCAGAAGCTGTCGCTGCTGCCGCATCTGGTGGAGGTCGGCATCCAGGAGTGCGAAAAGCTGGTAGCCGCAGGGCGATTCGATCCGGAGCAGGTCACCTGGTTCCCGGTGCACTACTCCAGTGAGCGAATGAAGCAGCTGCTGCTGGGTGAGTTCACCCGGCGCGGCATCGGCACGGCCCGGCGGGAGAGCTGGTTCAGCAATCTGACCAGGGTCGGCAATGTCGGCTCGGCCAGCATCTACCTCATTCTCGACGAGATGCTCACCGAGAACATGATCAGCGAGGGCGACACCCTGCTGTGCATGGTGCCCGAATCCGGGCGATTCATCATCTCGTTCATGCACCTGACCGCGGTGGCCGCGCCCCGGTCGTGACGAACCGCGTCGGCACCGGAGGTCAGCGGTATGGCGGAGGACGAGCTGCGCAGCTATCTGCGCACCGCGGTGCGGGAACTGCAACAAGCCCGGGAACGACTGCGGCAGTACGAGTTCCGGGCGAGTGAGCCCATCGCGATCGTCGCGATGGGCTGCCGGTACCCCGGTGGTGTCACCGGACCCGAACAGCTGTGGGACATGGTCGCGGCGGGCCGGGACGTGATCTCGGAGTTCCCCGGCGACCGCGGGTGGCGGCTGGCCGGGCTGACCGATCCGGACGCCACCCGGCGGACGTATGTGCACCGGGGCGGATTCCTGGACGCCGCAGGCGATTTCGACGCCAGATTCTTCGGCATCAGCCCGCGCGAGGCACTCGCCATGGACCCGCAGCAGCGGCAGCTGCTGGAGGTGACCTGGGAGACTCTCGAACGCGCGGGCATCGATCCCACCGGGCTGCGCGGCAGCCGCACCGGCGTGTTCGTCGGCATGATCGGCAACTCCTACGGCGTCATCGACGGGTCCTACCGGGCGCTGACCGGTGCGGAGCTGACCGAGGTGAGCGGATTCCTCATGACCGGGGTGGCCGCGGCGGCGGCCTCGGGCCGCATCGCCTATGTGCTCGGCCTGGGCGGTCCGGCCGTGACGGTGGATACCGCGTGCTCATCGTCGCTGGTGGCGCTGCATCAAGCGGTGAACTCGCTGCGCCGGGGCGAAACGGAGCTGGCGCTGGCCGGCGGGGTCACCGTCATGACCACGCCCGATATGTTCGTCAGCAGCAGTGAGCGCGGCATGGCCCCGGACGGCCGGTGCAAGTCCTATGCCGCGGCCGCCGACGGCACCGCCTGGTCCGAAGGCGTGGGAATGCTGCTGCTGGAACGGCTTTCGCAGGCGCAGCGCAATGGGCACCCGATTCTGGCGACCATCCGCGGGTCGGCGCTCAATTCCGATGGGGAATCCAACGGTCTCACCGCCCCGAACGGGTCGGCGCAGCGGCGCGTCATCGCCGATGCGCTGGCCGATGCGCGGATCGCGGCCCCGGAGGTGGATGTGGTGGAGGGCCACGGCACCGGGACCATCCTCGGGGATCCCATCGAATTGCAGGCCCTGCTGGACACCTACGGGCGCGAGCGGCGACGGCCGCTGCTGCTCGGCTCGATCAAATCGAATATGGGGCACAGCCTGGCCGCCGCCGGAGTGGCCGGCGTCATCAAAATGGTGCTGGCGCTGCGGCACGGCCTCGTCCCGCCGACGCTGCACGTGGATGCGCCCACCCCGCACGTGGATTGGAACCGGGGGCAGGTGCGGCTGGCCACCACCGCGCAGCCGTGGCCCGAGACCGGGCAGCCGCGGCGGGCCGCGGTGTCCTCCTTCGGCATCAGCGGCACCAATGCCCATGTGATCCTGGAACAGGCTCCGGCGCAGGAGGATTCGGAGACTTCCTCGCGGCAGCGCCACGGCGGTGCGCTCCCGGGGCACGTCTGGGTGGTCTCGGCGCGCTCGTCGCGCGGGCTGACGGCGCAGGCCGCGCGGCTGGCGGATTTCCTGCGCACCCGCGACCATGCGGATCCCGGTGATATCGGGTACTCGCTGGCGGTCTCGCGGGCGCGCATGCCGCATCGGGCGTTGCTTATCGGGCGCAAACAGGCCGAACTCGTGGCCGCGGCGGAAGCGCTCGCGGCCGGGATCGACTCGGCGTCGGTCGTGCGTGGTCAGGCTTCTCCGGTGGCGAAAACGGTTGTGCTGTTGCCGGATACGCTTCCTGATCCCGCCGCGGTACGCGGCCTCTACCGCGACTTCCCGATATTCCGAAGTGTTTTCGACGAGCTGACACGGTCGTCGGCCGACTCCGAGCGGCTGCGCGGCCTTGTGCTCGTGGACAGTCCGGACCACGAAACATTGTGGAGTCTCGAGAATTCCGCCGATTCCTATCGATTCGCCGCGCAAGTCGGGTTGTATCGCTTGATGGAGTCGTTCGGTCTGGGGGCGGACTATCTGATCGGCCGGGGCGGGGGAGAGCAGGCGGCGGTGTACGCGGCGCAGGGCCGACATCCACGAATACCCTTGGCGCCCACGGGCGCGGGCTTCGAAGCCGCGCTGGAGTGGGTCGCGGAACGCGAGGGCACCATTCTGGTAGAGCTCGGCGGAGCCGAGGCCATCGAGCGGATCGGCGCGACGGTGCGCGCCGCGGTCGCGCCGGAGACCGACGTGGTCGCCGTCGCCGCCCTGGGCGTCAGCGGCCGCGAGAGCGGCGATCCGGGCCGGGCGGCGGTATCGGTCCTGACCGCGCTGGCCGCGGTGCACGCGGCCGGTGCGCCGGTGGACTGGGCGGCGCTGTACGCCGACTCGGGTGCGCGGCGAACCGATCTGCCCACCTACGCGTTTCAGCACCGCGAATACTGGCTGGGCCGGTAGATGGCGGGCGGCGGACGAGTCGCGGTGGTCGGGGCCGGCATCTCCGGATTGGGCGCGGCCCACCGCTTGCGCGGCGCCGGCCACCAGGTGGATCTCATCGATCGCGCGGCGGTCCCCGGAGGCCGCTGCGGGCCCGGCATTCTGTGCGGGCGGGCCATCATGGTGGGCGGGCGGCTGATCGGCGCGAAATACACCGCGCTGCGCGATTTCCTCACCGAGCTGGGGCCGTTCCCGCTGGAGCCGGCGTGGATGCGGCTCACCCACCTCATCGACGGCGACCTGGTCGCCCTCGACCACCGGGATCCGGCGAGCACCCTGCGCTATCTGGTGGGTGCGGGGGCGGCGGCCCCCGATGTGGTCAAGTTCTCGTATCTGAGCCGTCGCGCCCAGGACGAGCCCGGCCTGCTGGCGCCGGGATACTTCAGCAAGCTGGCCGGGCTGGGCGACCGCAAACCGCTCACCGACCACTTCGATCCGGTCATCGCGCGGAAGCTGCTGGCGCCCATGACGATCTGGATGCACGGGGCCGAACCCGACGAAGTGCACCTGGGTTCCTTCGGTATGGTGCTGTCGACCATTATCGACGAATTCGAACAGCTCACCGACGGGATTCAGCCGGTGGTGGCGCAACTGGCGCGGCGGGGTGTCGCGCTGCGCACCGGGACGACGGTGTCGCGGGTGCTGGTGCGCAACGGCCGCGTGCGCGGCCTCACGCTGTCCGAGGGCGGCGGCCCCGCGGTGGATCGCCATTACGACGCGGTGGTGCTGGCGCTGCCCGCGGTGGTGGCCTCGGAGCTGACGACGGACGAATTCCCGGCGCTGGCCAAGCTTTTGGCTCAGGTCCGCTACCTGCCCGCGGCGGCCGCGGTGGTCGAATACGATCGTGAGGTGTTCCCGCCGGGCGTGGGCGGGATCAGTCTCGACAACGGGCCGTGCCGGATGGCGGGCGCATATGGCGTGGAGCGCCGGAATACGGTGCGGTACACCTTCTCCGGGCGTGCCGCGCGACCGTTGCCCACGGCCGCGGTCCTCGACACCTGGCTCGGCCGCACCGAGCGATTGCTCGCCGACAGTTTCGGGCTCGGCGCGCTGCGGCGGCGCGGGGTGGTGCGGCGCGGCTGGGCCGCGGGATATTGCGCCTACCTTCCGTTCCATCTCGAGTTCACCACCAAGCTGCGGCACGAGCTGGCGGCCTGCGGGCGGCTGTCCCTGGCCGGAGACTTTCTGCTCGGCACCTCGCTGGAGGCGTGCTTCCGCTCCGGAGTGGCTGCTGCGGAGGCGGTTACCACCGAATTGTCGTGAAGCCCGCCTCGCGGCGACGGGTCAGGGCCGGCCGGGCAGCCGCGCGATGAACTCGGCGATGGGCACCTGCATGCGGTGGAACCGTTCCGGGGACCCGCCCGCCGGTGGACCCATGATCCCGGTCCCGGCGGTGGCAATGGTCTGGGGTTCGGTGTATTTGAGCAGGCCATCGGGACCGTGGCGGCGGCCCAGACCGGAATCACCCATCCCGCCCATGGGTGCGCCCGGGCTCGCGGCAGCCGCCGCGTAGCCCTCGCCGACGGTGACCGCACCGCAGCGCAGCCGCGCCGCGATTGCCGCGCCCTCGGCCGGGGTCGCGGCGAAGACCGCCGCATTGAGCCCGTAGTCGGAATCGTTGGCCTGCTCGACGGCCTCGTCCACCTCGGCGACCGGGTACAGCGACACCAGCGGACCGAAGGTCTCCGCCCGCGCGCAGTCCATGGCCTCGGTGACGCCGGTGAGGACGGTGGGTTCGAAGAACAGCGGACCGAGGTCCGGGCGGGGACGGCCGCCGGTACAGATCCGCGCCCCCTTGGACGTGGCGTCGGCCAGGTGCTTGCTGACCGTCTCCAATTGCTCGGCGGAGGTCAAACTTCCCATGTCCCAGCCGAAATCGTAGCCCGGCCCGAGTTTCATGCCGGCGACGGCCGTCACCAGCTTCTCGGTGAACTGCTCGTGGACGCGCTGTTGGACATAGATGCGCTCGATGGACAGGCACAGCTGTCCGGCATTGGAGAAGCACGCCCGCGTCGCGATTCGCGCCACGGCGTCGAGATCCGCTCCGGCGGTGACGATCATGGGATTCTTGCCGCCCAGCTCCGCGGCGAATCCGATGAGCCGGTCCGCGCACCGGCGGGCCAGGGTGCGGCCGGTGGCCGTGGAACCGGTGAACATGAGGAAATCGCAGCCATCGGCAATGGCGCGGCCGACGGTGGCGCCCGGACCCGGCAGCACCGCCAGCAGCCCGCGCGGCAGTCCGGCCCGGTACAGCAGTTCGGCATTGGCCAGCGCCGAGAACGGCGTGCGCGCAGCGGGTTTGAGCAGCACCGCATTACCCGCCAGCAGGGCGGGCAGTGAGTCGCCGATGGCCAGGAACATCGGATAGTTCCAGGGGGCGATCACACCGACCACACCCTTGGGCCGGTGGTGGACGCGCGCGCCGGTCACCAGCGGCAGTGGTCCCGGTACGCGGCGCGGCCGCAGCAGCCCACCCGCGGTCCGGGCATAGTAGCGGGCGCCGGCCAGCACGCCCAGGATCTCCTCCTGCGCCGTCCAGCGGGCCTTGCCCGTCTCGGCCTGAATGATGTCCAGCAGCCGATCCCGTTCGCGGTACACCGATTTCCGGTACCGGTCGAGGACGGCGATGCGCTCCCGCACCGGGCGGGCCGCCCACTCCCGCTGTGCGGCGCGGGCCGTCGCGAGTGCCGCGGTGACATCCTCGGCATCGGCCACCGCGACCTCGCCCAGCGGGTCGCCGGTGAACACCTCGTCGACGACGGCGGTGCGGCCGCCCGGGGCGACCGCGGCCAGGCCGCTGAGACGGTGCAGGACAGTGGATTCCGGAACAGGCATCGTCGTACTCCTCTTCGAACGACCCGCGCCCCGACGCTAACCCGCGGGCGGCATCCCCGGTGGCGGCGGTTGCCTCGCGGTTACCGCACGGTGGGCGTCCGCAGACCGCGCCTTCCTAGGCTCGATCGAGACGGCGCCGGGATCCGCGGATCCCTTGGCGCACCGATGGTTTCCAGGCGCGGCGACAGCGAGGAGCGCGACGATGGTGAACGACCGCGGGATGTCCGGTGCGGACTCGGCCGACCTGCTGCGCCGGCTGGCCCAACCGGCGCAGCTGAGCCCGGCCGAACGGGTCCGCCTGCTGCGCGAACTGGTCGTGCGGCAGGTGCGGGAGGTGTTGGGCGCCCTGGCCCCCGACGAGATCGACCCCGACCTGTCGTTCCAGCAGCTGGGTTTCGATTCCCGCTCCGCGGTGGAACTGCGGGACCGGTTGCGCCGCACCACCGGTGTGGAACTCACCGCGGCCGTGGCCTTCGACTATCCGACCATCGAGCGGATGGCGCAGCTGCTGTACATCCGGCTCACCGGCGCCGAACCCACCGAGGTCGATACAGACGCCCGGGCGGTGACGGCCCCGGAGGAGCCGATCGCCATTATCGGCCTGGCCTGCCGCTATCCCGGCGGTATCGCCTCGCCGGAGGACATGTGGCGCATCCTCGCCGACGAGACGGCGGTGACGGGGGAGTTCCCGGCCGATCGCGGCTGGGCGGACATCTATGATCCCGAGCCCGGCGCGGTCGGCAAGTCCTATGTGCGGACCGGTGGATTCCTCTACGACGCACCGTTGTTCGACGCCGACTTCTTCGGCATCTCCCCGCGCGAGGCCGCGGCCATGGATCCGCAGCAGCGGCAGCTGCTGGAAACCGCCTGGGAGGCCGTCGAATACGCGCGCATCGATCCGGCCTCGCTGCGCGGCAGCCGCACCGGCGTCTATGTCGGGCAGTTCTACACCGACTACTCCGATGACGACGCACCGCCGGAACTGCACGGGTACCTGATGACCGGTGTCACGGGAAGTGTTGCCTCCGGCCGGATCTCGTACTCGCTGGGCCTGGAGGGCCCGGCCATTACCGTCGACACCGCCTGCTCGTCCTCACTGGTCACCCTGCACCTGGCGACGCAGGCGCTGCGGCGCGGGGAATGCGAACTCGCGCTGGCCGGCGGGGTCACCGTCATGGCGAAACCCAGTTCCTTCATCGGATTCAGCCTGCAACGCGGGCTGGCGCCGGACGGCCGCTGCAAATCCTACGGCGCGGGCGCCGACGGCACCGTGTGGTCCGAGGGCGTGGGCATGCTGGTGCTGGAACGTCTTTCGCAGGCGCAGCGGCGCGGGCGCCGGATTCTCGCGGTGGTGCGGGGTTCGGCGGTGAATCAGGACGGCGCCTCCAATGGGCTGGCCGCGCCCAATGGGCCCGCCCAGGAGCGGGTGATCCGGGCGGCGCTGGCCGACGCGGGCATCGGGGCGGGCGATGTGGACCTGGTCGAGGGGCACGGCACCGGAACGGTGCTCGGTGATCCCATCGAGGTGCAGGCCCTGCTGTCGACCTACGGTCGCGGGCGCGGAGCCGGGGATCCGCTGTGGCTGGGATCGATCAAATCCAATATGGGCCACACCCAGGCGGCCGCGGGTGTCGCCGGCGTCATCAAGACCGTCATGGCCATGCGGCACGAGACCATGCCGCGCACCCTGCACGCGGATGCGCCCACCGAGCATGTGAACTGGGCCGACGGGCAGGTGCGGCTGCTGTCGGCCGCGCGGCCGTGGCCGCGTCGTGAGCGGGCGCGGCGGGCGGGCATCTCCTCGTTCGGTATCAGCGGCACCAATGCGCACGTGATCATCGAGGAACCGCCGCGGCCGGAGCCCGCGCCCGTCGACCGCACCCTGCCGCCGATCACCGCGTGGGTGCTGACCGCGCGGGCCGAGGAGGGGGTGACCGCGCAGGCCGAGCGGCTGCGCGCCATGGTGCACGCCGATCCGGAGCTGTCGGTCGTGGACGTCGGTTATGCGCTGGCCGCCACCCGCGCCGAGTTCGACCGGCGTGCCGTGCTGCTCGGCGCCGATCGCACCGAACTGCTGAAAGCACTGGATGTGCTTGCCGCCGAAGATGATTCCGAAGCCGTGGTGCGCGGATCCACCGACCGGGACGTGCGCACGGCGCTGTTGTTCCCCGGCCAGGGCGCGCAACGGCCCGGGATGGGACGCGCGCTGTACGACTGCTATCCGGTGTTCGCCGACGCCCTCGACGAGATCTGCGCACAGTTCGACGCCATCAGCCCGCAGTGGCAGGCCGGTCTGCGCGTGGTGATGTTCGCCGCGCCCGGCACGCCGGAGGCCGCGCTGCTCGACACCACCGGATACACCCAGCCCGCGCTGTTCGCGATCGAGGTGGCGCTGTACCGCCTGCTGTCCGCGTGGGGGGTGCGGCCGGATCGGCTCGCGGGACATTCGATCGGCGAGATCGCCGCGGCGTACGTGGCCGGTGTGTGGTCGCTGCCGGATGCCTGCGCCCTGGTCGCCGCGCGCGGCCGGCTCATGCAGGCGCTGCCGGGCGGTGGCGCGATGGTGGCGGTCGAGGCCGACGAGGACGCCGTGGCCGAGCTGGTCGCCGAACGCGCGGACCGGATGTCGGTGGCCGCCGTGAACGGCCCGCGTTCGCTGGTGCTCTCCGGCGACGAGGACGCCGTCGACGAGGTGGCCGGGCTGCTCGCCGCACGCGGCACCCGGACCAAACGGCTCATCGTCAGCCATGCCTTCCACTCGCCGCGCATGGCGCCGATGCTGGACGAATTCCACCGGGTCTGTGCGGGTCTCACCTTCCACACCACGACGGTGCCGATCGTCTCCACGGTCACCGGGGAGCCGTTGACCGACGCCGAACTCCGATCGCCGGAGTACTGGGTGGCGCAGGTGCGGCAGCCGGTGCGTTTCCAGGCGGCCGTGCAGCGGCTGCTCGGCGAGGAGGGCGTCTCGGTCTTGTGGGAGGCCGGGCCCGGCACCGTACTCACCGGACTGGTGCATCGGACCGCCGCCGACATCGATGCCGCGCCGACGGCCGCGGCCGTGCTGCGCGAACCCGCCGCCGAGGAGCCGCGGGATCTGATGCGGGCCCTCGCGGCCGGGTATTGCGCGGGCGCGCATGTGGATTGGGCGGCGACGTTCGCGGGCACCGGGGCGCGTCCGGTCGATCTGCCCACCTATCCGTTCCGGCGGCCGCGATTCTGGCTGGAGCCGGTGGGCGGCGCCGATGTGGGCGGCGCGGGTCTCACCGCGGCCGATCATCCGCTGCTGGGCGCCATGGTCGATCTTCCGGAGACCGCGAGCCGGGTGTGGACCGGGCTGCTCGCCCTGCGCACCCATGCCTGGCTGGCCGATCACGATATCGCCGGCAGTGTGCTGCTGCCCGGCACCGCCTACGTCGAGATGGCGCTGCACGCGGGCGCGGCGACGGACTGCCCGCGGCTGGCCGAGCTGATTCTGCAAGCGCCGCTGGTGCTTCCGGATACCGGAGCCGTCGAGCTGCGGGTGGTCGCCGGTGCGCCCGAGGCCGACGGGTCCCGGTCGGTGAGCGTGTACTCCCGGCCCCGCGCCGAAGCCGGGGAACCCGGGGAGTGGGTCTGTCATGCCGCGGGCGTGCTGCAACCGGATGGCGAAAACATTCCGGCCGCAACCGATCTGGTGACCTGGCCGCCGCCGGGCGCGGAACGCGTCGAGCTGGAGGGCGGGTACGAACAGCTCGCCGGACACGGCTACCGGTACGGTCCGTTGTTCCAGGGGCTGACCGCCCTGTGGCGGCGCGGCGAGGAACTGTTCGCGGAAGTCGATCTGCCCGATTCGGCCCGAGGGTCGGCCGAGCGGTTCGGAGTGCACCCGGCGCTGCTGGACGCGGCGCTGCACGCGCTGGCCCTGGGCGGTCACGCCCCTGGTGCGGACGAGGTTTCGGTGCCGTTCTCGTGGGAGGACGTGCGGCTGCACGCCGTGGGCGCACAATCGCTGCGGGTGCGGGTGGCGGTCCCGGCGGCGGACCGCATCACGCTCACCCTCGCCGATCCGGTCGGCAATCCGGTCGCGCAGGTGGGTGCGCTGACGCTGCGCACGCTGCCCCGTTCGGCGCTGACCGCGGCCCGCACGGTGGGGACGGACCTTTTCGTCGCGGGCTGGACCGCCCTGCCCGCCGCCGAACCCGAGCCGATCGGCTGGGAGGCCGGTGACGGCTACGAGATCGCGACCGCCGGAGCGCGGCGCATCGCGGTCCTGCGCACGGAGTTCGATTCCGGCCTCGAGGAAACAAAGGGCGGCACACCGGAATTCGCGCGACAGCGGGTGACGGCGCTGCTGGCCCGCCTGCAATCGCTGCTCACCGCGGAGGCGAGCGAGGAGACCGTGCTGGTGGTGACCCGCCACGCCGTGGCCGTGCACGCCGCGGAAACCCCGGATCTCACCGGTGCGGCCGCCTGGGGTCTGCTGCGCAGCGCGCAGAGCGAACAGCCGGGCCGGGTGCTGCTGGTGGACATCGACGATCCGGACGGCTATCGCGAGGCCGTCGCGCAGGCGCTGGCCGTCGCCGGGGAACCGCAGCTCGCCATTCGCGACGGCGTGGCCCACACGGTCCGGCTCGGTCGCGACGCGGCGGATGCGCTGGTGCCCAGCACCGGTGCCGACGGCGAGCCGTGGCGGCTCGCGCCGCAGGGCCTGGGCACCCTCAGCGCCGACAATCTCGCGCTGGTGGCCGACGAGGCCGCCGCCGCACCGCTGCCGCCGGGACACGTGCGGGTCGCGGTGCGCGCGTGCGGCGTCAACTTCCGCGATGTGCTCATCGTGCTGGGCATGTACCCGGATCCGGAGGCCGCCATCGGCGGTGAGGGCGCGGGCGTGGTCATCGAAGTGGCCGCCGATGTCACCGAATTCGCGCCCGGGGACCGGGTTTTCGGGTTCCTGCCGGCGGTCGCCTCGACCGCGGCGGTGGATCGGCGGCTGCTGGCGCGGATGCCGCGCGGGTGGACCTTCGCGCAGGCCGCCGCCACGCCGGTGGTCTTCGCGACCGCCTATTACGGGCTGGTCGATCTGGCCGGGCTCACCGCTGGTGAGACGTTGCTGCTGCACGCCGCCACCGGCGGTGTCGGCATGGCCGCCGTGCAGCTGGCCCGCCACTTGGGCGCGGAACTCTACGTCACCGCCAGTCGGCCGAAGTGGCCGGTGCTGCGTGCGATGGGATTCGGCGATGGTCATATCGGCGATTCCCGCAGCCTGGACTTCGAGGCGCGGTTCGCCGCCGCCACCGGTGGCCGCGGCGTCGATGTCGTACTCGATTCGCTGGCAAACGAATTCGTCGACGCCTCCCTGCGGCTGCTGCCGCGCGGCGGGCGGTTCATCGAGATGGGCATGACCGACCGGCGTGATCCGGCGGAGGTCGCGGCAGCGCATCCCGGTGTCCGCTACCGTGCCTTCCACCTCATGGAGGCCGGGCCCGACCGGTTGCGCGAGATTCTCGCCACGCTCGTCGAGTTGTTCGAATCCGGTGTGCTGCAACCGATCACCACCTCGGCGAGGCCGGTGCGGGAGGCCGCCGAGACCTTGCGATTCATGAGCCAGGCCCGCCACATCGGCAAGAACGTGCTCACCGTCCCCGCGCCATGGGCGTCCGACGGCACCGTCCTGATCACCGGCGGCACCGGCGGACTGGGAGCCATGCTGGCGCGCCATCTGGTCACCGACCGGGGCGTGCGCCGGCTGCTGCTGGTCAGTCGGCGAGGTCGCGAGGCCGAGGGCTCCGCCGAGCTGCTGGAGGAGCTCACCGCCCGGGGCGCCGAGGTGACCATCGCCGCCGCGGATGTGGCGGAGCCGCAAGCCGTTTCGACGCTGCTGGCCGGTATTCCGGCCGAACATCCGCTCACCGCGGTCATCCATGCCGCCGGCGTGGTCGATGACGGGGTCCTGGAATCGCTGACCGCCGAACAGGTGACGGCGGTCTTCCGGCCCAAGGTCGACGCCGCGTGGCAGCTGCACCGAGCCACCGCAGACGCCGATCTCGCCGCGTTCGTGCTCTACTCCTCGGTGGCCGGCGTGCTGGGTGGTCCCGGACAGGCCAATTACGCCGCGGCCAATGCCTTCCTCGACGCCCTCGCCCAGCAGCGGCGCGGCGCCGGACTGCCCGCGACGGCCATAGCCTGGGGCGCCTGGCGCGGCACCGACGGCATGACCGCCGAACTCGGCGACCAGGATTGGGCGCGCATGCGGCGGCAGGGCATGCGGCCCATCGACGATGCGCACGGCGCCGCCTTGTTCGACGCGGCCGTCTCGGGTCCGGCCGCCGCGGTGGTCGCGGCCCGGCTCGACACGGCGGCGCTGTCGGCGCTGGACCCCGGCGATATGCCGCCGCCGCTGCGCGGACTGGCCCGGCCGGGGCGGCGCACCGCGGCCGTGCGGACCGCCGAATCGGCCACCTTCGTCGCGGGCCTGGTCGGTCGCGAACCGGCCGAGCAGACGCGGGCCATTGTGGACGCGCTGCGGGTGCAGGCGGCCGCGGTACTGGGTCACCCGTCACCGGATGCCATCGATCCGGCGCGGCCGTTCCAGGAACTCGGCTTCGACTCGCTGGGTGTCATGGAATTCCGCAACCGGCTCAAGTCGGCGCTGGGCATCACCCTGGGGGCCACGGTGGTCTTCGACCATCCGACCCCGGCCGCATTGGCCGAATACCTGCGGGCCGAACTCGTTCCGGTCGACGACGCCCCCGCGCGGCTGCGCGCCGGGATCGAGGCGGTGGCCCGCGACTGCGCCGCGGCCGCGCTCGCGCCCGAGGACAAGCGCGAGCTGGCCGCGCGACTGCGGGCGCTGGTGCGCGAACTCGACACCGGTCTCGACGAGACCCCGCTGGATCTGGACACCGCCGAGGACCGCGAGCTGTTCGGACTCATCGACCAGCTGGACTGAGCGGCAACGGGATTCGGAACGACAGCGAGGAGGGGAGATGGCCGAGGAGGAATTGCGGCGCTACCTGCGGCGCACGGTGCAGGATCTGCTGCAGGCGCGCCAGGAGTTGAAGGAGTTGCGCGAGCGGGTCACCGAGCCGATCGCCATCATCGGAATGGCCTGCCGGTTCCCTGGCGGTATCGATTCACCGGAAGACCTGTGGCGGATGGTGTCCGAGGGCCGCCACGTGTGCGGCCCGTTCCCGGCCGATCGCGGCTGGCGACCGGCCGCCGCCCACGACGAGCCGGGCAATCCCACCGTCGCCACCGGCGGATTCCTCGATGACGCCGCCGGTTTCGACGCCGGGTTCTTCGGGATCTCCGAACGCGAGGCGGCCGCCATGGATCCGCAGCAGCGGCTCCTGCTCGAAGTGGCATGGGAGGCGTTCGAGCGCGCGCACATCGATCCGGCGTCGCTGCGCGGCAGCGACACCGGGGTGTTCGCGGCGGTCAGCGATCAGGTGTACTCGGACTGGTGCCCCGACTGGGACGGCTACGAAACCTATTACGTGCTGGGCAATCAGGTGAGCCTGGCGACCGGGCGCATTGCCTACGCGCTCGGGCTCAACGGACCCGCCATCACCGTCGACACCGCCTGCTCGGGTGCGCTGGTGGCGCTGCACCAGGCGGTGCAGGCGCTGCGCGGCGGCTCGTGCGGGCTGGCGCTGGCCGGCGGCATCACCGTGATCGATTCACCCACCCAGTTCGTGGCGTTCTCCCGGCAGCGGGCACTGGCCCCGGACGGGCGGTGCAAACCGTACGCGGCCGCCGCCGACGGCACCGCCTGGTCGGAGGGCGTAGGACTGGTTGTGCTGGAAAGACTTTCGGACGCCGTCCGCAACGCACATCCGGTGCTGGCGGTGGTCCGCGGCACCGCGGTCAACTCCGACGGCGCCTCCAACGGACTCACCGCCCCCAATGGCCAAGCGCAACAACAGGTCATCCGGCAGGCGCTGGCATCAGCGGGACTGCTCCCCACCGATGTGGATGTCATCGAGGGCCACGGCACCGGCACCGTGCTCGGCGATCCCATCGAGGCGCAAGCGCTGCTCGCCACCTACGGCCGGCACCGAGCGCCGGACCGGCCGGCGTGGCTGGGATCGGTGAAATCCAATATCGGCCACACCCAGTCGGCGGCCGGGGCGGCGGGACTGATCAAAATGGTGGCGGCCATGCGGCACGCGACCGTGCCCGCCAGCCTCCACGTCGACCGGCCCTCCGAGCACATCGACTGGGGGAGCGGGCAACTGCGGCTGGCCACCGACGCGACGCCCTGGCCGGACTCGGGGCGGCCGCGCCGTGCGGCGATCTCGGCCTTCGGGTTCAGCGGCACCAATGCACACGCCATCGTGGAATACGACCCGGCCGGGTACACAACAGTGTCGTCGGAGAAGGCGGCGGCCCGAGCGGATTCGGCCGCGCGGACGGACTCGGGTTCGACGCCCGACCGTGCCGATTCCGTCGTGCGGAGGGCATCGGGTCCGGCCCCCGCCCATGCCGATTCGATCGTGCAGGCGTCGTCGGATGCAGCGCTAGTCCTGCCGGATTCGGTGGCGCGCACGTCGCTGCCCGCCTATCCGGTGGTGCTGTCGGCGCGCACTCCTGGGGCACTGCGGGAGCAGGGCGCTCGGCTGGCGGCGGCGCTGGGGCCCGGCGCGGAGTCCGGCGTGTCGACGCGCTCGGCCGAGAATCCTGTCACCGTGGCCGACCTCGGCTTTTCTTCGGTCACCACCCGGGCCGTATTCGACCATCGCGCGGTACTGGTGGCCGGCGACCACGACCGATTGCGGGCCGCCGCGACGGCGGTGGCGCAGGCCGGGGGCAGCCGGGACGCGGTGACCGGAGCGGTGTCGGCGGGGCGGCTCGGGGTGCTGCTGCCCGGGCAGGGGAGTCAGCGGCCGGGGATGGGATGCCAGCTGTACGAGACGTTCCCGGTGTTCGCGGCGGCCTTCGACGAGGTGTGCGCCGCGTTCGAACCGCACGTGGAACGGTCGTTGCGGGAGGTCGTGTTCGGTGCGGAGGAGGAAGTACTCGACCGCACGGAGTTCACCCAGCCGGCGCTGTTCGGGGTGCAGGTCGCGCTCTGGAGGTTACTCGAATCATGGGGTGTGACAGCGGATTTCCTGCTCGGGCATTCCATCGGCGAACTGTCGGCGGCGCACCTGAGCGGCGTGTTCTCGCTGTCGGACGCCGCCGCGGTGGTGGCGGCGCGCGGGCGGCTCATGCAGGGGCTCGGTCCCGGCGCCATGCTCGCGGTGCGGGCCGGTCGCGCCGATGCCGAAGCGGCGCTGGCCGGTTATGAGGACCGGGTGTCGATCGCCGCGGACAACGGGCCCAATGCGACAGTGCTGTCCGGGGACGAGGCGGCGGTGCTGGAGCTGGCGCGCTACTGGCGGGCGCGAGGTCGCCGGGTGCGGCGGTTGCGGGTGCGGCGCGCGTTCCATTCGCCGCATCTGGACGGGATGCTCGGCGAATTTCGCAGCGTACTGGACGGGGTCGAGCTGAAACCGCCGTCGATTCCGGTGGTGTCCAATGTGACCGGGGCCGTCGCATCGCCCACGCTGCTGTGCACACCCGAATACTGGGTGCGGCAGGCGCGTGGCGCGGTCCTGTTCCGCGACGGCGTGCGGGCGCTGCGCGAGGCCGGGGTGGATACCTTCCTCGAGGCAGGGCCGGGTGAGGTGCTGTCCGGAATGGTCGCCGAATGCGTCGCCGACGGCGGTTGCGCGATCCTGCCGGGCCTGCGGGAGGCCGATACCGAAGTGCCCGCGCTGCTGCGCGCGGTGGCCGGAGCCTGGGTGCGCGGGGCCGGAGTCGCCTGGGCGGAAGTGTTCGGTGGAACCGGCGCTCGCACTACGGATCTGCCGACCTACGCATTTCAGCATCGCAGGTATTGGGCAGGCACCCAGCACTATTGGTGCGGCAGCACCGTGGCGGCAGCGGACGGCACCGATACCGCGACCGCTGCGCACGATCCGGACGTAGCCGTGACCGAGGCGGATCCGCTCGCCGAGTTCCGGTCGGCGCTGGCCCAGATCGCGGACTCCGAGCGTGCGGACTACCTGCTGGCGACGGTGCGGGCGCAACTGGCCGCGACGCTGGCCGAGGGCGCTGAGACGGTGCGCATCGAGGACGATCGCGGTGTGCTGGCCATCGGGTTGACCTCGCTGTCGGTGCTCGAATTGCGCAGCC
Organism: Nocardia sp. NPDC127526; assembly: GCF_042672265.1. NCBI lineage: Bacteria > Bacillati > Actinomycetota > Actinomycetes > Mycobacteriales > Nocardiaceae > Nocardia > Nocardia sp. NPDC127526. The sequence continues at coordinate 120,784 of NZ_JBHXVO010000002.1, read as the reverse complement.
GGATCAGCGGACTCACCGGGCTGGTGCTGCCGGTGGGAGCCTTCCTGGACAACCCGACGCCCCGCGCCCTGGCGGCGGTGCTGGCCACCGAGCTGGCCGCTGCCGCGCAGCCGGCGGTGTGAGGGGAGAGGAGACGCAATGACATCGGACATGCGGTCAACGCACGAGCAACCTGAACACACGCGGATACCGCACGAGCAATCCGAATCCGCGGGCGGTTTGAGCTTCGAGCAGACCGTGCCGCGCTCGCTGGCACATCGACGCTGTCTGGGCGAGGTCTTCATCGCCGACACCGCCGCGGTGGGTGCGGGGGAATACCTTGCCGCGGTGCAGATTCCGCGTGCGCACCTGCTCTGGTCGGATCGCCCGGCGGACTGCCACGATCCGCTGGCGCTGGTGGAGGCCGTGCGGCAGACCATGACCGTGGTCGGGCATCGCTATCTGAATCTACCGCCGGGCACCGCGCTGAGCCTGCAGCGCGCCGCCGTGGAGATCGAGGATCGCAGTGCCCTGCACGATGACGGCGTCAATCCGCTGGAGGGCATTGTGCGGCTGCGCACCGATCTCACCGCGGGCAGCGCGTTTCTCAACGAGCACGGGTTCACCGCGACCGTGAGCGTGGGGGGAGATGCGGCGGTGAGCTTCCGGGGCGGGGGCATCGCTTTCCCGGCCGAAGCCTACGCCGAACTGCGGCGGCATCAACGCGACAACCGCCCGCCCCGCGCGGTGGGCGATGACAGCCCGGTCGTGCCGGTCGCGCCCGCGCGGGTGGGTCGTCGCGACACCCGCAATGTGGTGGTGGGTCACGGCGCCAACGGTCCGGAGTTGGTGGTGGATCGGCGGCATCCGGCGTTCTTCGATCACCCCTACGATCACGTGCCGGGACCGCTGCTGCTGGAAGGCTTCCGGCAGGCCGCCCTGCTCGCGGCCGGCGACGAGACCGGCGACCTCGATCCCGCCCCCGTCGCCCTGGAGGCCGACTTCACCGGCTTCGCCGAGTTCGGCGCGCCGCTGGTGTTCACCAGCCGAATCGACCGCGACGACGAGATCGATTCCGCCGAAGTACATCTCGAACTCGCCCAGTTCGGCGTCCGCATCGCGGGGTGCCGAATCGACATCGCCACCGGTTCCCCCGAATCGTGGCGCGATCCGGCCCCGGCCGCGGCATCCCGAGGAGACAGCAGATGAACAATCCGACACTCGATCAGCGGCGTATCGCCGTGGTGGGCGCGGGCATCGCCGGGATGGCGGCCGCGCTGGAACTGCACGAGGCCGGCTGCCAGGTCGATCTATTCGACCGGATGCCGGTGCTGGGCGGGCGTTTCGGGGTCGACCGGCTCGGCGGGCGGCCCGTCATGACCGGCGGCAAGAACCTCGGCCGCAAGTATTCGGCGCTGCGCGGATTCCTGGAACGGCTCGATACGCCGCGCTATGAACCGTTCGGCATCAATACCTCCCGCGTCGTCGACGGCAAGCTGCTGACCCTCGACAGCACCCAGTCCGCCTGGGACAAACTGACCCGGCTGCGCCGGCTCGGCTCGGTGCGCGATCTGGTGAAGCTGGCCCGGCTGGGCCTGCTGGTGCGGCGCGACGAGGCCAACCGGTTCCTGGGCGCGCCCGCCTTCGCCAGACTCGCCGCCGCCTCCGACGATCGGCCGCTGGCGGCGCACTTCGGTCCGGATATCGTGCGGAAGATGTTCCGGCCCATGACGGTTCGCATGAACGGCGCGGAACCGGACGAGGTGTACCTGGGGACCTTCGGCACCAATCTGTCGATGATCATGGACACCTACGATCAGCTCACCGACGGGATCATTCCGGCCCTGGCCGCGCTCACCCAGCGCGTGTCGGCGCACACCGGGGCGCAGGTGGAGCGGCTGATCACCGAGGGCGATCGCGTGACGGGCCTGGCCATCAGCATCGACGGCGGTCCGGTGGCCGAACACCCCTATGACGCGGTCGTGCTGGCGACACCGGCCTATGCCACGGCCGAGATCGTGAAGGCCGACCTGCCGCGATTGAGCGAAACCCTGGCGCAGGTGCGGTATTTCCCGGCCGCGGTGGTCCTGGTGCACTACGAGCGAGACGTGTTCGGCTCGCAGGTGCGCGCCATCGTGCTCGACGACGGCCCGTGCAGCAATGCCGGGGTGTACGGCATCGACGATCTCGATATCGTCCGGTACACCTTCAGCGGCCGCCTGGCCCGTCCCGTGCCCACCGACGCCCAGCTCGACACCTGGATCGACGACGCCGAACAGCGGCTGTTCGCGCTGCTGGGCCACACCCGGATCGCGCGCAAGGCCATGGTCAAACGCATCTGGGACGCCGCCTACTGCGCGTATGTGCCCGATCACGGCGCCTTCCTGGATCGGGTCCGCGGCCAGGTCCTCGGCGTCGAGGGGCTGGAGCTGGCGGGCGACTATCTGCGGGGCGCACCCCTGGAAGCCTGCTGCCGCTCGGGAATCGAAGCCGCACAGCGGATTCGAACCCGCCGCACGGTGGCCTCCTGATCCTGATAAGGGATGCGGCGCACCAGCTCACGCCGTTGGGCGGAACCGCCTCACGCCGTGGGCGGGACCGCCTCATGCTGTCGGGCGGAATTGCCTCGACTGCAGGCAGGAATCCTGGGCGAGGATGAGCCGGTGCAGCAGCCGCAGCTCCCGGCCGGGCTCGATACCGAGGTGCTCGACCAGCACCGCACGGGAGCGGTGATAGACCCGTAGCGCCTCCGCCTGGCGGCCCGACCGGTATAGCGCCAGCATGTACTGCCGGTGGAAGCCCTCCCGCAATGGCGCTGTGGCCGTGAGCATCTCCAGCTCCGGGGTGATCTCCCGATGCCGTCCGACCGCCAGCTCCGCCTCCAGGCAGTCCTCGTGCACATTGAGCCGTTCGTCCTCGAGGGCGGTGAGCTCGCTCCAGTCGATCCCGGCCTCCACCAGATCGGCCAGCGCGGTCCCGGACCACATGCCGACCGCCGCCCGCAGCCGCTCCCGGCCCGGTTCGGCCGCCCCGGCCTGCACGGCGGTGCGGCCCTGCTCGGCGAGGCGGCGAAAACGGTTGAGATCCACCGCATTCGGGTCCACGCGCAGCCGGTAGCCCGGATTCTCGGTCAGCAGGACCGCGCGCTCGAGCTCGGAATCGCCGTGGGCGAGGGTCTTTCGGATGGCCGACACCGCATTCTGCACGATCTTGCGCGCCGTGGGCGGCGGGCGATCCGGCCACAGCGCGGTCTGGATCCGGCTCGCGGCCACCGCCTGATTGTCGTGCAGCAGCAGATAGCCGAGCACGGCCCGGCGGGTCAGCCCGCCGAGATCGAGCCTGCTCCCGCCGGATCGGATATCCAGTGCGCCGAGAACACGGAATTCCATGGCGCCGCCTTCCGGTTCGTCCGTTCACGATCGCATCGATGGTGGAACACGGATTCGCCGGACAGTACCCCTACGAGGGGCACCCCTGGACGGATGGCGGGACCCCTGGGCCCCGCACCCCTGGGTTCAGTTCACCGCGCGGTCGCGGCCCTGCCAGAACGGTTCCCGCAGGCGGCGGCGCAGAATCTTGCCGCTGGCATTGCGGGGGACGGCATCGAGAATATCGATCTGCTGGGGGAGTTTGAACGAAGGCAGCTTGTCGCGCAGCGACATCAGCAGTTCGTGCGGAGTGGCCGACTGCCCGGGATGGAAGGCGACGAAGGCGTGCACGCGCTCGCCCCACCGCTCATCGGGCGCGCCGACCACGGCGGCCTCGCGGACCGCGGGATGGGCGACCAGGGCGTTCTCGACCTCGGCCGGGTAGACGTTCTCACCGGCCACGATGATCATGTCCTTGATCCGGTCGCAGATGTACAGATAGCCGTCGGCGTCCAAGCGGCCCGCGTCACCGGTGTGCAGCCAGCCGTCGATCAGGGTGTCGGCGGTGGCGTCCGCATTGTGGAAGTACTCGAGCATCATCGCCGGCCCGCGCACCACGACCTCGCCTATCTCGCCGGGCGGCAACGCATTTCCCGCCTTGTCCAGGATCATGATCTCCGATCCCGCATAGGGCGCGCCGGCCGAACGCAGGCGCGGATTGCCGGGGGTGTGGTCCGCGGGCGGCAGGAACGTGATCGGGGTGGCCGTCTCGGTCATCCCGTAGAACTGCAGGAACTCGCACCCGTAGAGCGACATGCACAGTGCGAGCATCTGTTCGGGCATGGGAGAGCCGCCGTAGGCGACCTGCCGCAGACCCGCGAAATCCGCCGGGGTGACACCCGGTTCGGCCAGCACCAGCAACAGCATGACCGGCACCCCGCAGACGGCGGTGACGCCCTGCGTGCGCATGGCTTCGAGGGCGGCGCCCGGCGTGTACTCGGGCAGCACGACGGTGGTGACGCCATCGAGCAGACCCTGCACCGCCCAAGCCAATCCAGCGATGTGGAAGCCGGGAATGAGAACCAGGCACCGATCCTCCGGCGGCACCTCGAGCCACGGCATATCCGAGCTGTCCCGCACCTCGCGCACCGCGAACAGGCTCTGCTGCGGAATGACCACGCCCTTCGGATTACCCGTCGTGCCACTGGTGTACATCTGCAACAGCGCCCGCTGCCGATCGCCCTCGGCGTCCGGCCGCTGATTGGCGTACGGCGCATACCACGCGGCGAATCCCGCCCCCGCGACCCCACCGGCATCCAGCCGCACCAGTTCGACACGCTGGTCGAGCTGCTGCACCGCCTGCTCGGCAACCCCTTCGTCGGCCGCATCCACGAACAACAGCCGGCACCCGGAATCGCCCAGAATATAAGCGATCTCGCTCCCCGTGAGCCGCCAGTTCACCGGCACCAGCACCACCCCGACATCCGCGGCCGCGATCAGCAGCTCATACAGCCGCTCACTGTCCCGACCGAGATACCCGATCCGCGCCCCCGGCGCCAGCCCCGCGGCCAGCAGCGCATTGGCGACCCGGCAGGACACCTGATAGAGACTGTCGAAGGTGGTCTTCCGCCCCTCGCAGACCAGGGCCACCGCATCCGGCTGCCCGGCCGCCCGAGCGGCAATCGCCCCGGGTAATCCTACCGTCGTCGGTACCGTCTCCGGCGTAGCTGGCTTCGTCATGGCATCCCCTGAAAAAGCTGTGGCGCACTGCATTTCGCCACCCACGGTATCCAGGGGCGGTAATCGGGCAGTAACCGCCCGGACACACTGTGCTAGTCGCGCCGCACCTGTTTTGCAGCACCGGACTCGGTGCGGGCGACCGCGGGTGCGGGGGTGCGCTGGGGCCGGAGGAACAGGATGAGGGTGGGGACGAGGTAGAGCAGCCAGACCGCGATCTGCAGGACGGTGGGGTTGGGCTGGAAGTTGAGGGTGCCCTTGAGGAGGGTGGCGTACCAGGTGTCCGGCGGGATGGTGGAGCTGATGTCGAACGCCTTGTTGGCGAGGCCGGGGAGGACGCGGGCTTCCTGGAGGTCGTGGATGCCGTAGGCGAGCACGCCGGCGGCGACGACTACCAGGAGGCCGCCTGTCCAGGTGAAGAAGCGGGCGAGGTTGATGCGCAGGGCGCCGCGGTAGAAGAGCCAGCCCATGGCCACGGCGGTGGTGAGGCCGAGGAGGACGCCGATCAGCGGCTGGGTCGAGCCGTCGCCCGTGGATTTGACCGCCCGCCACAGGAAGAGGGCGGTTTCCAGGCCCTCGCGGCCGACGGCGAGGAAGGCGGTGAGCACGAGTGCGCCGGTGCCGATGGCGAGGGCCTGGTCGAGGCGGCCGTGCAGTTCGGTCTTGAGATGCCTTGCGGTGCGGCGCATCCAGAAGATCATCCAGGTCACCAGGCCGACGGCGATGATGGACAGGCCGCCGCCGAGGAGTTCCTGGGCCTCGAAGGTCAGCTGCTGGGAGCCGTATTCGAGGACGGCGCCGAAGGTGAGGCTCAGGGCGACGGCCGCGCCGATACCGATCCAGATGGGGCGCAACGCGTCTCGGCGATCGACCTTGACCAGGTATGCGACGAGGATGCAGACGACGAGGGCGGCCTCGAGACCCTCGCGCAGGCCGATCAGGAAGTTGGCGAACATCTAGGAAGCCGTCCCCTCGAACAGTGCGCGGCCCCACCAGTCGCCGGGGCCGCGGACGCCGGTCGGGACGGCGAACACCCCGGAGCCGACATGCTGGATGTACTCGTTGAGTTCGTCGCTGCGGGCCAGGCTCTGCTGCACCGGGACGAAGCCGGTGCGCACATCGCTCTGGTAGGCGATGAAGAACAGGCCGGCGTCCAGGCGCCCGAGACCGTCGGTGCCGTCGGTGAAGGAGTAGCCGCGACGCAGCATGCGGGCACCGCCATTGGTGTCGGGGTGCGCGAGGCGCACATGCGAAACCGCGGGCAGCAGTTGCAGATCCGGCTCGTCGTGCTCGCGCTGTTTGCCGTAGGCATTGCCTTCGCCCTTGGTGCGGCCGAAGATGTCCTCCTGCTCCTTGAGCGAGGTGCGGTCCCAGGTCTCGATCCGCATCTGGATGCGCCGGGTCACGAGGTAGCTGCCGCCGGACAGCCAGGTGTGCGCGTTCTGCTCGGGCACCCACACGTGCTGATCGAGGGCCTCGGTGTCGGTGCCCGCGATATTGCGGGTGCCGTCCTTGAACCCCATCATGTTTCGCGGCGTCTGCTCCTCGGGCGTGGTCGAGGAGGTCTTGCCGAAGCCGAGCTGGGACCAGCGCACCGCGACCTTGCCGAACCCGATGCGCGCGAGATTGCGAATGGCGTGCACGGCGACCTGCGGGTCGTCGGCGCACGCCTGGACGCACAGATCACCGCCGCTGCGATTCGGGTCGAGATTGTCGCCGGGGAACTTCGGCAGCTCGATCAAGGCCTCGGGCAACTGATTCCGCAACCCGAAACGGTCGCGGCCGTCCTTGTCGAAGAGTGAGCGGCCGAAGCCGATGGTGATGGTGAGACGGGACGGCTCGAGCCCGAAGGCCTCACCGGTGTCATCCGGCGGCGCCTCGGGAATCCCGCCGATCGCGCCCGCGCCCACCGGCTTGCCCTCGGTCATGGCCGCTGCGGCTGCGGTCCATTCCTTCAGCAGCGTTATCAGCGCGTCACGCGAATCGGTCGTCACATCGAAGGCGGCGAAGTGCAGCCGATCCTGGACGGGCGTGGCGATACCGGCCTGATGCTCGCCGTAGAACGGCACCGCGGCGCCCATGGTCGCGACGGGTCGCGCATCGCTGCGGATCACCGCCGCGCCGCCACCGGCCGCGGCGGCGCCGAGCAGCAGCCCGGCCCCACCCCAGCCCAGCACGGAACGGCGTGACGGCTTGGCGGAAGAGTTCTGTTCGGTCGCCATCGCAGGACCTACTTCACGACGGCGGCGGCAAGCTTGGACAGCGGCTCCGCCAGCGCGTTGACCCCGTCCGAGAGCGTCTTGCGGTCGGCGTCGCCGACCTTGTCGTAGGAGACGAAGCCGTCGCCCGCGCGGTGGACCGCCAGCAGCGCGTACAGCGCCGCGAACTGCTTGTCTAGCTCGGTCACCAGCGCCGGATCACTCTCGGCCACAACCGGCTTCAGCAGTTCATAGGACTTCTGCGCGCCCTCGACATTGGCGTGGAAGTCGACCAGGTCGGTGTGGCTGTAGCGCTCTTCCTCACCGGTCACCTTGCCCGTGGCGACCTCGTCGAGCAGCTCCTTGGCGCCATTGGCCATCCCCGTCGGGGTGATCTCGGCGGTTCCGACCCGCTGCTGCCAGTCCTGCAGATCGGTGACCAAGCGGCGAGCCAGGTCCTGCTCCTCCTGACCGATCTTGTTGTCCTGCCACAGCGCCTTCTCCAGGCGATGCCAGCCGGTCCACTCCTGGCCTTCCTCCAACCCGTCCTCACGCACATCGACCTTCGGGTCGATATCGCCGAAGGACTCCGCGACCGGCTCGGTCCGCTCCCAGCCGATGCGTGACGGCGCGTACGCCTGCCGGGCCGCGGCGATATCGCCCTTCTCGATGGCGGCGACGAAGGTCTGCACCAACGGCAGGGTCTCATCGGCCTGCTGCTGCACGTACCCGCGATAGGCCGCCACCGCGGCATCCAAGCGCGGATCGCGCTGCGCCGGCGCACCATCGCCGGTGGCCCGCACCTGCTGCCGAATCCCGTCACCCTTCATGCCCGGCTTGCAGGCGATGACGTACTCACCGGCGGTGACCTCGGCCGTGATCTCGGCCTTCGTGCCGGGGCCGATGTTCTCCCGTTCGGTCACGATGCGGTCGTCGGGGTAGAGCAGGTAGACCTCGGTGACCTTGTCACCCTTGTTCTCCACGGCCAGCGTGATGTGCCCGGCGGGAACCTCCTGCTTCGACACCTCACACGAGCTGTCGGTGGCTGTCACCGCAATGGTCTGGGAGTCGCCCGCTCCGTCGGTCTTCGCGGTGCACCCCGCGACGGCGGCGACCGCCGCGATCGCGGCGACGGCGGTGGGGATACGAACAGCACGCATGGGCACTCCAGACTCATTCCTACGAGCCCCGCTTAGGCAAGGCACGTCTAAGTTAGAGTAGGCTCACCTGCCGGTCTTCTCGGGGGTATTGCTCGCCATCACGGCCCGCCCGGCCGCTTCGTTCGGGGCGGCGGTGGAATTGCGGACGATGATCCGGTCGGCGTCGAGGACGTGGGGTTTCGAGGGGAGGGGGAGCGGTCGCGCAGGTTGTCGATGGACTTCGCTGCTCGAGCAGTCGCAGGCCCGGTCCGCGGCGGACCGGAGGCCGGAACGCAGCACGCCATTCGGGCGAATGGGGCATAGGTCCACTTCACCGGCGGTTTCTGCGAATTCGCACAGGATCCGTGCATTTTTCTCTCTTGTCTGCGCACGAGTGGGGACTCGATACTCGGCGACCGGGCCTTGTGTGGCGCGTCACATGCGTCGGGCGGGCCCGGGTGCGAGAGAGAGAAGAGGAACGCCGGTATGACGTCCGCCAGCGCAGACACCAGCCCCGACCGGAACGAGGCGACCACATCGGAGAAGGGGCTGGCGCGGGTCGCGCAGTCGCTTGCCGGGTGGACGGAGAAGTGGTTTCCCGACGCGTATGTCGTCGCGCTGGCGGGTGTTGTGCTGGTGGCGGTCGCCGCGCTCGCGAACGGGTCGTCGCCGCGGACGGTGGCGAATGCGTTCGGTGACGGGTTCTGGGATCTGACGGCGTTCACCTTGCAGATGGCGATGGTGGTGCTCACCGGATACGTCATCGCCACCTCGCCGCCCGTGGCCCGGTTGATCGAGCGGCTGGCCATGCTGCCGCGCAGTGCCGCGGGGGCGGTGAGTTTCGTTGCGTTCCTTTCGATGTCGATCTCGTTCCTGAATTGGGGACTCAGCCTGGTGTGCGGCGGGCTGCTGGCGCGGGCCATTGCCCGGCGGGCCGATCTGCGGGTGGACTATCGGGCGCTGGGCGCGGCGGCGTTCATGGGATTGGGTGCGGTGTGGGCGCTGGGCATTTCGTCCTCGGCCGCGCAATTGCAGGCCACCGCCGCCTCGTTGCCGCCGGCGTTGTTGAAGATCACCGGCGTGCTCGACTTCGGGACCACCATCTTCACCTGGCAGTCGCTGCTGACGTGCGCGATCATCATGGCGATCACCGTGCTGATCGCGCACTTCTCGGCGCCGAAGGGCGCGGCGATCAAGACCGCGCAGGACCTGGCCGTCGATCTGGACGACCAGCCCGCGGAGGTGGCGCCGCGTTCGCGCCCGGGTGAGTGGCTCGAGTACAGCCGCATCCTGCCGATCCTGGCGGGAGTATTGACCTTGGGCTGGTTGATTTCCCAGCTCGCCGCCAAACCGGTGCTCACCGTGGTCAGCAGCCTCAATGGCTATCTGCTGGTGTTCCTCATGCTCGGTTTGGTGCTGCACGGGACGCCGCGCAAGTTCCTGCAGGCGGTCTCGCTCGCCGTGCCCGCCACGGCCGGCATTCTCGTACAGTTCCCGCTGTACGCCGCCATGGCCGCGATCCTCACCAAAGCGAAAGGCCGTGGCGGGCAGACTGTTTCCCATCACCTGGCGGAGTTCTTCACCAATATCGGCGGTGGGGGCGCCTTCGCCGTCGTCATCGCCCTCTACACGGTGGTGCTGGGCATCTTCATCCCGTCCGGCGGCGGCAAGTGGCTGGTCGAGGCCCCGTATGTCATGCAGGCCTCGACCGACGTCGGGATGAATCTCGGCTGGACGGTGCAGATCTACAATGTGGCCGAGGCGTTGCCGAACCTGATCAACCCGTTCTTCATGCTGCCGCTGCTGGCGGTGCTGCGGCTGCGCGCCCGCGACCTCGTCGGATTCACGTTCCTGCAGTTCCTGTTCCATCTGCCGGTGGTCCTGCTGCTGGTGTGGCTGCTGGGCATGACCTTCGACTATGTTCCGCCCATCGTGCCCGCCACCCCGTGACCTTCACCGTTCGCCGCGGGGGCGGCGGGTCGCGAAGAGCGCGGTCGCCGTCCCCAGCGCGGTGAGCACGGCGATGCCGAAGGTCATCAGGCGGGCGGAATCGACCAGCGACGCGTCACCGAGGCGGATGAGCGTGCCCGCGATGGCCGAGGTCACGGCGTAGGCGATCAACTGCGTGGTGTTCAGGGCGGCAGCGGCTTTCGCGCCTTCGGCCTGGTCGTCGGTGCTGCTCATCGCGGCGACGCTCAGATGCGGGAAGGCCAGGCCGATGCCCAGGCCCGCGATGAACAGCGCACCCGCCCAGACGATCACGACAGCGGCCGCGGCATTGTCGGTTTGCAGCAGGCCGTAGGCGATCAGGCCGCCGGTGAGCATGAGCGGGGCGATGCGGATGGCGCGGCGCGCGGCGGTGGCGGCGAGATCGACGCTGAAGACCTGCGCCACAACCCATCCGACCGAGAGCGCCGCACCCAGCAGGCCCGCCACCAGCGGTGAGAGGCCGCCGAGTTTCTGCCCGAACAGGGGGATGAAGTTCTCGGTCATCACGCCCGCGCACAGGGCCGCGACGGTGAGGTAGATCCATTTGAGCGAGGTGCCGCGCGTGTAGGTGAGCCGGGGCAGCACGCTCACCGACCCCTTCGCCTCGACCAGGACGAAGGCCCCGAGCAGCAGCGCGCCCACACCGAGGGCGACCGCGGTCGGCCCGCCGGGGGACACCGTCGAACTCAGGCTGAACGCACTCGCCGCCAGTGTCAGCAGCACCAGCGGCGCCACCGGGACAGGGCTGTGCTCGCCGGCCGGTTGTGCGTTGCGCGGCAAGGCTTTCCGGGTGAGGACGGCCAGCACCAGCGCCACCGCGAGCAACAGCGCATAGGCCCACCGCCAGGCCCCCAGTTCGGCGAAGACGCCACCGAGCGCGGGCCCGACGAGGGTGCCCACACCCCACATCGCCGAGACCAGCCCGGCCGCGCGGCCCCAGAGATGGCTCGGCAGCGCGGTTCTGATGACCGCATACCCGAGCCCGGCGAGCAGACCGCCGCCGAAGCCCTGCACCACGCGTCCCGCCACCAGCGCCTCCATGGTCGGGCTCAGCGCGTTGATCGCGGCGCCGGCGGCGAACACCAGAAAGCCCAGCAGATACGCGGCCGCCGCACCGGCGGCGGCGAGGACGCGGCTGACCAGCATGGAGGCGATCACCGCTGCCATCAGGAACCCGGTCGCCACCCACGCGTAGTACCGATCGCCACCGATGTCCTCGACGATCGAGGGCATGAGCGCGGCGGTGAAGTAGAGGTTCATCGCATACAGCGCCACACCGCCCGCGAGGATGAGCACGCCGGCCAGATACCGTCCGGCGAACAGCTCCGACCACCGTCCGGTGCCTTCGACAGCCGACTCCGATGCGCTGTCGTCGTTCGTATTCTCCGCTCTGGCTGCGGCATTCGAGGAGGTTGCAGTCACTCGCGCTACGCTAGAACTTCAAGCGAACTTGAAGTCAAGAGGGAAATTCATGGCCGCACCCACCGATCTGCTCACCATCGGCGAGCTCGCCCAGCGCGCGGGCGTCGCGACCTCGGCGGTCCGCTTCTACGAGGAGCAGGGCCTGATCAGCTCGGTCCGCACCTCCGGCAACCAGCGCCGCTACCCGCGTCATGTGCTGCGGCGGCTGTCGCTGGTGCTGTTCGCCAAACGCCTGGGCATCCCGCTCGCCGAGGTGGCGGAGGCGTTCGACGGACTGCCGGAGGAACGCATGCCGAGCAAACGCGACTGGGATCGCATCGCCAAACGCTGGAGCGATCACCTCGAGGCGCGGAGACGGGAAATCGAGCAATTGCAGCGCGAGCTGACCGGCTGCATCGGCTGCGGCTGCCTGTCGCTGCGGCGCTGCTACGTGCTCAATCCCAGCGATACCCTCGCCGCCCACGGTGCGGGACCGCAACGGCTGCTGCATCCGGACGACGAGCTCTGACCCGGTCAGCCGAGCAGCTGCTGCTCGACGCTGGTGCTCAGGCTGGTGCCGTTGATCTCCAGGAACAGTTCGCCTTCGGTGACCGACACGGTGACGGTATTGCGGCGATCGATCAGCGCGGCCGCCGCATCGATGAACGCGCGGTCGAAGCTGTAGAGCGGAATCGTCTCGGCGCGATGAATCCGCTTGCCGGACAACTGCGCCGCGACCTTGACCGGATCGCGGTGGGTGTAGACGGCGGCGCGGTCGGCGAGCTTGCTGCCGCGATGCACGCGATCGGCATCCGGCGCGCCGATCTCGATCCAGGCGGTGATGCGACCGGTGAGATCGCGCACCAGCACCGCCGGTTCGTCGGTGGAGGAGACCCCGCCCTCGCTGAAGGTGATGCCCTCCTCGTATTCCAGGCAGTAGGCCAGCACCCGGGTGAGCATGAACTCGACGGTCTCCGACGGGTGGCGCGCGACCCGCAACTCCAGTTCCTCGTAGACGCCGCGATCGACATCGGCGAGGTGAACGACGAAGTGGTGCAGGGTTGCGCTGAGGGCCATAGGTGCCAGAGCCTAGTGAACCGCCCGCGCCGCCCCGGAGTCAGGCCGCGTGTGCGTTGATCAGCCAGCAGGCGGCGGTGTAGCGGACCTCGTCACCGTGCACATAGCCGCGGAAGGCGGGGACGAGGGTCTCGAGCACCCGCGCGCGGGTGGCCTCGGCCGCGACGGTGAGGGCGCGGCCGACCGGGCCGAGCAGGGACAGGTAGCGCGGCAGCTGGGATGCGGGCATGGCGCACGGCATGTCCAGGGGCGCGATATCGATGCCGGTCCAGCCGCTGTCGCCGAGAACGGGCCGCACATGATCCGGATCGGCGAAGCCGAACTGGCCGGGGGCGTCGGGGATTCGCGGCGGCAGATCCGGCAGCAGATGCGCGACGGCGCGCTCGGCCGTGGTCATGAACGGGTTGTCCTCGGGACCGCGCCAGACGATGCAGCGCAGTATGCCGCCGTCGCGGGCGGCAGTGCGCAGGTTGGTGAACGCGGCGGTCGGATCGTCGAAGAACATGACGCCGAAGCGGGAGATGATCGCATCGAAGGAGGCGGGCTGGAAGGCGTAGGTGGCGGCGTCGGCCCGCAGGAACTGCACCGCCAGGCCCTGCCGGCCGGCGCGCTCCCGGGCGGCGGCGATCATGGGCTCGGAGATGTCCACGCCGACACACTGCTCCGGCTCGCCGGTCCGCCGCGCGGCGGCCACGGTGGTGGCGCCGGAACCGCAGCCGACATCGAGGATCCGCGCGCCGGGGGCGACGGCGTCGGTGAGGATCGGTTCGAACGGCCGGTACATGCGGTCGAGCAGTTCCTGCGCCGTCACCCAGTTCTGGCCGCCGGTGCCGTTCCACAGCGACTGCTGCGCCTTCTCTATGCCGGTCACGGTGTCCACCATGCTGTGCGTTCCGTGGTGGCACAACCGTTTTTGCCATTTCGGCACACAGCTCGAATTAGGAACGAAACTGTCCGCATTGCTTCGTAGAGTTTTCCTGACAGCACGAACAACACGTGATTCGATAGCCCTGATCGAACGGAGTCCTCTTGATGAACACTGAGATTCACCCCTTCCGCCTGGACATCCCGCAGTCCGAGATCGATTACCTGCACGAGCGGCTCGCGCACGCGCGCTGGGCCGGCACGCTGCCCGGCATCGGGTGGGAACGCGGGGTTCCCCTCGATCACCTGCGGGAGCTCGCCGAGTACTGGCGGACCGGATTCGATTGGCGGGCACAGGAAGCCGAGCTCAATGCCTTTCCGCAGTTCACCACCGAGATCGACGGGCAGCGCATCCATTTCCTGCACGTGCGCTCCGACCGCGAGGACGCGACGCCGCTGTTGATCACGCACGGCTATCCCAGCTCGGTCGCGGAATTCACCACCCTGATCGACCTGCTGGTGAACCCGGCCGAGGGCCCGGCCTTCCACGTCGTCGCGCCCTCGCTGCCCGGCTACACCCTGTCGAGCCCGCTCTCGGCCACCGGCTGGACCATGTCGCGCACGGCGCGGGCGTGGATCGAATTGATGAGCCGGCTCGGCTACCAGCGCTACGGCCTGCACGCCGGTGACGTCGGCGCGGGAGTGTCCGGTGCGGTGGCCGGTCTCGACGGTGAGCACGTGCTCGGTGTGCACGTGGTGACCGATCCCATGACCGCGGCGGCGACCGCCACCTTCATTCCCGGGATGGCCGACCGCTTGGACGCCAATGATCCGGTGGACAAGCTGATCCTGGCGCGCATGGAGGAATTCCGGACGGACGGCGCGGGCTATCTCGCCATTCAGAACAGCCGTCCGCAGAACATCGGATACGGCCTGGCCGATTCGCCGATCTTCCAGTTGGCGTGGATCGCGGAGAGTTTCGAGCGGTGGACCGATCTGCCGATCGATCGGGATCAGATGCTGACCACCGTGAGCCTGTACTGGTTCACCGGCTCCGGGGTCGGCGCGGCGCACACCCTCTACGAGCAGGCCCACTCCCATGATTGGGGTTCGCCGGTCCAGGTTCCGGAGGGGTACGCGGTCTTCGGCGCGGACGAGACCGTGCGCCGGATCGTTCCCGCCCCGGCCGGGGCGCATTGGACCGAATTCGAACGCGGCCAGCACTTCCCGGCCATGGAGGCCCCGGAGCTGCTGGCGGGGGATCTGCGGAAGTTCTTCGGCCCCTTGCGATAAGAACTCCGCGGCGGCCCGGTGCGACCACCGGGCCGCCGCATTCGCCCGATCAGGCGATCGCGGGCAGGCGCACGACTTGACCCGCATACGCCAGTCCCGCACCGAATCCCAGCAGCAGCGCCGTATCGCCCGCCTTGGCCTCACCCGAGCGCAGCAGCTGCTCCATGGCCATGGGAATGGATGCGGCGCTGGTGTTTCCGGTCTCGACGATGTCGCGCGCGACCGCGACCGTCTCGGGCATCCCCAGCGCCCGGGTCAGCGCGTCGGTGATGCGGCCGTTGGCCTGATGCGGCACGAACGCGTCCAGATCCTCGACGCTCACCCCCGCACGGTCGAGCGCATCCCGGCACGCCTTCTCCAAAAACGTGACGGCCCAGCGGAATACCGCCGCACCATTCATCCGGATATAGGGCCGCACCGACGTCCCGCCGCTGGCCTCGGCCGCCGCGACCTCGGCGAAGTACTCCTGGAAGTCCTTGTCCTGCTTGATGGCCGCGGTCTGGCTGCCGTCCGAGCCCCAGGCGGTCGGGCCGATGCCCTCGGCCTCGGCCGGTCCCACCACCACCGCGCCCGCGCCGTCGGCGAAGATGAACGCGCAGGTGCGGTCGGACTGATCGAGCAGGTCCGAGAGCCGTTCCACGCCGATCACCAGCACGTGCCGGGCCTGGCCCGCGCGCACCAGACTGGCGGCATTGCCGAGTGCGTAGCAGAACCCGGCGCAGCCGGCCGAGACGTCATAGGCCGCCGTGTCGTGCATGCCGAGCTCCGTCGCCACCACCGCGCCCGCCGAGGGGCCCAGCACCATCTGCGAGGACGTGGCCAGCACCACCGCGTCGATCTGCTCGGCGGTCACCCCGGCGGCGGTGAGCGCGTCGCGGGCGGCGGCCACGCTCATCGAGACGATGGTCTCGTCCTTGTCCGCCCAGCGGCGGGCGGCAATGCCCGAGCGGGTCCGGATCCATTCGTCCGAGGAATCGATGCGGTCGACGATCTCGGCATTGGGGACGATCCGGCGGGGGCGGTAGGCCCCGAGGCCGAGCAGCGCGGCATGGGTGACCGGGGTTGCGGTGGCGATGGTCGCGGGCATGGGTTCCTCTCCGTTGTGAACCGATCGGTTCACACGGGATAACGTTTAACATGGACCGATCGGTTCACACAAGGGTTGGAGGAGATGATCCATGGCCGCCGGACCGCGGGCCCGATTGATCGCGAGCACCATCGCCACCGTCCAGGAGCACGGCGTGCACGCCGCCGGGCTCAGTGAACTGCTCAAACGCAGCAGCGCCTCGCGCAATTCGCTGTACCAGCACTTCCCGGCGGGCAAGGGGGAACTGGTCGAGGCGGCCACCCGCATCGTGTCCAGGCTGGTGTACCAGCACGTGAGCCGGATGGCCGACGCCCTGCCCAGGGCATCCGCGCCGGAAGGGTGGCTCGACGAGCTGCTGGCGTTCTGGCGGGGGCCGCTCGAAGCCAGCGAGTACCGGGCCGGATCGTTCATGATGGCGGCCGCGCTGGACGAGCTGGACCCGGCGGTGCAGTCGGCGGCGGGGCAGGCGTTCGGGCAATGGACCGGTCGGCTCGCCGAAGGTCTGGCGGCGGCCGGGGTGGCGGCGGAGACGGCGCGGTCGGTGGCCGGGCTGCTGGTGTCGGTGATCGAGGGGGCCATCGTGCAGAGCCGGGCGCTGAAGTCGAGTGTGCCGTTCGATGACGCACGGGAGCAGCTCGCGGTGCTGTTGCGCCACTACCTGCCCGCGTGAGGAATGCGCCGCGCCGGGGCGGCGCGCGGCGAGCCGGGAGATTCGTTTGACCTCGAGTGGGGTCGAGGTTGCAGGGTGGGGATATGACACGATCCGCAGAGTTCTGGAACACCGTGTACGACAACGACACCGCGCCGTGGGTGATCGGGCAGCCGCAGCCCGCCATCGTGGCGCTGGAACGGCAGGGGGCCATTCGCGGGCGGGTGCTTGATCCCGGCGCCGGGGCGGGGGAGCACACCATTCTGCTGACGCGGCTCGGCTACGACGTGACGGGGGTGGACCTGTCGCCGAGCGCGGTCGCCTACGCGCACGACAATGCCGTGTCCCAAGGGGTTCCGCAGGCGCGATTCGAGGTCGCCGATGCGCTCGAGCTGGGCAAGCGGGCGGATTTCGCGGGTGATCCGGCCGGATCCGCGCCCGCGTTCGACACCGTCGTCGACAGTGCGCTGTTCCATGTGTTCGGCACCGAACCGGAGCTGCGGGCGGCGTATGTGCGCAGTCTGGCCGCGGTGCTCAAACCGGGCGGGACGCTGCACGTGCTGGCGCTGTCCAATGCCGAACCGGGCATCGGGCCGCGGATCGCGGCCGAGGTGATTCGCGAATCCTTCGGCGCGGGTTGGGAATTGGAGTCCCTCCAACCCGCTCGGTATCGCGGCCGGGTCGGGGATGCCACGCCTGAGCAGATCGGCGGGCTCGAGGTCTCGCCGGAGGGCCTGGCCGATTTCGCGGCCTGGATCACCCGTATCCGCCGCCTCTGAACGCAGTCGGTGGGGGCGGTTAAGGTCGAAGGATGCCGACTGCCTTCGAGGATCTGCCTTACGCCCGTTTCGTGGAATCGTTCGACGGTGAGCTCGCGATCGAGGGCGAATACGACTGCGTGCGGGTCACCGATCGGGAGCTCGAGCGCGCCGAACTGCGCAATGTGCGATTCAACGAGTCGGCGCTGTCCGAGTTGAGCTTCACCGGCGGAAATCTGTCCTACAGTCGGTTCACCGATGTGTGGCTGCGGCAGGTGAACATGGCGGGCACCATGCTGAGCGAGTCCAGCTGGCTCGATGGGGAGGTCATCGAAAGCGCCTGGGCCGGAGTCGAAGCCGTCGGCACGTCGATCCGGCGAGTGACCTTCACCGGCTGCAAGTTCGACGCCGTGAACTTCCGCACGGCGCGGCTGCAGGATGTGGTCTTCCGTGACTGCACCCTGCGCGATGTCGACTTCGGCGACGCGAAGCTCACCTCGCTCGGCTTCCCCGGCTCGCGCGTGCAGGGGCTGCTGGTGAACAAGACGACCATGAAGAATGTGGACTTCCGGGGGGCCCAGATGCTCACCGTGGCCGACGGCATCGGATCACTACGGGGAGCAGTCGTCAATCACGGGCAGCTGATGGAACTGGCCCCGGCATTCGCGGCGGCGGCGGGATTGAAGGTCGAGGACTGAAGGACAGGCGGTCCGCCGGGCACCGCCGGGGCGGACCTTGTTCGGTTGACGGTGCGGGCGTTCATGCCTGCGATCGCCGTCCGGTGGCGGTCAGCGAGTTCCGTGCTGCCCGCATGGGGGGCTGGAATTTCGACTGCGGTGCGAGGCGCCGGTCAGCGTGTGCGCCAATCGAGTTCGGGCCACGAGCCGTAGTCGTCCGGACCGCCGTGCAACCACTTGTCGAGGAATCCGGCCGTCACCGCGCGGGTGATCATGGCCGCGCGATCGGGCGGGACAGTGCCGCACAGGACCGGTGTTCCGCCGAGGGCGGGCAGATCCGTCGACACGTAGTGCGCCCCGGAGCGAATCGTCGCCAGCGCGAACGGTCCCGGCGTCACCTGCCCGAAGCTGATCCAGCTCGCGTGCACCATATCCCCGGCCGCCAGCACCAGCACCGGGCGATTCACCCCGGCGCGCTCGAGCTCGCTGGGCTCCAGGAAGGCCACCGAACCGTCGAGCACCACCGCCGCCTTCACCCGGTGATCGCGCGCCGCCGTCAGCACCGCGGTGTAGCCGCCGTACGAATGCCCCGCCGCGGCAATCCGTTCCGGATCGATGCGCTCGCCGACCTCCGGCAGTGCGGGCAGGCTGTCGAGCACCAGGCGCATATCGGCGACCCGTGTTTCCAGCGCCCGCCGCATCGCCTCCCGGTCGGTGATGTTCACCGGCTGCCCGACAATGATTCGCTCCCCGGGGAATTCGACCACCGGTGATTCCCCGGTGTGATCGACGGTCACCACCAGCCAGCCCTTGGAGGCCAGATCGGCGGCCAGCCCCGACCCCAGCCACCGCGGCGTACCCAAACCGGGCGACCACACCAGCACCGGCAATCGTCCCGCCGCCGGATCCACCGCCGCACCCCAGGTCGCCGGTGCGGTCGCACCCACGAGCGGCGCGGCAGCCAAGGCGGGCAACCAATTGCTCGCCTGCCAGGCGATATGGGCCCGCCCGGTCATCGTGCCCGCCGGCAGATACGGCGCGGGCCGCTCGTCCGCCACCGCCGGATACCACGCCGACACCATGAGTTCGCGCCCGCCATCCGCCAGATGCGCGTCGATCCGCCCGACCCGATGCGTCCCCGTGGGCGCCGGAATCGAAGCGGGCGCGGGCCGCAACGGCGTCACGCTGCACGATTGCGCGGACGCGGTGCACAGCAGCTCAACGACATCCGCCGCCGCGGGCGCCGCGAACCAGCAGGGCCCGCTCACCGCCAACGCGGCCAGCACACCAGCAACGGATACAGCGCGTACACACGGCATTCGACAACACCTTCGGGCAGGCGGGCAGTTCCGTGACAGCGGAGCGCCCACCACCGTAGAGAAGATTGCCGGAAAATCGCGGACGGCTCGCGGACAACCATCCGACCGGCCCGATTCGCCGGACTATCCGAGCGCCTCCCGCCCGCCCCGCTACCGCGACACCCGATACCGGATCATCGGCCCGAGCACCCCGGGCACCACCGCGAACGGCGTCATCCCCAGCCGCTCGACCACGGCGATGGAACCCGTATTGCCCTCATCGACCTCCGCGAGCACCCGCGGCAACCCGAGCACATCGAGCCCGTAGTCGACCACCGCCCGCGCCGCTTCCGTCGCGAGTCCCCGTCCCCACACGTGCGGGTTCAGACTGTAGAAGACCTCCAGCCCGAGCTCCTCCAACGGCCGCAATCCGGCCACACCGATCGCCTCGCCCGATTCCCGCAGTCGTACGACCCAGATCCCATACCCCTCCGACGCGAAACCGCGCACACTCCCGTCGATCGCCTCGGTGATCTCGCTCGCCGCCAGCACGCCCCCGTCGAACAGAAACTGCCGCACCCGCGGATCCGTCCAGTGCGCGAACAAGACCTCATGCTCCTCCGCCGTCACGGGCCGCAGGCCCAGCCGTTCACTGGTCAGCACATGGTTCACAACCGGCAGGCTAGCCGCCCGACCCCGCTGCGCGCCTCGGCATTTCGCGCGTCCTCGGCGACAGGTCCCCGCACCGGAAGCTGGCCCCGTCACCGCCGGTTCGGACCGGCGACCGGTCGAAGGGCCTCACCAGGTCCAGCGGAGAAGTGGCAGGAGCATCCGCTCGTATGCAGCGTCCGGCCGGGAATGCCGCGATCACGCTCGACGAGGTGCGGACGCACCTCGAAGGAGGCCTGGGCGAAATCGCAGTTGCCCGATCGCATCGACCTGATCGGACCCTGCACGATTCGCTGTCCGGCGCTCTGCCGAGGCTCTCGCGGATGTTCAGGCGCAGCAGGTGCGCCGCGTCGGTGGGGTGGCGGGAACGGCGGCCATCACGGCAATGCCGAGTGTTGCGCATGCGGCGCTCATCTCGATCCCGACGAGAAATGGCAGGAGTGCCCGCCCGTGCGCAACGTCTCTGGCGAGGGCATCGCGAGGTGCGGGTGCACGCCGGAGGACGCGGCTGGGCGGAATGGCAGCTGTTCTTACGCCTTCGGTCATGTGGCAGCGAGTGTTCGGATGCATGGTGTGCCATTTCGAGTGTTCGGTGGGGCGCGGGATGCGGCATCGGGTGTTCGATCGCCGGTGTTCGGGTGGATGTCCGGGAGTTATCGGGCGAAGCGGGCCGGGTTCGCTGTCTGTCGTGACGCGTGTATCGGGCATTCGACCCAAGTGGGTGCGCCGGTAGTGAAATCGGCGCGCGGCGAACGGGATTGGTGTCGAGAATGGCCGTGTTCGGATCGATCACGGCGGGTGCCGGGAAGGTGTTGCGATGGCCGAGGTGCTTCTTACTCCACCGGATGCGGGGGAGGTGCGGTTGCTGGCGCGCGGGGTGGTCAGTGCGGCGCGGGGGGAGGGTGGGCTGACGGCGTTGCAGGAGTTGCTGATTCCGGCGTTGTTTCTGTCGATGACGGGGCATGCGGTGGAAGTGGGGGAGCTGGAATCGATTTCGGCGGGGGAGTTCGCGGCGGGGCTGGCGCGGCGCAATCGGATCTTCCGGGAGCGGATCGTGCAGACCATGCTGCTGTCGGCGCTGGTGGTGCGGCCGCTGCCGGCGGCGGTGGCGGGGCGGCTGCGGGAGTTCGCGGACGCGCTCGGGGTGGACGACGACATGATCGCGGTGGCGGAGAAGTACGCCGAGGGGGCGGTGGATCTGGCGGCGGTGGACTTTTCGCGCAATGGGTATCTGGGCGGGGTGGATGCGGGACGGTTGCATGCGCTGCACACCGAGGGGCTGGACTCGTCGTGGAGTGCGGTGACCGATGATCCGGGGCTGGCGGCGCGGTGGGCGCAGTTGTGGGAGCTGCCGGTGGGAACGCTCGGGCGGGGCGTGGCCGATTTCTATCGGGATCGGGGATTCGTGACGCCCGGACTGCCCGGGTCGGCGCCGCCGCTGCTGGCGCAGCACGATTGGGTGCATGTGCTGGCCGGATACGGCACGACGCTGGAGAACGAGATCGAGGTGTTCGCGTTCATGGCGCGCGCCAATGACGATCCGCGGGCGTTCAGCCTGCTGGCCATGGTGATCTCGTTGTTCGAGACGGGCTATCTGCGGGCCGGGGCCGGGCTGTTCGAGGCGAATGAAGGGCATCTGCGCGCGAGCGGGATGGCGGGACGGCTGGCCGATGCCATGCGGCGCGGGGCGCTGACCCGCGGCAGCCACGACTTCCTCGATCTGGACTGGTTCACCCTCGCCGATCGCCCGGTCGCGGTGGTGCGCAGCGAGATCGGCCTGGTGCCCAAGTCGGATTCCGCCATCGCGGCCGGGTCGGTCGGGCCGTGGCAGGCGGGCGGGATCACCCCGTTCCAGCTGAACTCCGCGCAGACCGCCGCGACCGCCGCGGGACGCGAATACATTGCCTGGCAACCGGATCCGGCGTGCGACTAGCCGCTCAGGCGAACGTCAGCAACTCCAGCATGCCCGAGACCGCGGCCGGCCAGGTGAACTGCTCGGCGCGGGTCCGGGCGGCCCGGCGGCGCTGGGCCGGCGGGCGCGAGAGCACATCGGTGACGGCGTGCGCGAAGGCCGAGGGATGATCGTCGGCGACCGCGCCGCATTCGGTGGTGACGATATCGGCCAGCGCCGAGGAGCGGCTCGCCACGACCGGGGTCCCGGCCGCGAGCGCTTCCAGCGCGGCCAGGCCGAAGGTTTCGTGCGGGCCGGGAGCGAGGGAGACATCGGCGGTGGCGAGCAGCGTCGCCAAAGTCGTCCGGTCGTCGATGAATCCGGTGAAGTGCACGGCCGGCAAGCCATCGCGCAGCGGCGGAATGGCCCGCGCCCGCCGTTCCAGGGCTTCGCGGCGGGGGCCGTCACCGGCCACCACCAGCCGTGCGTCGAGCCCTTCGCGGCGCAGCCGGCCGACGGCCTCGATGCTGCGATCCACCCGCTTCTCCACCGACAGCCGCCCGCAGTGCACCAGCAGCGGATGATCGTCGGCGCCCAGATCGGCCCGCAACCGCAGGTCGTGGCGCGTGGGGGAGAACATGTCCAGATCCACCCCCAGCGGTACCAGCTCCACATTCTCCACGTCGATGCGCTGAAACTCCTCGCGCGCGAAAGCCGTTGTGCACACCACGATGTCGTAGTTCTGCGCGGTCCGCCGATTGGCCGCGTCGGCCGCCCGCCGCGCCGCCGGGCCGGGCAGCACCTGCCCGAGCAGCCGGTCCAGTCGCTCATGGGAGATCATCATGCTGAGCACGCCGCGCTGTCGCGCCCAGCGCCCGAAACCGCGCAGCGTCAACCGATCCGACACCTCGAGCGCATCCGGCCGCAATCCGGCCAGCACATCGGCCACCCGCCGCGGATCCGCCGCCCGATACCCTCCGGTCAATGGAATCGCCGGCGCCGGAACGGTTATCCGCAACACCCCCGACGGCAGCAGCTCCTCTCCGCGCCGCGGCCCGGGCACGATCAGCACCACCTCGTGCCCGGCGGCCGCATACCCCTCGCCGAGATGATGCAGCGCCGTGCGAAGCCCCCCGGAGCGCGGGCCGTAGAAATTAGCCAGCTGAACAATGCGCACGTCGCCGATCGTCCAAGGCGCGAGGTTCCCGATGGGACCCGTGCGACGAATGGCGAGTGAACTCCAGCCGAAGAAGCCCCCAACTGTCTCGGTGCGCGTGCTGTGCCGGTGGCCACCCGCTGAACCCGCTCGCGGACCCGGACCGCACCGGCGGCGGATCGGCCTGATCGCCGCCGGTAACGGGGCTGACCTGCGGTAACCGATGGCACCTGCCGTCAATTCGTATGAGCGGGGGTCGATCTGCGTGTGGACCGGTTTGTCCGGGCCTCGGATTTGTGGTCAAGTGGGGGGCGAATGGGTGATCCCGGTCATCCGGGAAAGGGGAGAACTATGAGCGCCAGAGGCGAACTCGAGCACGAATTGGGTGGGCCGCTCGCGGCGCTGGATCTGCTGAGCGAGGCCGAGACCGCGGAATTGCTGGCCATGTTCCGGCACGCACAGCGCAAGGAGACCGCCGACATGGTGGAGGCCGTCGACAAGACCGTCGGCGCACTGCCGTGGCCGCTGCGGACCGCGGCCAAGAAGATCATGTTCGGCAACGCGCTCGGGTAGGGGAGATGAGCGATCTGGTGACCCGGGCGCAGATCACGCTGCTGTCCCGGACCCTGCACGTATCCGACGACCGGCTGACCCATCTGGCGAAGCTGGGCGCGGGCGGGCTGCACGAGCTGCAGGAGCGCATGGCGAAAGTCATTTTCGCCCAGCACAATGCGACCTTCGCGCGATTGAGCATGCTGGTGCCGATCGTTCCGCTGAGCATTTCGCTGCCCCTGGTGCAGCGGATCGTGCCGCCGGTCATCGCCGGGCGGGCGGCGGGCGCGATCGGGGTCGAACATCCGAAGAAGGCGGCCGAGGCGGTGGGGATGCTCGGACCAGCCTACGCCGCCGATGCCGCGCCGTATATGGATCCGCACACCGTCGGGCAGTTGGCCGACGTGGCGCCGCCGGGGCCGGTGGTGGGGATCGTCAACGAGATCCTGCGACGCCGGGACTATGTGACGGCGGGACCCTTCCTGGCCTATGCGACACCGGAATTGATCAAGGCGGTGGAGGAAGGCGTCGCCGACGACGAGGGGATGATCCGCTCGGCGGCGTACTCCTACTCCAGCACGAGCATCAGCACCATCGTGCGGCATTTGCTCAATGGCGAAGGGCAGCGGATTCCGCAGCTGGTGCAGACCATCCTGCGCGGGACCACGGAGTTGCGGCTGGCGGCGCTGTCGGTGTTCGCACGCTGCGACGCCGACGTGATCGAAGGGCTCGGGGATATCCTGCTCGACCTCGGCTCGACCGACGAGATCGCGGAGCTGACCGGAGATTTCATCGCCGCGGGGGCGGTGCCGGAGACGCTGCGGTTCGTCGCGCACCTGAGCACGTCGGCGCTGGAGCAGCTCGGCGCGGCCTGGTCGCGGCTGGGGGCCGAGCAGTGTGCGGAGCTGGCGCGCGAGATCGACGAACAGGGTCTGGGCGAACGGCTTTCGGCAGTGACCGCGATCGTGCAGTCCGCGCACTGAGGTGTCGCGGACATGCGTGAGACCCCGCCGCATGGGAATGCGGCGGGGTCTCACGCGATCTCGGCGAGCTCCTCAGGATGCGGCGAGTGCAATCCGCCGGGGCGTGCCGGGTGCGCTGTCTGGAGGCTGTGCCGTCGCGGCCGCACCTGACTCTGGCAGCCGATGCCGTCGCAGCCGGGGCCACGCCGGCAGCTGGTGCCGTCGCAGCCGGAGCCGTTGCCGGAGCACAGCGCTCAGCGCAGTTCCTCGATGGTGCGCTCGAATGCCGCGGCCCCGTGCCCGGCCTCGACCTGCCGGTTGATGAGCTGCTGCACCGTGCCGATCACCTCGGTGGAGACCCCGGCATCGCGGTGCGCCCGCACCATGGCATCGACCGCCGCCTTCTGGAAGGCCAGATGCTGCACATCGGCGGAGTAGTCGCCGGAGTCGATCTTCTTCCCGTATTCGGGCATCCCGGCCGCCATGGCCGTCAGCCAGGCTGCGGCGCGCTCACCGAACTCGGTGGCCGAAATGCCCGCGGTGCCCGCCAGGGCGGCGGCCTGGAAGTAGCCGGTGAACATGGCGTACATGCTCGTCAGCAGCGCGAAGTCGAGCAGCGCCGCCAATCCCGCGTCCTCGCCCAGGAATTCGGCGGTCCCGAACAGCTCGAGCACCTCGCGGTGCGCTTCCACGACCGCGCGGGTGCCGCTGTAGAGGATGGCCGACCCTTCCCCGCCGATCATGGGCGGAATGGCCATGATGCCGCCGTCGGCGAACTCGATGCCGTGCCCGGCCGCCCAGCGCGCCAGCTCCCGCGACTCCTCGGGCGCGGTGCTGGTCAGGTTGATCAGCTGCTTGCCCGCCAGCTCCCCGGCGACCGGATCCAGCGTCTCGTGCACCGAAGCGTGATCGAGCAGCACCGCGATCACCACCCCGGCATCGCGCACCGCCTCGGCCACCGTCGCCGCCTCCACCGCGCCCGCGGCCACCAGCTCACCGGCCTTGCCCGCACTGCGATTCCACACCGTGGTCGGCACACCGGCCTTGACCAGCGCCGCGGCCATCGCCTGCCCCATGGCGCCGAGGCCGAGCAGCGTCACCGGGCTGTACTGGGTGTTCGTCATTGGGGGACAACTCCTTCGATTCGTTTCCGTCTGTGCTCGGCGCGCGCTGGAATCGAGGTTGCCCCGTCTCGTGTTGGCCCACAAGTACGCACTATTTTGGCTGGATACTTACTTTTCGGTGTGTTCGCAGGCAGTGAGGACAAGCAATGGGCGAAAAGAGACACGGGCCATACTTCTGCGGGATCGACGCCGCCATGGACGTCGTCGGCGGCAAGTGGAAGTCCCTGATCCTGTGGGAGCTCCAGGAACACGGCCCCCGCCGCTTCGGCGAACTCCGTCGCGGCCTCCCCGGCGTCTCGGAGAAGATGCTCAACCAGCACCTCCGCGAACTGGCCGAAGACGGCATCGTGCACCGCGAGATCTACCCCGAGATCCCACCCCGCGTGGAGTATTCGCTCACCGAAGAGGGCATCGCCCTGAACGCGGCCCTCGCCGCCCTGGGCGAATGGGGCAAGCGCCGCATCGTCCGCATCGGCGCCGACCGCGTCCACGTCGTCGCCTGACCGACCCGCGCTCCGAGGCCATCCCGCAATTCGCAGGCCGGCATGAGCCCGACCGGTCCGGCGCCGGCCGCCACCACATCACGTGTCTCGTTCCTGAATTCACTGTGTGCACCGGCGTTCACCGGGCGCTTGCGCCGCCTTGCGTGGCTCTTGTGCGCCCGCTGGACGACTCATGGCGGCGCCCGGCGGCGTCTTGGGAGTCTGCACTGTTTGCGATTTTTGCGACATTCGCCGCTCTATGATGGGCGGTCGAACGCGGGGTGACCGGGCACTGTCGCCGGAGGAACGGGGAAATGATGTCTGCCAGAGTCGGATTCGGCCGAACCGGATTACACGCGACCCGGCCGGGCTTATGACCGATTCGGTGACGCGGGCCCAGCTCGTCCTGCTGGCGCGAACCCTGCACGTTCCCGTCGACCAGCTCGCGCACCTGGAGAAGCTGGGTCCCGCGCGCCTGCACGAACTGCAACAGCGCATGGCGGGCAGGTTGTTCGACCAGCACGCACCGGTTTTCGAGCGGATCAGCGCTCTGGTGCCGGTCGTTCCGCTGGCGATTTCGCTGCCGATCGTGCAGCGCCTGGTGCCCCCGGCCATGACCGGGCGGGCCGCGGGCGCGGTGGGTGTGCTGCACCCGCGCAAGGCGATCGACGCGCTCACTCGCCTGGATGTGTCCTATGCCTCGGACTGCGCGCCGTATCTGGATCCGCGCACCGTCGGCCAGCTCGCCGACGACGCACCCGCCGCGCCGGTGGTGGCCATCGTCAACGAGTTGCTGCGCCGTCGCGACTACATCACCGCGGGGCCGTTCCTGGCCTATGCCACACCGGAATTGATCGCCGCCGTGGAGACCGGCGTCCCCGACGACGAGGGCCTGATCCGGTCGGCCGCCTACGCCTATTCCAGCGAGAGCATCAGCGCGATTGTGCGCCAGTTGCTTTCGGGGGAGAGCCGGCGCATACCGCGACTGCTGGCCACCGTCGTCGACGGCTCGAAGGATCTGCGCCTGGCCG
Organism: Nocardia sp. NPDC127526; assembly: GCF_042672265.1. Taxonomy (NCBI): domain Bacteria; kingdom Bacillati; phylum Actinomycetota; class Actinomycetes; order Mycobacteriales; family Nocardiaceae; genus Nocardia; species Nocardia sp. NPDC127526. The sequence continues at coordinate 93,403 of NZ_JBHXVO010000002.1, read as the reverse complement.
CGCTGTCGGTCTTCGCCCGCTGCGCCCCGGATGTGATCGCCGCCGTCGGCGACATTCTCTTCGAGGTGGCCCCGCCCTCGGCCATCGCCGATCTGCTCGTCACCTTCCTGCACGCCGGGGCCACCCCGGAGATGCTGCGCTTCCTCGGCCAGCTCAGCCCCGCCGCCCTGACGCGGCTGGCGCTCAACCCCGTGCTGGGCGATATCGTCGAATACCTGGTCGCCGCCGTCGACGGCACCAGCGATCTGTCGCTGTGGCGCGGCGTCCTCGAACCGCTGGCGCGCACCCCCGATTCGGTGCGCCGCCGCGCCGGGGTGCAGCTGGCGGCCCTGGATCCCTACACGCTGATCATGCTGCCCGCCATCGCGCAGGCCGCCCGGCTGTGGGCGCCGCTGCTGTGGGTGCTGGCCGCCACCGATGTCGACGTCCAGGCCCGCGTCGGCGAACTGTGGGCCACCTCCACCCGCCTGGACCCCGACGTCCTCGAACGCCGCATCGCCGATCAGCGCTTGGACTCCCTGCTGGCCACCCTCACCGCCACCCTGCGCGTGCTGCGCTGAGTCGCACCGAGGAAGGCCCTTGCGCGACGGCTGATTCCAATCGCGTGGGGCGGGTTCACCTGCGGGTGCGGTGCTCCCGGGTCGAGCACCCGGCGGTGGTGCGACGGCGAGGTGGTAGGAAAGGGAAGTGTCGAAAACTGGTGAAACTCGCACGTCCCGTGCCGTCGCGGAAGTCGTGGACCTGGTCAGCACGCTGATCCGGTTCGACACCTCCAACACCGGCGAACTGGAAACCACCAAGGGCGAGCGCGAATGCGCCGAATGGGTGGCCGAGAAACTGCACGAGGTCGGGTACACCACCGAGTACGTGGAATCCGGGGCGCCCGGGCGCGGGAATGTGTTCGCGCGGTTGCAGGGCGCGGATTCCGCGCGCGGCGCGCTGCTCATGCACGGGCATCTCGACGTGGTGCCGGCCGAGGCCTCCGACTGGAGTGTGCACCCGTTCTCCGGGGCCGTGCGCGACGGGTACGTGTGGGGCCGTGGCGCGGTCGATATGAAGGATATGGTCGGCATGATGCTGGCCATCGCGCGCCAGTTCAAGATCGAGGGCACGGTGCCGCCGCGCGATATCGTCTTCGCCTTCCTCGCCGACGAGGAGAACGGCGGGCGCTGGGGGTCGCAGTGGCTGGTGGAGCACCGGCCGGATCTGTTCGAGGGCATTACCGAGGCGGTGGGGGAGGTCGGCGGCTTCTCGCTGACCGTGCCGCGGCCCGACGGCAGCGAGCGGCGGCTGTATCTGGTGGAGACCGCGGAGAAGGGCCTGGGCTGGATGCGGTTGCGCGCCAAGGCGCGTGCCGGGCACGGATCGTTCCTGCACGAGGACAATGCCGTCACCATCCTGGCGCAGGCGGTGGCGCGGCTGGGCACCCACACCTTCCCCCTGGTCGTCTCCGATTCGGTGGCCGAGTTCCTCGCCGCGGTCGCCGAGGAATCAGGGCTCGAATTCGATCCCGCCGGCCCGGACATCGAAGGCCAGCTGGCGAAACTGGGCACCATCTCCCGCATTATCGGCGCCACCCTGCGCGATACCGCCAACCCGACCATGCTGCGCGCGGGCTACAAGGCCAATGTGATTCCGCAGACCGCCGAGGCCGTGGTGGACTGCCGGGTGGTGCCCGGCCGCCAGGCCGCCTTCGAACGCGAGGTGGACGCCCTCATCGGCCCCGACGTGGAACGCGAGTGGATCACCAAACTCGATTCCTACGAAACCACTTTCGACGGTCACCTCGTCGACGCCATGAACGACGCCATCCTGGCCCACGACCCGCAGGGCCGCACCGTGCCCTACATGCTCTCCGGCGGCACCGACGCGAAGGCCTTCGCCCGCCTGGGCATCCGCTGCTTCGGGTTCGCGCCCCTGCAGCTGCCGCCCGAGCTCGACTTCACCGCCCTGTTCCACGGCGTCGACGAACGAGTTCCGGTGCAGTCACTGGAATTCGGCACCCGCGTCTTGGAACACTTCCTGCTGAACTGCTGATTCGAAAGGACTCGCCCGTGCCCGACTACAGCTACAACCCCTACGCCCCGCTGCCGGAGCTTCCCACCTTCACGGTGACCTCCACCGATGTCACCGACGGCGAGCCGTTCGCCAACGACCAGGTCTCCGGCGTCTTCGGCGCCGGCGGCAAGGACGTCTCCCCGCAGCTGTCCTGGTCCGGATTCCCGGCCGAGACCAAGAGTTTCGCCGTCACCGTCTTCGATCCGGACGCCCCCACCGCCTCCGGTTTCTGGCACTGGGCCGTCGCCGACATCCCGGCCTCGGTCACCTCCCTGGCCGCCGGCGCCGGCTCCGAAGGCGGCGCCCTCCCCACCGGCGCCCTGCAGCTGCGCAACGACGGCGGCTTCCCCGGCTACGTCGGCGCGGCCCCGCCCGCCGGGCACGGCTACCACCGCTACTTCATCACCGTGCACGCCGTGGACGTGGAATCACTCGGCATCCCCGCCGACGCCAGCCCCGCCTACCTCGGCTTCAACCTGTTCTCCCACTCCATTGCCCGCGCCCAGCTCATCGCCACCTACGAACAGCACTGACGCGGTTCTTCATTACCGTGGCCCGGGACGAAATGTCCTGGGCCACGGTCGTTTCAGGCGGAATTTCCCCCCCCGGCGCGCCCTGCCGGGTTCCGTCACGGCCGGTCGGAGCCGAGCAGATCCGCCAGCGCGCGTAGGCCTTTGGTCAGGTCCTCGGCCGAGGGGGCCCCGGCCGGATCGATGAGCGATTGGGCGAGCAGGCCGCCGATCAGGGTCTGCAGGACCGCGCCGACGTGCGGGTCGGAGTGGCCCAGCGAGTCGGCGAGGCCCTCCCGGGCACGCTGCTGAGCGCTGCCGATCTCGGCGCTCAGCTCGGGGGAGCGCACGGCCTGGGCCATGGCTTCGACATTGGCCGTCCACAGTTCGCGATCGGCGGTGAAGGAGTCGAGCAGTTTGCGCCAGAAGGTATTCAGCCGTTCGCCCGGATCACTGGCCGGATCGGCGGGCAGGGACTCGAAGATCCGGGTCACCGCCTCGCCGGTGGACTCCATCATCGCCTGATTGAGCAACTGGTCGCGGGTGCCGAAGTGGTAGTTGATGGCGGCCAGATTGGTGCCGGACGCGGCAACGATATCCCGCACGGTGGTGCGCGCCAGCCCGCGTTCGGCCAGGCATTGCTTGGCGCCGGCCAGCAGATCTTCTCGGGTTCCCACGCCGACCAGCCTAACAGAGAGCCTGACGATCGTTTCAGACATTCGTCTGTGACAAGCGTTTGAAACGTGTGTATGGTCGGCCCCATGACCACCCAGCGTGTGCTTTCCCCCTTCGAGATCAGTTATTTCGGCCGCGAAACCCACCTCGGCGGCGTGCCGATCGGCGGTATGCCGTTGTTCATCGGCTCCACCGTGCGCGGCCCCATCGACCCGGCCGTCCTACGCCGGGTCCTCGCCGAACTGGCCGCCAACCACGCCCTCCTGCGCGCCTCGGTCGTCACCGACCCCGCCGGCACCCAGCGCTTCGTCCTCGCCGACGGCTACCACCCCGCCCTCGAGGTAATCGACGGCGGCGCCGGCCACTACCGGAAACTCGTGAACTCCCACCAGGATTGGCGCACCGGCCTCTTCCACGCCCAACTCCTCCGCGAGCCCGGCCGCACCCAGATCGTGCTGATCCTGCACCACGGCATAGCCGACGGCCGCTCCGCCTTCGCCCTCCTCGCCGAACTGTGGCGCCGCTACACCGCCCACCTCGCGGGATCCCCACTGCCCCTGGCGGATTCGGATCAATCCCTCATCCCCGGCATCGACACCCAGCTGGCCGCCCTCTTCAGCGACGAGACAGTCGAAGCCTTCCTCACCCAGGTGCGCGCCACTGCCGCGGGAATGAATCCCGCGGCAGCCCCGCGCACGCTGCCCCGCGACGGTGACGGCCTCCTCCCGCCGCACGGGAACCAGCAGACCGGCAGCTCAGGTGCCCGACCTGGCGACGGCCAGGAGACGCGCAATTCGGATGCACCGAGGCAGGACCTCCCGCAGACCGGCGATCCGGAGGGGCGTGCACACAACCACACGAGTGCCAGTGCCGACCGCGAGCGGCTGGCCATGCGGCGAATCGAGCTGAGCGCCCAGGCGACCGCCGCATTCGTCGCTGTCGCTCGTGCGCAGGGCCTTTCGGTCAACAGCCTGCTGGCCGGTGCGGCCATGGCGGCGGCGCGCACCGAGTTCCCGGTCGATGGTCCGCTGCCACTGCTGTGTGGTCACGCGGTGGATCTGCGGGGCAACCTGTCGCCGACCGTGCCGGATTCGGTTGTCCTCAACTGTGTTTCGGGCACCGGCACCCCGGTGGTGGCCGACTCCGGCGCAGACCCCGTCGAACTCGCCGAAATGGTGGCCGCGAGCATGGCGGAGACCCTCGACACTCACTTCCCGGCACTGTTCATGCGCGCCTCCCAAACCGATCTCGACCCCGTGAGCGCCGCCCTGTTCGCCGCGCCGCCGACCGTCGCCCTGTCGAATATCGGCCGCATACCAGCACATTCACTGCCCGAAGGACTGGAGTTCATCCGCGACGACATCTTCGCCATGGCCCCGGGCATGCCACCGAAAATGACCATCTTCACCGTCGGCGACCGGCTCACCATCCAGGTCGAATACGACACCGCCGACCACAGCCACACCCAAATGGGCCGAATCGCCTCCGCCATGGATGCCCTCGTGCATCGGGTGTGCGACGGTGCACGCCAGTAACGGCCGCGATGCGGGACATCGGCGAAATGCCGGGCGGCAAGTGGTGCCCGGCAACCCACGGCAGCAGCCCGCCACGTGGTGGTGTGGTCCGCTCGGCGTCGGGCCCCCGACACCCGCCGGTCGACCCGGGCGGCCAGAGCATCTGGTGGCTCGGCGCGCAGGAATCCGCCCTCCCCGAAATTCCCGGTGAGGAGCGATCGCTCGGCATCGGGTGCCGATTTGCACGCGATGCGGTTCATCGTGCGCTGCGATCGCCGGGCAGCCGGTGGTGCGCGAGCGGCTTGCGGGACGCTGCGATGGCCCGGCAGCTGGTGGTCGATGATGTGCCGTGAGGCTCACGGACCGTCGCGTCGGCCTGCTTCGACCGCAGCTCGTCGAGAGTCGCCCTCGCTCGGTGGCACATCGCGGATCGGGGCGGGGGAAAGGCCTGCCGGGCCATGCAGTCCGCGGCGCGCGGCGCGGGATGCGGTGCTCGCGGTGACCGCGCTGGGGCTGTTGCTGTTCGCCTATTCGGTGTTCGTGTTCGGACGCGTGGGCTGGATGTGGGATGGGCCCGACACGGTTGTGGTGTCGGGGCAGTGGTTCGAGGTTTCGGGCCCGGTGGCCGAGCCCGGGGTGGTGGAGCGGTGTGGTCCGCGGCGGCCGGTGCACGTGACCGGCTTGCATTACTGCCGGGTGCAATCAGCGGAATCGTCCGCGGCCCTGCTGTTCTGGTACACGGGGGAGGTGTACTCCTTTGACCTGGCGCACCCGCGGGGATTCCGCTGACAGTCCCGGTCGGCGTCGTTTCGGATCGGGACATGACCGCGGCCCCGGGCGGAAGGCTCGGGGCCGCGGTGCTGGGGCGGGTCAGGACATGTCGATGACGCCCTCGGGGGCGGGAGTCGTGTACAGCGAGGCGATTTCGGTCGCGTACTTGGTGGTGATCGGGTTGCGCTTGAGCTTGAGGGTGGGGGTGAGCTCGTCGCCGCCGGGCTCCCAGCCCTGGTCGAGAATGACGAAACGCTTGATCTGCTCCACGCGGGAGAGCTTCGCGTTGGCCGTGGCGATCGCGGCCTTGATCTCGTCGATGATCTCTGGACGGGTGGACAGCGTCTTCAGGTCGGCGTCGGGAGCGCCGAGGGCCTTGGCGCGCACCACCGCGGTATCGGGATCGAGCACGACCAGCGCCGCGATGAACGGCTTGGCGTCGCCGATGGCCACCACCTGCCCGACCAGCGAGGAGGCCGCCTTGACGGTGTTCTCGATATTGGTGGGAGACAGGTTCTTTCCCGCCTCGTTGATGATGAGTTCCTTCTTGCGGTCCACGATGGTGACGTACCCGTCGCCGTCGATGGTGGCCACGTCGCCGGTGTGCAGCCAGCCGTCGGAGTCGATGGCCTCGGCGGTCTTCTCCGGCATCTTGCGGTAGCCCCGGGTGACGATGGCGCCGCGAATCAGCAGCTCCCCATCTTCGGCCAGCTTGATCTCGGTGCCCTGCAACACGATTCCCACCGTGCCCGGCCGCGGCTTGTCCAGCGGCGTGTAGGTGCCCACGCCGGAGGTCTCCGACATGCCCCACACCTCGGTGACGGTGAAGCCCAGGCCCAGCATGTATTCCAGGGTCTCCGGCGGAATGGCCGCGGCGCCGGAGGCGGCGACCTTGAGCTCGTCGAAGCCCAGTGCGTGGCGCAGCTTGGACAGCACCAGTGCGTCGGCGATCTTGTGCTGCACATCCAGCAGCGCGCCTCGCCCGGTGCCGGCCAGATCGGCGCGCGCGGCATTCACGCCGACGCCGATGGCCCAGTTGGCCAGCGCCTTCTTCACGCCGCTGGGCTCGGTGGCCAGCTTGGCGTCGATGCCCGCCTTGATCTTCTGCCACACCCGCGGCACGCCGAAGAACGCGGTGGGGCGCGCATCGGGCAGCGCGGCGGCGATCTCCCGCGGATCCGGCACGGTGGTCATCTGCACACCGGTGAACAGGTTGGCGCAATGCCCCGAAATCCGGTCCGCGACATGGGCGGCCGGCAGATACGACACCGACCGGTCGTCCAGCCCCACCACCAGCGGCCCATTGACCAGCCCCACGATCTGGGCGACGACATTGGAGTGGGTCAGCTCCACACCCTTGGACGGTCCCGTGGTGCCGGAGGTGTAGATGAGCGTGGCGACATCATCGGGCTTGACCGCCCGCCACGCGGCGTCGAAGTCGAAATCCTCGGCCCCCGCGGCCTCCACGTCGGCGAGGGTGATCGCCCCCTCGGCGCTGCCCTCCACCAGCACGATGTGCTCGAGCTCCACGCCGGCCCCGCGCACCGCGTCGAGAAACACCGGCTCGGTGATCACGATCTTGTTCTCGGCATTGGTGAACAAATGCGTGATCTGCTCGGCCGAGCTGGTGTTGTAGATCGAGAACGGCGTAGCACCCAGGTGCAGCGCAGCGGTATCGACCAGATTGAACTCGGGTCGATTGGTCAGCATGATCCCCACGGTGTCCCCGTGCCGCACGCCCAGCCCCGCGAGCCCGGCCGCGAGCACCCGCACGCGCTCCGCATACTCCCGCCACGTGATCTGCTGGGTACCCCCCACCGTCCGCAACGCCACCTGCTCAGGCCGCAGCGTCACCGTCTCCTGAAACGCCTCCGGAATAGTGAAGACCGTTTTGCCCGATTTGTGCGTGTAGCCGATGTCTGTCGTCATAACCCTTTTCCCGATTGCCTCTCGCTCGCGCCCGCCACACGCGCACCCCATCTATCTGCGCGAACCCCGTCGTCCCGAGAGATAACCGCACCGACTCACGCGATGGCCGCACGCCAACTGTGGCGCGGCTCACTCATCGTAGCCACAAATTGACGGCTGTGTCGCGCGCTACACGTGTCGTCCCGCTCCAACCCGCATTCCGCACCATTTGCCAGCCCGCGCGCACGGCCCGCGCCGCCAGCCGGGACTGGCTCACCGGCAGGTGATGTCCGCGCACACGATGTTTGGACTCCATGTATTCGCGGGCGCGCTCGCTGCGTGGTGTGGTCTGCAGCGGCACCGCCCTCACCCGCAATCCGGCCTCGCGCAGCGCCCGCACCTTGTCGGGATTGTTCGTCAGCAACCGCACCGCGCGCAGGCCCAGCCGGGACAACGCGGCGGCGGCGTGCTCATAGGACCGGGAATCGATGGGGTGTCCCAGCAACCGGTAGCTGGTGAAGGTGTCGACACCGGTCCGCGCGACCAACTGCAACCCCATCGCCTTCACGATCAACCCCGACCCCCGGCCCTCCTGCTCGAGGTAGATCAACACCCCGGTGGTCTCGGCTTGGATCATGTCCATCGCCAGATCGAGTTCGGGCCCGCAGTCGCAATCATCGGATTGCAGCGCATCACCGTAGAGACAGCGAGAGTGGATCCGCACCAAGCAGTCGTCGGTGGCATTGCCGAAAACCAGCACGTGCCCGAGCACCGGCCCGGTGGAACCAGCCGGATCCGTCCTCAGCTCCATCACACGAACCCGCAGCTCACCGCCTTTGCGAGACAGCGAATGTGCAGTCGCCTGAAGCTCTTTCACGGGCCGCTCCAGCTGAGGCGGGGATCTGGCCATTATGACCGATGTCCCCGTGCGCAATCGGCGCTTACCCCTCGGGCGGCTGAATCCGGTAGCTCGACAGTCGACCACGCAGAAGATGGAATCGGGCCCGCAGCAACCGAGTTCGCGACCAACCCCAGCCACCCGCCGCCAGCCCCAGCGCGGTCGACAGGACATGCTCGGGCGGAACGACGTCACCGATGACCCTCGTTGCGAGGATCCACACCAGGACCCCGCAGCCGCCGCCGACCACGGCTACGTACCCGATCATCGGCAATCCGTTGAGGATTCGGTCGGTGAGCCACTGCTGCGGCAGGCGATGCGCGCGTTTGACCCGTTTGGCCGCCAGATAGCGGCGCACCCGGCGGTTGCGCGGCGCGATCTGCAGCGGCAAGTGCTCGACTGCCAATCCCTTCGCGCGCAATGTCGCGACTTTGTCCGGGTTGTTGGTCAACAGTCGAATCGACTGCAGTCCCAAGTCTTTCAGTGCGCCGGCCGCATGGTCGTAGGTGCGACCGTCGGGCTCATATCCCAGCTGTGCGTAGCTGGCGAAGGTATCCAGGTTCGCGGTCTGGCTCAAACGGTAGCCGCGGGCCTTGGCGACGAGCCCGGCGCCGCGGCCTTCCTGTTCGAGGTAGAGCAGCACACCGGCGCCCTCGGCTTGGATCATGTCCATCGCCAGATCGAGTTCGGGCCCGCAATCGCAGTCGTCGGACTCGAGCGCATCACCGTACAAGCAGCGGGAGTGGATGCGGACCAGGCAACCGTTGGAGGGTGTACCGAACAGCAGCGCGTGACCCTCGCCGTGATCTCCGGCAACCGTCGCAACGCGCACCCGGATACTTCGTCCGTTCCGGGTCAGCGCATGTTCGGTCGATCCCGAGTCGGGGTCATCGGGCGGACACAGGGGGTCGTCATCGGCAGGCGCCGATTTCACGTCCCACGAGGGCGCCGCCTCCGGTGCGCTTCGAGTCAATGAAGGTCCTCCGCGTATGCGACAGCACATGACCGGCCGCACGGGTGATGGGCCGCAGCGATGGTACAAGTCCGAGCACAAAAGCTCGCGGGTTTGCCAGAAGATCCGAGGTAGGGACCGCGTTTTCTATCGAACCGCTCGAGATGCGGGGGACCGGCGCCGCTATGTTGCACCGGTTTCCCTCACACCGGCGCCACTGCTGTCGAAGACTTCATCGATCCGGTCGACCGTGGGCATCGACTCCGGAACGGTCGATACCGAGCTGCGGGCCGAGACCGCGGCGACAGCCCAGCGGAAATCCTCGGACTCGGCTCTGCGGCCGGTGACAGTCAGGCGATACACCAGCGCGGCGGTGAACGAGGAGGAGACGCCCGCGGAACTCTCCAGAGTCGTTCGCGGGTATGGAACGAACAGTTCGTCGGTGGCAGACCGGATCGTGCACCCGCCCTTTTCGATCGTGCACACCGCGCCGACTCCGATGTGCAGCAAACGCTCGATCGATTGTTCGGCTGAACTCTGCGGCCACGCCCCGGCCACTTCGTCCGTAGTTCCGATGAAGTAGTCCACGGCGCTCAAGTACTGATAGATGTGGCGGGGCAGCACGGTGAGTGGCGAGGCGGTCACGATCAGCCATGGTCGTGGCTCGGCCTCGTGCACCGATGCCAGGACTCGTTTGACGATGTCGATGGGTTGCTCGAAGGTCACGAGCAACGCGTCGGAAAACCGGATGGCCTGGCGGACAATGGAACTGTCGAGATCCTGCTCGGTAAGTCGCAGCCGATCCTGTTTGAACGGGATGGCCGAGCTCTCCCCGGCCAGCGTCATGATCATCGTCGTGACCGGCGTGTGGGCGGCGCTGGTAACGGTCAGCAAGCTTGTGTCGACGTTTTGTTGCTCCAGGTAGTCGGTGATCCTGATGCCGTCCTCGTCCTCGCCGATCGTGGCGACGAGACGGGCGTCGAGCCCGAGCTTGGCCAATGCGACAGCGCGATTGAGGCCCTTGCCGCCCGGGTCCCGTCGGAAATCACCCCATTGAAAGGTGCCTGGCTCCGGCCACTTTTCGACAATATTGATCTGATCGGTCACAGCGTCGCCGACGACCGTCACGGTGCGGCGAGGCGCGGACCTCTGGTCCTGTCCCGCGTCCAGTACCGCCATGTCGGTGACGTCGAGCTCGGAGCCTGCGGTGAGCAAATGAGCGAGCGCGGTGAAAGCGGCGGTCTCCGGGGCGCCGCGCAAGGCGCGCGCAGACGGGGCGGGCGGCACGTCGGTGACCTCGAGGGCCTCGTGCAACCGTTGCCATTGCTCCGACAAATACTCTCGGCGATCCCCGAGGTCGGCAGCATAGAGGCTGCCGAGATCGATTCCCGCCGGGGGATTGCCACGGAACATGCCGAGGCGCAGCTCGGCATCCAGAATCAGGCGTTGTGCCGGGGGCAACTGCCGGGTGAGGTGGACGATGACCCTCGGCAGGGCCACTTCCGGCGTGACTCCGCTCAGGTGCGCGTACCGTCGTACCACACTGAGCTCGAGCAGGGTCGTCACATCGATTTCCGTGCTGACCAGTCGACGTGAGGTGAGGCCGGAGCGCTTGCGCAGCCGGATGAGAATACCGCGCACGGCGACCATGCCCGGATCCTGCGGGGCCGACGCTGTGCCGGCGCGACGGGGGAAATGGTTACTCGTGGTTCGCTCCCAACGATACCGTCGGCCATGTTTACTAACCAGGATATCCGTCAATTCCCTTGTGGTAACGGCAATTGCCGAAACCGTACGGCAAATGCCATCCTAGGTTAGGCGAATGAACGCCTCCACCAGACTGTTCGGGAGGTTCTGGTGACAGGAGTGGCTCACCCCAAACGATGGATTCGTAGGGGCCGCATTGCGGCGCGAAGCGAGACCGAGCTGGAGCCCATCAGTGGTGCGGTCCGGGCGAAAAGTTAAGGCGCCTGGACACATCCGACCAATCAGTTCCGTCGTCGTCGGCCCGATATCCGAATGTGGCAGCGATAAATCCGGTCGAAATCCGAGACCCGGATCGGCCGGATTCCGGCGTACCCGAATAAGGTTGCCGCGCAGAGGCGACGACTCCCCACAGTTTGGAGAACGTCGTGATCTACGAGAGCAGTCGATCCCTTACCAGTAGTACCACCCAGGAGTGGGCGCGCCGATTGGCCGGGCGGGCCGAGCCGGCGTGGGAGTTGAGCTGGCGGCCCGAACCGCTGTTGACCAAAGAGCAAGCCCGGGCCGCGTTGGAGCTTACTGAAATGTGCAGTGGGACAGAGGAACCGGGGGAGCGGGCGGCGGAGATCGCCGCGGAGTTGGGGACCACGGTGCAGCATGTGATGGCGGTGTTGCATCAACGAATGCTGGAACGGGGGAGACCGTGACCATTTATGTGGCCGATTGGCAGATGACCAGTGATCTCACCGATGAGGCGGCGCATCGGGTGGCCGACGGGTGGGAGTTGGAGTGGCGGTTGAGTTGGTTGCCGCATCGGCTGGTGTCGCGGGGGCAGGCGCTGGCGGGGATGGAGCTGGCGGAGATCTTTTCCGGGAATCATTTTCGGCGGGACATGATCTTGGCGGCGCGCGCGATTGTGAGTGCGGAGGAGTTGGGGGTCAGCGTGGAGGACGCGATGTCCGTATTACTGGGGAGGAGGCGGTTATGAGAATTCCGGTGAATCGGGCGGATTCGGGGTATTCGTTAATACCGACCATTCGGCATTCGATGAGGGGTGAAAGAACCCGCGAACGGTCAGGGAGGTTGCGGTTGTGACGATCGATATCAGCGACGAGTCGATGGTGAGCGATGTCAGTCCCGAATACGCGTTCCGGGTGTCGGGACGGGGGAGGATGGTGTGGCGGCTGAGCTGGCTGCCGGAACATCGGCTGACCCGTGAACAGGCCCGGGCGGGAATGGAGTTGGACGAGATCCTCTCCGACCCGGCCATCGTCGAGGACACCACCGCCCACGGCTGGGCCGACGATCGCGCCGCCCGCCTCGGCATCGCCGTCGAGCAGGCCGTGCTCGTCCTGGCCCGCCGCACCGTCGAGCGCGTACACGGCGAACTGCCCGCCACCTGGACCGAAGAACTCGGCGCACTCGAACCGGCCCCGCCGGGCTGGTACACCCCCGACCACCCCTCGACCGCCTCCGGCGCCCGCTCCCAGCACCTGTGGCGGTGATCGAACCTGGCAGATGGGCTGCCACGTAATGTGAAACGCCATCGACCGGGCACTGGTGGCGGACGCTACTCGGCGAATGCCGCCACCAGTGCCCGGTGATCACATGTCCAGCAGGCGAACACGGCCCTGGATTCGGTTGCGAGGAAGACGGATCCGGGTCAGGCGCGGGTGGTGTGGCCGGCGCCCACGGCTTCGGAGAGGCTGGTGTAGCCGCCGGCGCGGAGGCGGTCGGCGATGCCGCGGTGGATGCGCTTGGCCCACAGAGGGCCGCCGTAGATGAAGCCGGTGAAGCCCTGCAGGAGGGAGGCTCCGGCGAGGATGCGTTCCCAGGCCTGGTCGGCGGTTTCGATGCCGCCCACCGAGATCAGGACCAGCTTGTCGCCGACGCGGGCGTACAGGCGGCGCAGGACCTCGAGGGAGCGGTCGGCGACCGGGGGACCGGACAGGCCGCCCGGGCCGAGGGCCGCGACTTCGTCGGCGGGGTTGGCGAGGCCGTCGCGGCGAATGGTGGTGTTGGTGGCCACGATTCCGGCCAGGCCGAGTTCGACGGCGAGGTCGGCGACGGCGTCGATGTCCTCGTCGGACAGGTCGGGGGCGATCTTCACCAGCACCGGGACCGAGACGCTGTCCAGGACGGCCTGCAGGATGGGGCGCAGGGAGGTGACCGCTTGCAGGTCGCGCAGGCCGGGGGTGTTGGGGGAGCTGACATTGACGACCATGAAGTCCGCCAGGGGGCCCAAGAGCTTCGCGCTGATGGCGTAGTCGGCGGCGGCGTCCTCGGGTTCGACGACCTTGGTCTTGCCGATGTTCGCGCCCAGCGGCACGCCGCCGGGGCGGCGGTGGGCCAGGTGCTGGGCGGCGGCGGCCGCGCCGAAGTTGTTGAAGCCCATGCGATTGATGAGCGCCCGGTCGGCGGGCAACCGGAACAGGCGCGGCGCCGGATTGCCGGGCTGGGCCTGGGCGGTGACGGTGCCGATCTCGGCGTAGCCGAAGCCGAGCGGGCCCCAGGTGTCGGCGCCCTCGGCGTTCTTGTCGAAGCCGGCGGCCAGGCCGAGCGGCGCGGGGAAGTCCACGCCGAACACGCGGCTGCGCAGGATCGGATCGTCGGCGACGAACAGCCTCGTCGTCAACCGGCGGCCCGGCGCGAACCGGGCGGCCAGTTTCATGGCGCCGAAGGCCAGATGGTGGATGCGTTCCGGCGGCAGCAGGAACATCACCTTCAACAGCAGGGCGTACAGACGCTCGGCTGTGCTCGTCGTGGGTGCCATGCGGGTCACATCACCGCCTCGGGTGTCGGGGATAGCAGGGAGCTCTTGCGGCGGCGCAGCAGCACGCGACGACTGCCGTCGGTGTAGGCACGCACCCGCGACAACTCCCAGCCGCCGAATTCCGCCTGGATGGCCAGGCGCATGGAGGCGGTGACGCGATTCATCTCGCGGGGTAGTCGCAGGGGAATGTATTCGTACTCGTCGCTGGAAGTGTCCTCCCAGTCCGCCGGTAGTGTGCGCGCAGTCCGCGCTGATCGTGAGGCCCGAGCCATCACTGCCCTCTCTTCCGCAGGTCCGCGGCGATCCGCTGCAGACCGTCGCCGGTCGCGGATCCCACGAACATGTCACCGGTGCGTTCGTCGATGGTCACCGTGTCGGGCTGGCGCACCGTCTGGAAGCGCCCCACCTCCACAGGTATACCCGTCGACAGGTCGTAGCCGACGACTTCGTTGCTGCCCGTCAGCGTCACCCACACGGTCTCGGACCGCTGATCGTAGGCGAGTGCGTAGGGCGACGAGCCTACCGGGAAACGCTGGTGCAGGACCAATGGATCGGCGGTGTAGACCAGCAGTTCGTTACCGGCGGTGTCGGTGACGATGCGGCGGCCGAAGTGGTCGCCGATCATGTTCGTGGCCCCGTCGCCGGCGCGCAGGGTCAGCCCGGGGCGGTTGTCGGCGAGGTTGAGCTCCGAGACGGTGGTCTGGCGGCGATCGAGCACGATGACCGCATCGTCGGCGGTGTCGACGGCATCGGCCGACACCAGGCCCGAAATGCGCTCGCGCACAGTGCCATCGGGGGCGAGCAGCAGCACCGGCCCGGCGGCGAGCCCGGCGACCAGGTCCCCGTCGGCGCGCCGCGCGACCGCGCGCACGTCCCCGTCGACCGCGAGCTCGGCGATCGCGCCGGAGGCGGCGTCCACGCGCAGCACCTTCCCGGGCGCGGCGAGCAGGATCTCCCCGGGCTTGCCGGGCGCGAGGGCGGTGGCCGCGGCGGGCAGCGGCACCGTACGCGTGGTTCCGGCGGGATCGCGCAGGGTCAGCGTGCCCGGCTCGGTGAGCAGCGCCAGCACCCCGGTGGCCGGTTCGGCCAGCAGCGCGTTGATGCCCGCGCTCGGGGTCACCTCACCCGAGGGTGTGGCGGTCACCGCGGGCGCGCTCGCCGCGGTGGCGGGCTCGCGGGTCGGCTTATCACCGGATTCGTCACCCGACGAGCATCCGGCGAGCAGGGTCACCGCTGTCACCCCCGCGAGGGCCGACCGGATCCAGCCGCGACGGCGCATGCAGCGAACTCCTTAACTGACCGACAACCGAAAATCATGCGTGCTACCTAATCTGACCATGATCCCCTTCCCCGCCCGGTGGGCGGGGGTGTCGCGGCGGCGCGCCGTGAGGGTGTGCTGTACCGATTGCCCATCCGCCGCGCGTCCGAATCCTCCCGAGTTACATGACGTGACATAGGTTTTCGGTGACGGTGTCGGCGGTTGCGGTTACGGTGGAATCAAGAGTGGGCACTGTCAGGGAGTTTCTGTTGGAAACCGACCACACCTCGAGCTTCACCGTCGAAGACGTGACCGTGGGTCGTTACGCGCACGGGTTCGGGGTTACCGGAGATGGGCGATCGTTCGCTTTCCGCACGCTGCGGGCGACATTGACCCTGGAGATCTATCGGCCCGATCTGGAGTCGGCGGTGCCGGCCACCGAGGACGTGGTGGCCGTGGCCGAGGCGCCGGTCACCGATATCGATCTCGACGACGAACGCAGCGTGATCGCACTGGTCCGCGACCTGATTCCGCAGGCGGTACCGGTGCCGGCGGCGCAACCGCGCGAGGCCACCACGGTGCGGGCGCTGCTGGGCCGCCTCGGCGCGGTCATCGACGGCATGTAGCCCGGTGTGAACTTGCTTGCAGACCGCGGTGGGGGTGCCGCCGAAACGCGGTCGTGTGACGTGCGAATCAGCCTCGCGCCGTGCGCATGACAAACTAACGGCATCCAACCGCAGTTCGAGCATCCGAGGAAGTTGATGGCTTTTCGACGACCGGCCGCCACCGCAGTGACTCTCGCCGCCCTCGCCGCCGCCGTGACCGGCTGCGGCGGCGGCAATGACGACGATGCCTCGGTGGCCGCCGCCCGCTCCTCGGCCTATGCCGCGCTGAGCTCCTCCTCGGCCGCCGCCGCGGCCAGCAGCGCGGTGCGCGCGCCCATCCCGACCGCGGCCGAACTGGACGCGCAGATCAAGGCCGCACTCGATCCGGCGCTGCCCGATGCCGAGCGCACCGCGCTCATCGAGGACGGGGAGGCTTTCAAGGACGCCATCCCCGACATGTACAAGGCCCTGGAAGAGAATCCGAAGGCCGTCTACGGCGTCCGCGACCCGGTGTTCGACAACCACGACGGCACGCTGACCGCGACGCTGAGCCTGGACAAGGACGGCACCGGCACCAATGTGCGCACCACCGTGGTGCATTTCGTGCACAAGGACGGGCGTTGGAAGATCTCGCGCACCGATCTGTGCGGCATCCTGCGCTCGGCCGACTACTCCACGCCGGCCTGCGGCTGATGCTGGAAACCGGATCCCTGCGGTGGGGGCGCCTGATCCACCGCAACCGGTACCTGGTGTTCGCGCTGTTCGCCCTGGCGGTGCTGGGCTCGGGGTTCTACGGGCGCGATCTGGGGGATCACCTGACCCAGGAGGGCTGGTTCGACGAATCCAGCGAATCGGTGGCCGCCTCCAAGCTCACCGACTCCACCTTCGGGCGGGACACCGACAGCGATCTGATCGTGCTCTACACCGCCCCGCCCGGGCACACCCTCGACGACGAGCCGATCCGCAGCGCGGTGGCCGCGGAGCTGAACCGGTTGCGCAGCACGCGATCCGAGCAGATCTTCAAGATCGACTCGTATTGGGACGGGCCCATGATGGGCGCCTTCGCCACCGCCGACCGCACCCACGCCTTCGCCAGCATCGGCCTGCAGGGCGGCGGCGGCACCGACACCGTCGACAACTACATGGCGATCAAGGGCGAATTCCACGCCGGGACAACGGGTTCGGGACCCGGCGGCACGACGGTGCAGCTGGCGGGATTGCAACCGGTGGTAGAGGGCATCAACACCGGCATGCAACGCGATATCCATCGCGCGGAGCTGATCGCGCTGCCGCTGGTGGCGATCCTGCTGTACTTCGTGTTCGGCGGCGTCGTAGGCGCGCTACTACCGGTGCTCATCGGCGGCATGACCATCCTGGGCAGCCAGGGCATCATGCGAATGCTCACCGATCACCTGCAGGTCAATGTGTTCGCCTCCGCGGTGGTCACACTGGTGAGCCTGGGCCTGGCCATCGACTACGGATTGTTCGCGGTGACCCGGTTCCGGGAGGAACTGGCCGCCGGGCGCAGCGTGGAGGACGCCACCGCCCGCACCGTCGCCACCGCCGGGCGCACCGTGCTGTTCTCGGCGGGGATCATCGCGGTCAGCTTGGGGGCATTGTTCATCTACCCCAACGGGGTGCTGCGCTCGGTGCCGCTGGGCGGCATCTCCTCGGTGCTGCTGGCGGCGGTGCTGTCGGTGACCGTGCTGCCCGCGGCGTTGTCGATCGTGGGGCGGCGCATCGACTTCCTGGGCTGGCACCGCTTCGCCAGCATCCGCACCGCCGAGCAGATCGACGCCGGATTCTTCTCCCGGCTGGCGCTGTTCGCCATGCGCAAGCCCTGGCTGGTGATCGTGCCGGTGGTGCTGGGCCTGCTGGTGCTGATCCTGCCGTTCCGCAATATCGAATTCGGGGGACTGAGCGAACGCTATCTGTCGGCGGACAATCCGGCGCGCGTGGCGCAGCAGGACTTCGACCGGCTGTTCCCGACCTTCCGCACCGAACCACTGAAACTGGTTGTGGTGGACGCGAATCCGCAGCAACTCTCCGATATCCGCTTCGAGGCCAACGCGGTCACCGCGCAGTACACGACCGGACCGTTCGATCCGATCGCCCCGACCAAGGACGGCATCACCGTGCTGGGCAGCGGGCTGATCGACAAACGCGATGCCGGAACGGTGATCTCGGCGCTGCGCGGCATCGAGGACCCGCCCGGGGTGCAGGTCATGGTCGCCGGAGTGCCCGCCCTGGAACGCGACAGCATCTACGGGCTCATCGAGGGCCTGCCGCTGCTGGCGGCGATCCTGATCGTGGCGGCACTGGCATTGATGTACGCGGCCTTCCGGTCCCTCGTCCTGGCGGTGAAGGCCGTGGCGATGAGCGCCCTCAGTCTCGGCTCCACCCTGGGCATCCTCACCTGGATCTTCGTCGAAGGCCACGGCGCGGAGATCTTCGATTTCACCCCTGGCCCACTGATGTTCGCGGTGCTGGTGCTGATCGTGACCGTGCTCTTCGGCCTGTCGACCGACTACGAGGTCTTTCTGCAATCGCGCATGGCCGAGGCCCGCGCCGACGGGGCGCCACCGGCGGAAGCCATCCGCTACGGCATCGCCCACACCGGCGGCGTGATCACCTCCGCCGCCGCGATCCTCATCGTGGTCACCGGCGCCTTCGGCTTCTCGGACCTGGTCCTGATGAAGTACATCGCCTACGGCATGATCGCGGCATTGCTGCTGGACGCCACCGTGATTCGCATGCTGCTGACCCCGGCTGTACTCAAATTGGTGTGGCGCTAGCCGAAATGGCGCAGCGGACCCGGGTTGCGCTGAGCGGACCCGTGGGGCCGAGGACGTGCGAATCGTCCCCGGCCCCACGGTTTTCCGGATGCGATCAGCCTTCGAGCGGCCCGGCGTAGCGGATGACCCCGCTGGGCAGGGTGTCTCCCGGCCGCAGCGCCATGGCCATGAGCGCCTCGTCGGGAACCTCGACGCTCATGCGGATGCCGTGCAGCGAGGCCCGGGTGAACCCGAACCGCGGGTAGTACTCGGGATGCCCGAGCACGGTGACGAACCGTTCCCCGTGCGCGACAGCGGTTTCCAATGCCGCCCGCACGACGGCGCTGCCCGCGCCGCTGCGCTGGTACCGGGGCAGCACCGACACCGGCCCCAGGCACAGCGCCTCGGTGTCACCGATGTGATTGCGCGTCAGCAAGGCATGAGCAATCGGCGTGTCGGTGGTGTCGACGGCGACCAGCGACAATCCGTCGATCCAGCCGGGGTCGGTGCGCAGCGCCTCGACGATTCCGGCTTCCAACGGTGTGTCGAACGCGGCGAGCGTAATGGCGTGCACGATGGCATGTTCGGCCGGATTCTCGGCGCGCGTATTCCAGGATTGGCGTGTGCTCATCGGTGGCACAAACCCTTTCGTATTCGAGGAGCCGCCCGGCGCACGAGGGCGCGAGCGGTGAGACGGGACGGGTCAGGCCGTCGCCGCGGAGGGTGCGGTGATCCGGCTGGCGGCGACGGCCATGCGCGCGGTCATCAACATCACTCCCTGGTCCCGAATCCGGTGAATACGAACGGTGGTCGCGAGGCAACCCCGCACAGCCTACTCACACGATTTGGCGATTGCCCAGCAATTTTCGATCAGGTGAGTCGGCCACGCGCCGGCAGCACCAATTGCGCGCCGGTGACCGGGTGGTCGAACACGTCGACCGGGTGCTGATAGACGCGCGAGAGCAGCTCGCCGGTGAGGACTTCGCGCGGCGGCCCGTCGGCGGCGATGCGCCCGGCGTCGAGGACGGCGACGCGGTCGGCGTAGGCGGCGGCGACGCCGAGGTCGTGGACGACGACCACGACGGCGGCTCCGGCGGTGGCGCGGTCGCGGGCCAGTCGCAGCACCTGTTCCTGGTGGCCCAGGTCGAGCGCGGCGGTCGGCTCGTCCAGCAGCAGGGTGGCGGTGTCCTGGGCCAGGACGCGCGCCAGTGCGACCCGGGCGCGTTCACCGCCGGACAGGGCCGGAAACTGCCGTCCGGCAAGGTGTTCCACGTCGGTGGCGCGCAGTGCGGCGGCGATCTGCTCGTCGTCGTCGTCCTGGCGTGCGGTGCGCGCCCACGGTGCGCGCCCCATGGCGACGACTTCGCGTGCGGTGAAGGGGAATCCGACGGTGTGGTTCTGGGGGAGCACCGCCCGCCGCCGCGCCATATCGACCGGTGCCCAATGGGCGAGCGGTTGTCCGTCGAGTTCCACGGTCCCCGCACCCGGCTCCAGCTCCCCGGCCAGTGCCGCCAGCAGCGTGGACTTACCCGCCCCATTGGGCCCGACCAGCGCGACGATCTGCCCGGCGACCACCTCGAAGTCGACCTCGTCGAGCACGCGCCGCCCACCATTGCGTTCCAGCCCGACCCCGCGCGCACGCATGGTGACCGCACCCGGTGCGGGCGTGCCGGGCAATTCATGGTGGCGCGCGAAAACCCCGGAGATGCCACGCAACAGCGTACTCACGCCCACCCTCCCGATCGGGCGCGCGTGCGCCGCAGCAGCCAGAAGAAGAACGGCCCGCCGACCAGCGAGGTCAGCATGCCCAACGGCAGATCCGCATTGTGCACCAGCGCCCGGGCCCCGATATCGGCGGCCAGCAGCACCACCGCACCGAGAATCGCGCTCAACGGAATCAGCACCCGATGCGCGGGCCCCACCAGCATCCGCACCAGATGCGGCACGATCAACCCGACGAACAAGATGATCCCGGTGAACGCCACCCCCGCCGTGGCCAGCACCGCCACCACCACGATCACATTGCGCCGCAACCGCTCCACATCCACACCCAGATGCCGCGCCGCCGATTCCCCCAGCGCCAGCAGATCCAGCTTGGCCGCCATCAACACCGCCGCCCCCACCCCGATCGCGGTGAGCGGCGCGACCACCGCCACCGACTGCCAGGTCGCCCCATTGAGACTGCCCAACTGCCAGAACACGATCTGATCCCGCGCCGCAGGCGAGGCGGTGAACAGCAGAAACGAAATCAACCCACCCGCAAACGCATTGATCGCCACACCGGTCAACACCAGCGTCACCACCTCGGTCCGCCCATTCGACCGCGCCAGCACATACACCAATGTCGTGGTGAGCAGCCCCGCCGCGAACGCCCCCGCCGCCACCGACCAAGCCGCTGCGAACGCACCCCCGACCACAATGACAGTGCCCGCACCCACCGCCGCCCCCGCGGATACACCGATCACGCCGGGTTCAGCCAGCGGATTGGCGAACACCCCCTGCAAAAGTGCACCCGCTGTAGCCAGTGCGGCCCCCACCAGAATCGCGAGCACCACCCGCGGAAACCGCACCTCCCACAACGTCACATCCCCGGCCGGATGCGCGGGCATAGGCCCCCACTCCAGCCCGACCCGATGAAAGAAACTCCCCGCCACCTCGGCCGCACTGGTAGGCACCTGCCCCACCGCCGCCGAAATCAACGCCAGCCCCACCAACGCCGCAATCCCCACCGCGAAGATCACCGCAGTCCGCGACCACCGCCGCGACCGTCCACCGCCGACCCCGGAGCCGCCCGCACGGACAGCCGCGTTTGCTGTATCACCCGCGCCCCGTGCCGTTGCGTTCCCGGTTGGAGAGTGGCCACTCGCGCCGGAATCAGACCGGTAGCGCCCAGCGCCCATCCGTGCCCGCCCATCCGCGTTCGCCGCGGCAGCAGTGGTCTCGCCTGCGGACGACGCCGGGGTGCGTAGCGGTGAATCAGGTGGCGTGGCAGGTGATTCCGCGTCGTCGGGTGGGTTGGGCGCGTGCGTAGGAGGGTTTTGCGCGGTCCCGTCCTGGGGGTTGGTGTCGGTCATGCCGTCTTTTCGCCGTAGACGGCTTGGACGAGGGCGGTGAGGACGCGGCCGGTGTTGGGGCCGAAGGAGAGGATGACGTTGTCGGCCATGTCGACGACGCGTTTGTTCTTGCCGGCAGGGGTTTGGGCCAGGCCGGGGATTTTCACCAGGCCGTCGACGCCGCCGACGGAGGCCAGGCCGTCGGACATGACGAGGATGACGTCGGGGGCGGCGGCGATGAGGGCTTCGCTGGTGATGGGGATGAACGGTTCGGTGATTCCGGAGGCGGTGCCGGCGTCCTCGCCGCCGAGGGCGGTGATGAGCTGGTCGGCGCCGGAGCCGGGGCCGGCGATCATGGTGATGGCGGTGGAGCGCAGGTAGAGGAACGCGATGCGCAGGGGCTTGTCGTGCGGGGGCACCGATGCGGTGGCGGCGGCGATCTCGTCGGTGGTGCGCTGGGCGAGCTGTTTGCCCGCCTCGGGCACGCCGAGGGCGGCGGCGACGGCGTCGATCATCGGGACGACACCGTCCATGGTGCGCTGCGGGTCGAAGTAGACGACGGTGATGCCCAGCGCGCGCAACTGGTCGCGCATGACGGCGGTGACGCTGGTGGTGTCGGTGAGGAACACCGAGGGTTGCAGCGCCGCAACGGCTTCCACATTCAGCGTGCCGGACCCGGCGGTCACGGTGGGCAGGTTCATGGCGACCGGCGGCGCGTTGGTGGACCGGCCGACCAGATTGTTGCCCAGTCCCAGCGCGACGACGGTCTGGACGAGGGTGCCGTAGCGGTCGGCGGCGATGATGCGACCGACGTCGGTGACGGTCACGTCGCTGCCGTCGAAGGAGCGCACGGTCACCGGCAGCGTCGGAGTGGGCGCGGGCCCGATCGGGACCGGGTTCGCATCGGCGAGAGTCGCGGTGGCGGGGCCGTGGCCGCCGGTCGCGGCATCGCTGCCGGTACCGCAGGCGGTGGCGCCGAGGACGAGAGTTCCGGTGAGCAGGACGAGCAGGGTGCGCAGGACGCCGGATGATCGAGCACTCACGAAACTCCTCATGCAGGCAAGGCTAGCCTGGCTCATTCCGTGCGCGCGCTCACGTCGCCCAGTGCGGCGGCGATGGCGCGGGGCAGTTCCAGGGTTTCGGCGGCCAGGATTCCGGTGAGCTGGCCGATATCACGGGCACCGACGAGCATGCTCGCCACGCCGGGCTGATCCCGGATCCAGGCCAGGGCCACGGCCAGGGGAGAGGTGCCCAGGCCGTCGGCGGCGGTGACGACGGCGTCGACGACGCGCACGGCGCGGTCGTCGAGGCCCGCGATGATCTCCGCGGCGGTGGCCTCGTCGGCGCCGCGGGAGTCGGCGGGCACGCCGTCACGGTATTTGCCGGTGAGGATGCCGCCCGCGAGGGGCGCGGTGGCGATGACGCCGATGCCGTGATGCTGTGCGGCGGGCACGAATTCGTGTTCGACGCCGCGCGCCAGCAGCGAGTAGGGGGTTTGCGCGGCGGTCAGCGGCGCGGCCGCGGCGAGGGTGGCCAGTTGCCAGCCGTCGTAGCCGCGGGCTCCGGCGTAGCGGACCCGCCCGGAGCGCACCGCGTATTCGAGGGTCGCCGCGATTTCCTCGAGGGGTGTGTGCGGATCCCAGGCGGCGACGGTCCACACATCGAGGTAGTCGGTGCCCAGCACCTGCAAGGTGGTGTCGAGCTGGCGCATCATGGTGCGCCGGGAGGCGTCGATCTGCCAGCGCAGCGGTTGCGGCGCGGGCCCGGCGGCGGGATCGGTGAGCACCGGGGTCTGTCCGGCGCAGCCGCTCAAAACCAGTTCCTCACGCCCGATTTCGCCGATGAGTTCGCCGAGGATGTGCTGGGCGGCGCCGTCACCGTAGGCGGGGGAGGTGTCGACCAGGGTGCCGCCGGCCTCCACGAACGCCTCCAGTTGCGCGCCCGCGTCCTCGGCGTCGGTTTCCCTGCCCCAGGTGTGGGTGGCCAGCCCGAGTCGTGAGACCCGCAGGCCGCTGCGCCCCACCGTCCGTTGTTCCATCACCGCGCTTGCACTTTCGTCACACGCGTCAGCCTAGGCGCACTCGTCGCATTCCCCCGGGTATGCCTCGCGCGGACACGAGCGGGGCGCGTGGACGACACCGGGCGGATCTGCGCCACCATGGTGGTCGCGCGCCGGTCACGGCCGGGTGGGCCGGGAGGGCGGTTGGGCCGTTCCGGTGTTCGCCGCCACGGCGCGCCCTGTAGGGTCGCTGCGGTGCCGGGGATGTGCTGCGCGGTACGCACGAGCCGTCTGGAGTGTCGCCAATCCTCCAGCGGTGGAAGACGATTGACAGATCTGGAGGGTGTGTGGGCGAGTCGATGACGTGGGTGCAGGCCCTGGTGCTGGGCCTGGTGCAGGGCTTGACGGAGTTTCTGCCGATTTCGTCGTCGGCGCATTTGCGGATCGTCTCGGCGGTGTTCTTCGGCGATGACGCCGGCGCCTCGTTCACCGCGGTCACCCAGCTCGGGACCGAGGCCGCGGTGCTGGTGTATTTCGCCAAGGACATCTGGCGCATCGTGGTGGCCTGGTTCACCACCTTGTATCTGCGGGTGACCGAGCGCAAACGCCAGACCGTGCCGCTGCACGATCAGCCCACTCAGGTGCTGCCGGTCTACACCGACGCCGGCTACGGCCTGGATGCCGAGGCGCAGCGCGAATTGGATTACCGCATCGGCTGGTACGTGATCATCGCCACCATCCCGATCGGCGTGCTGGGCTTCCTGTTCAAGGACGAGATCCGCACCGGCGCGCGCAATCTGTGGCTGATCTCCACCATGTTGATCGTGTTCGCCCTGGTGATCGCCGCCGGCGAGTACTACGGGTCCAAGCGCCGCCCGATCGAGCAGCTCACCACCCGCGACGGCCTCATCATGGGTTTCGCGCAGTGCCTGGCCCTCATCCCGGGCGTGTCGCGTTCAGGCGCGACCTCCACGGCCGGTCTGTTCTGCGGCCTGACTCGTGAAGCGGCCGTGCGTTTCTCGTTCCTGCTGGCCATTCCCGCCGTGGTCGCCTCCGGGCTGTTCTCGCTGCCGGACGCCTTCGAACCCGCCGGTGCGGGCCTCAATGCCTCGGGCCTGCAACTGCTGGTCGCGACGGTGATCGCCTTCGCCGCCGGCTACGCCTCGGTGGCGTGGCTGCTGCGCTTCGTCACCGACCATTCGCTGAACTGGTTCGTCGGCTACCGCATCGTCCTGGGCCTGACCGTGATGGGCCTGCTGGCGACCGGCGTCGTCGCGGCGACCTAGCGACTAGGCTGACACGGTGACGGTGATCCTGTTGCGGCACGGCGTGTCCACGTCGAACACTGCCCGCACCCTGGCCGGCCGCAGCGCGGGCGTCGATCTGACCGAACGCGGGCGCGAACAAGCCCACGCGGTGTCCGACCGGCTGTCCTCGCTGCCCATCGAGCACATCGTGTGCTCCCCGCTGCTGCGTTGCCAGCGCACCGTCGCGCCCCTGGCCGACAAACTCGGACTCGACGCCGAACCCGACGAACGCCTCCTGGAAGTCGACTACGGCGACTGGACGGGCAAGGCCCTGGCGGATCTGGTGAGCGAACCGCTGTGGAAAGTGGTGCAGCGACACGCCTCGGCGGCGGTGTTCCCCGCCGGAGAAGCATTGGCGCACGTACAGTTCCGCGCGGTGTCCGCCATCCGCGAACTCGACCGCGCCTTCGCCGACAAACACGGCGGCGATGTGCTGTGGGTGGCGTGCACGCACGGTGACGTGATCAAGTCCGTGCTGGCCGACGCCTTCGGCATTCATCTCGACGGCTTCCAGCGCATCGTGGTCGAACCGGCCTCGCTCAGCGTGGTCCGCTACACCCCCACCGCGCCGTACGTGTGGCGGGTCAACGACACCGGCGCGGATCTGTCGTCGCTGGCGGCGATTTCGCCACGGTCCGGCGGCGACTCCAGAGCGGCGCCGGTTCCCGGGGGTGAAACGGGTATCACCCCGGGTACGGATAATGGGGTTGCGGAACGCCCCGATTCTTAAGTGAAACAGCTGTCAGGAGGTGCCATGGGCCGAGCAATCCATATCTTCCGCACCCCCGATCGTTTCATCGCCGGCACCGTCGGCGAGCCGGGCGACCGCGCTTTCTACCTGCAAGCCGTGCAGGAACCGCGCGTGGTCAGCGTGCTGCTGGAAAAGCAGCAGGTGAAGGTGCTGGCCGATCGGATGGGTCTACTGCTGGACGAGGTGGCGCGCCGTTTCGGCACGCCCGTCCCACCACAACCCGCCGACGTCGCCGACGTCGACCCGCTCGTCACCCCCATCGATGCCGAATTCCGGGTCGGCACCATGGGTTTGGGCTGGGACGCCGACGCGGGCGCGGTGGTGGTGGAGTTGCTGGCCATCACCGAGACCGAGGTGGACGAATCGGTGGTGCTCGACGACACCGAGGAGGGTCCCGACGCGGTGCGGGTGTTCCTCACCCCGGTGCAGGCGCGCGAATTCGCGCTGCGGTCGGCGCGGGTGATCGCCGCCGGGCGGCCGCCCTGCCCGCTGTGCGGGGAGCCGCTGTCCCCGGCCGGGCACATGTGCGTGCGCACCAACGGCTACAAGCGCGGCGATATCTTCCCCGCGCCCGATGTCGAGGACTGAGCCGTGAGCACCGATCCCGTGGCCACCGCCGAGCTGACGGTGCTCGGGCAGGTCACCACCGCCTCCAACGCCACCCTGGTGTGCGAGGCCGAGGGCGTGCGGGTGGTGTACAAGCCGGTGCGCGGGGAACGGCCGCTGTGGGATTTCCCGGACGGCACCCTGGCCGGGCGCGAGGTGGGCTCGTATCTGGTGTCGGAAGCCCTGGGGTGGGGCGTGATCCCGCGCACCATCCTGCGCGACGGGCCGTACGGGCCGGGCATGGTGCAACGCTGGATCGACATCGTCGAAGACGACACGCCCGAACTGGTGGACCTGTGCCCGGTCGGGCAGATTCCCGACGGGTATCTGGAGGTGCTGCGCGCCCTGGACGGATCCGGGCACCGGGTGTCGCTCATCCATGCCGACGATCCGGGCTTGCAGCGCATGGCGGTGCTGGATGTGCTGATCAACAATGCCGACCGCAAGGGCGGGCACGCGCTGCGCGGGCTCGACGGGCGCGTGTACGGGGTCGATCACGGCATCTGCCTGCACGCCGAACCGAAGCTGCGCACCGTGCTGTGGGGGTGGGCGCGCGAGCCCCTCGCCGAGGAATTGCTCACCGACATGACGGTTTTGGTCAAAGCCATCCCCGGGGAACTCGGCGACCGGCTGGCGGAATTGATCACCGACGCCGAGATCGAGGCCCTCGAGGCGCGCGGGCGCGCACTGCTCGACGATCCGGTCATGCCGCTGCCGGATTCCTCGCGCCCTATTCCCTGGCCCGCATTCTGATTCCGCCCCGGGGGGCGCGGAACGTTGCATGCATCATGATTTCAACCATTGACGGATGCGCATGAGTCACTAAGGTGCAGGTCGGCCCCGCCCTACCGCAGTGCGCCCGGCCGGTGCGGGCCGGGGGTGCGCGGGGTGGACGTCGCGTTCACCGTTAACCTCGATTCATGCAGTCCTGGTCCGATATCGCTGTCCCGACCGTTCCCGGATCCGGACCGGCGTTGCGGTTATACGACACCGCCGACAAGCAGGTCCGTCCGGTCACCCCCGGGCCCACCGCCACCATGTACGTCTGCGGGATCACCCCCTACGACGCCACCCACCTCGGCCACGCCGCCACCTACCTCACCTTCGATCTGGTGCAGCGCCTGCTGCGCGACGCCGGGCACGAGGTGCACTACGTGCAGAACGTGACCGACGTCGACGACCCGCTGTTCGAACGCGCCACCCGCGACGGCATCGACTGGCGCGACCTGGGCACCCGCGAGATCACCCTCTACCGCGAGGACATGGAAGCGCTGCGGGTGATCCCGCCGCGCCACTACATCGGCGCCATCGAATCGGTGCAGGAAGTGGTGGAGCTGGTCGACAAGCTGCTCGCCTCCGGCGCCGCCTACGTCGTCGACGACCCGCAGTACCCCGACATCTACTTCCGCCACGACGCCACCGAGCAGTTCGGCTACGAATCCGGCTACGACCGCGCCACCATGGAGACGCTGTTCGCCGAACGCGGCGGCGACCCGGACCGCCCCGGCAAACGCGACCCCATCGACGCCCTGCTCTGGCGGGCGGAGCGCCCCGGCGAACCGTCCTGGCCCGCCCCCTTCGGCGCCGGCCGAC
The DNA here is from genome assembly GCF_042672265.1 of Nocardia sp. NPDC127526. Taxonomy (NCBI): domain Bacteria; kingdom Bacillati; phylum Actinomycetota; class Actinomycetes; order Mycobacteriales; family Nocardiaceae; genus Nocardia; species Nocardia sp. NPDC127526. The sequence continues at coordinate 65,695 of NZ_JBHXVO010000002.1, read as the reverse complement.
CGGGTTGGCACATCGAATGCGCGGCCATCGCCCTCAACCGCATCGGCACCGAATTCGACATTCAGGGCGGCGGCAGCGACCTGATCTATCCGCACCACGAATATTCCTCCGCCCACGCCGAGGCTCTGGTGAAGGGCCGCCGCTTCGCCCGCCACTACGTCCACGCCGGCCTCATCGGCCTCGACGGCGAAAAGATGTCCAAATCGCGCGGCAACCTGGTGTTCGTCTCCACACTCCGCCGCTCCGGCACCGACCCGGCCGCCATCCGCCTGGGCCTGTTCGCCGGCCACTACCGCCAGGACCGCGAATGGTCGGATGCGGTCCTCACCGAGGCCCTCACCCGCCTGGACCGCTGGCGCACCGCCGCCGCCCTGGCCTCGGGCCCCTCCGCCGCCGACACCGTCGCCCGCCTGCGCCAGCACCTGGCCGACGACCTGGACACCCCCAAAGCCCTTGCCGCGGTGGACAGCTGGGCCCACCAGGCCCTCACCTACGGCGGCCCCGACACCACCGCCCCCACCCTCGTCGCCGACGCCGTGGACGCCCTGCTCGGCATTCGCCTCTAGACCCTTCCACACCCCCTCGACGATCGCCGGTGCGCGGCCCGACCTCGGTCGCGCACCGGTCACGTCGGCGCCCAGCGGTTCTCGGTGCCATATCCGCGTGCGCGGTCAGGTGCGCGGTACGAGGTTGATGCGCACCAGTGCGAGTGGTTCACCAGCCATGCCGAAGATGCGGGGCGCGTTGCGGGCGTAGGCGTTGAAGCGTTGCAGCTCTTCGGGTGTCGCGTCGGTGACCGTCGCGACGCCGTCGTGCCAGCGCCATCCCCGACGTAGCCGCACTCGCGGCTGGGCTTCGATATTGCGCACCCAATCCGCGCGCCGCCCGTGCACCGCGATCAGCGTCATGGTCGTGCCGTCCATGGGCCCAGCGAGCGAGGAGGCCGGACCGTCGCCACGAAAACCATAGGAGGGCGCGGCGGGTCGGGTTCGGGCTGCCGTGTACCCGGGGTTGGCGATACGGTGTGTATCAGATTGTCTCTTACCCTCAATGAGGAGGTTGCCGTGACTGCGGTGCCCGGATTCGAGCGATTGCGTGCGGTGGTCGAGCAGGGGCGGGCGGTGCGCAAGCAGTTGCGGGCCGGTGGTCAGTTGCTCGACAGTGTGCGCCGGGATCCGCGGATCGTGCGGGAACTGCTGGCCGGATTGACCGGGCGCGCAGGCGAATCGGCGCCGGTGGACCTCGGCGATCATGTGCCGCCGGACGGGCTGGCCGGGTTCGCGCGCACCGCGCACGCGCACCAGGCGCTCGAGGCGGATGCGGCGGCGGCGCTGGCGTTCCTGTCGGACTTGGGGCGGATGCCGCAGTGGGTCACCTTCCATGCGGGGTGGCGGGGCGATCCGCCGGGTGCGGCGGTGGCGGGGGCCGAGTTCGTGCAGGTGGCCCAATTCATGGGCATCCCTGCGGAATTGCGGTGGACCGTCGGCGAGGTCGGCGACACGGGGATGGCGTTGCGGGGCACCGGTCCGCAGGGGTTGTCGCTGGGTTTGTGGGTCACCGTGGCGCCCAGCGGTTCCGGGTCGATCGTCTACGTGGATGCCGGGCTGGCGGGACAGCCGGTGGAGGGGCCGCTCGGGGCGACGGTGGCACGCGGACTCGGTGACGCGCTGCGTGATTCGCTGGCCGTGCTGCCGTCGATGATCACGCCCGGGCCGGTCACGGTGCGGCCGACGCGGAAGGCGGTGCGGCATGAGGCTTCCGGGGTGATGCTGGCGCCTTCGACGCCGGTGCTGGTCGGGGTCGGGCAGGTGGTGAATCGCACCCCGGATCCAGGGTTCGCCGATCCGGCGACGCTGGCGGTGCGGGCCTTGCGTGCCGCGGCGGCCGACACCGGCGCCGGGGACGCGATGCTCACCGGAGCCGACGCGGTGTTCGCGGTCGCGCCGACCTCGTGGCAGTACCGGGATCTGGGTGCGCTGGTGGCCGAGCAGCTCGGGGCGGGACGAGTGGACACGGTGCAGTCCAGTCCCTTCGGCGGGGACGGCGGCCAGTTGGTGGTCAACGAGGCCGCGGCCGCCATCGCCGCCGGGGATTACGACATCGTGCTGGTCACCGGTGCCGAAGCGGGCGCCACCCAGGCTGCCGCGCAACGCGGCGGCATCGAATTGGATTGGCCCGTGCAGGATTCGCAGGTGCGGCCCACCCGCACCGTCGGCATCGACAAACCCGCCAACAATCCCGCCGAGGCCGCCGCCGGCCTGCAGGCCCCGATCAATATGTACGCGCTGCTGGAATCGGCCAACCGCGGCCGATTACAGCGCACACCCGCCGAGCACGACCAGGCGATCGCCGAGCTGTGGTCGCGGTTCTCGACGGTGGCCGCGGCGAATCCGCACGCCTGGCAGCCGCAGGAGTGCACCGCCGCACAGATCGCCACCGTCACCGACGCCAATCGCATGATCTCGGCCCCCTACACCAAACTCGAATGCGCCAACCTGCAAGTCGACATGGCCAGCGGCCTGATCCTGTGCAGCGCCGCCGCCGCGGAAGCCGCCGGCATCCCGCAGGACAAATGGGTGTTCATCCACGCCGCCGCCTCCGGCACCGACGACTGGTTCGTCACCGAACGCGCCGACCTGGCGGCCTCCCCGGCCATCCGCGCCCTCGGCGCCGCCGCCCTCGCCCACGCCGGGCTGAGCATCGACGACATCACCCACGTCGACCTCTACGCCTGCTTCCCGGTCGCCGTCCAGATCGCGGCCCGCGAACTGGGCCTGCCCACCGACGACCCCAAACGCCCCCTGACCCGCACCGGCGGCCTCACCTTCGCCGGCGGCCCCGGCAACAACTACGGCGGCCACGCCATCGCCACCCTCGTCACCGCCCTGCGCGCCGACCCCCACGCCTACGGCCTGGCCACCTCCCTGGGCTGGTACCTCACCAAACACGCCCTCGCCGTCTACTCCGCCACCCCGCCCGCCACCCCCTACGCCCACCTCACCCCGATCATCGACCACCCGCCCACCCGTCGCGCCCGCCTCGGCTACGAGGGCCCCGCCGTCGTGGAGGCCTACACCCTCCCGTACGGCCGCGACGGCCACCCCGACTCGATCATCCTGAGCCTGCTCACCCCCGACGGCGACCGAACCCTGCTGCGCAGCACCGACTCCCACCTCCTGACCGCCCTCACCCGGCCCACCGCCACGACCCGCCCCGCCCCCGCCGAACCACACACGTCGCAGCCCGACCCGGGCACGACCACCGCACCGCAAAACCTTGCGCGTCACCCCCATACGTCGCGGGCCGCCCGGGGCGCGACCGCGACGGCGCAGGACATCGCGGGCCACCCCTGGACACCTGTCGATGCCACCGCCGACCCCGCGGCGCCGATCACGACCTCGGTGTCGAGTACGCCTGGTTCCGGCGACGACACGCACCAGCAACCGTCAGAGTCGACGGCAATCGATTCGGCGACGACGCTCGGCGCGGCCGACACCGCTCCGGCTGATGCCGAAGGGAATCAGGACGTGGCGGGGATGGTGCCCGGCGCGGCCGACGCCACACCGGCCGATGCCGACGGGGTCGTCTGGCCCGCCGACGGCGATCTGCTGGGTCTGCCGGTGACGGTGTCCGGCACGGGGATTCGGATCGAAAGCGCCGAGCGGGTGGCGTTGCCGCCTCCGCCGCCGGCGCCGGTGCTGGTGGAGCGGCGGGGCCACATCATGATCATCACGATCAATCGGCCGCAGGCGCGCAATGCGATCGACCTGGCCACGGCGCGGGGGCTGGAGCGGGCCATCGACGCCTACGAGGCCGACCCGCAGGCGCGCATCGCCATCCTCACCGGGGCGGGCGGGTATTTCAGTGCCGGAATGGATCTCAAGGCCGCCGCGCGCGGCGAGGTGCCGGTCACCGAGAAGCGCGGCATTCTCGGCATCGTCGCCCAGCCGCCGGCGAAACCGTTGATCGCCGCGGTCGAGGGGCCCGCACTGGCCGGTGGTTGCGAGCTGGCCTTGGCCGCGGACCTGATTGTGGCCGCGGAGGATTCGGTGTTCGGTATCCCCGAGGTCAAGCGGGGCCTGGTGGCGGTCGGCGGCGGGGTGCTGCGATTGTCGCAGCGGCTGCCGCGGGCCATCGCCATGGAGTTGGCGCTGACCGGGGATCCCATCACCGCCGCCCGGGCCGCCGAGCTGGGGTTGATCAATCAGGTCGCCGCCCCGGGCCAGGCGCTCACCGCCGCTGTGGCCTTGGCCGAACGGGTCGCGGTCAACGCGCCGTTGAGCATCGACGCCGGCAAGCAGATCATCGAGCAGTGCCCGGACTGGTCGACCGCCGAGGCCTTCGCCCGTCAGGGGCAGGTGGCCGCGGTGGCGCTGTCGTCGCAGGACGCCGGTGAGGGCATGCGCGCCTTCGTGGAGAAGCGCGCCCCGGTCTGGCGCGGCCGCTGACACACCGGCCCCGATTGTGAAACAACGCCGACCGGGAACCGGTGGCGGGCGCTACTCGCACGATGCCGCCACCAGTTCCCGGTGATCGGCTGTCCAACAGCGGAGTCGGCGTGGCGCGGCGAGAATGGGCGGCGAGAGATGAGGAGAGGCGCCATGACTGCGGCGAAGTTCATCGAATCCACGCGGACGCTGCGCCGCGACGGGCTGCTGCTGTCGGCACGGCAGGCGGGGCCGCCCGAGGCGCCGCTGGTCATGTTGCTGCACGGTTTTCCGGACACCCCGCACAGCTGGGACGGTCTGATCCCGTTGCTGCTCGACGCCGGTTATCAGGTGCTCGCCCCGTGGCTGCGCGGCTACACCCCCGGCTCGGCCGCTCGCGACGCCCGCTACGACGTGCCGGCCGTCGGCGCCGATATCGCGGCCTGGCATCGGGAACTGGGTGCACCGCCCACCCATCTGGTCGGCCACGACTGGGGCGCGTTCGTCACCCAGATACTGGCCAAACAGCATCCCCGGCACTGGCTTTCGCAGACCCTGCTGGCGATTCCGCCCTTCGGCGACGGTTTCGCGCCGCAGGCGCTGCGCTATCTGCCCCGCCAGACGATGCTGTCGTTCTACATCCCGATCGTGCAGTCCGGCGCCTCGCCACGCCTGCTCGCCCGCAACGAGGCGGCGTTCGTGCGCGCCCTGTGGCGGCGCTGGTCACCGGGCTGGGATTTCACCGACGCCGAGTTCGCACCCACCGCAGCGGTTTTCACCGACCGCGCGCGAGCATGGGCGGCGACCCGCTACTACCGCTCCCTGTTCACCGTTCACCGCCGGACGACGCGGGAGTTCTTCGACATCCTGCTGGCCCCGCCCGCCCCGCTGCCGACGCTCACCCTGGCCGGAGCCCGCGACGGCGCATTGTCCGCCGGTCTGCAACGCGCCCTGTCCGCCCGCGCCGGGGCAACCCATGTCGAACTGCCCGACTGCGGCCATTTCCTGCACGCCGAACGCCCGGCCGCCGTAGCCGAGCATCTGCTGCCGCACCTGCGCGGCACCGATGCCCCCGCGCCGCACCAGTGAGCCGACCGGGCCAACCGATACCCCCAACACCGTGGGTTGACAGCCCTACTCCGCACCGATACCCCGCTCAGAGTGAGTTCGACTGCTCTACTCCGCACCGATACCCCCAGCACGCGAAGTCAGCTCACGGCCCTACTCGGCCGACAGCAAATCCTGCAAGTGCTCGGCGGTCACGCACTGCCGGTAGCTGTTATCGGTCAGGCCGATGTCGCGCGCTTCGCTGCTGTCGATCATCCGCATCCGTCCGTCGGCGGTCTCGGCAGCGCCGAATTCGCCGGTATCGATATCGATTTCCTCCCATACGTGCGGGGCATGGTAGATCTCCGGATCGGCCGGGAAGGCGGCGAGCACGTCGGTGTTGTGGCCGGCGAAGATCCAGGTGCCGTTCTTGATGAGGCTCTCGTCGGTGTAGACGGGGTGCGGCCGAGGTGATCCAAGAATTCCCGTGCTCGCCTGCCCGTCGGCGGAGCGGCCCTCGAACAGGCCCACCGCGGTGCCGAACTGGTTTCTGATGAGCACCACGGCGATTCGGTAGGCGCCGGGTCCGACGGGAATGGCGAACAGGTCACCGGGGGTGGTCTTGCGCGCGTACCGCGCGCGGGGGGCTGTGAGCGCGCCGATATCGGATCCACAGGTATCGGCCGGCCGCACCCGCCCGCTGCGCAGCGCCGCCAGCATCACGCCCGCGAACTGCTGCGGCGTGGCGGGAGCGCCGGTGATCTCGCAGATGCGTTGCAGGACAGCAATGTTCAGGTCCTGCGCGTCGACGAACACGTGATCGTTCAGCTCACCGACCCGCGAGGGCTGCTCGCTACGATAACGCTGCCCACCCCGCAGCGTCGCCGACAGCGGCAATGGTGAGGCGAAGGACCCGTCGACATAGTCCCCATCGTCCGGGACGGCCCAGCCGAGGATCTCCAGCAACTCCGCGAGAGTCGGCGGCCCCGCACAGGCCGCACCGAACTCCTCGCAGACGTCGACGAGACCCTGCACCACCATGTCGAGGTCCTCCGCGGATAGCACCAACTCGCCCATCATGTTCTCCGCCTACGCTTCCGGCCTCACGCCAGGGTGAGGGCGGCGGCCGCGTCGGCGAACATGACGGTCTTGATCGCGGCCAAAGTGCCCGGGTCCTTGGCCCCGAGGGGCAGCAGCCGGGCCACGGCGGTGTCGAGAACGGCGTCGGCGTCGGCGGTGGCGTCGATCAACTCGTGGGTGAGAGCCTCGGGAGCCGGGAACCGGTGACCGGTGGTCATGGCGGCCACGGCGGATCTGGGGGTGAGCTTGGCCTGGATGAGCGCGGCCATGCCCTTGGTGAACGGAATGCGGATATCGGCCTCGGGGAAGCAGAAGTAGCCGCGATCGGCGCGCATGACCCGGAAGTCGTGGGCCAGCGCGAGCATGGCGCCCGCGCCGAAGGCATGACCGGGCAGAGCGGCCGCGGTGGGCAGCGGAAAGGTCAGCAGCCGCGCCAGCAGCGATTGCACCTGGGCGACATACCATTCGGCGCGCTCGCTGTGCGCGGCCAGCCATTCCAGATCCAACCCGTTGGAGTAGAACTTGCCCGCCGCGGTCGTGACCAGCGCATGCGCACCGTCGGCGACGGCAGCGTCGAGATGAGCGTTGATCTCGATGAGCAGCCCGGGCGAGAAACGGTTCTCGCCCGCACCGAGATCGAGCACGGCAATCTTGTCGCGGTAGGTGAGAGTCGCGGTCATAACGGTTCCTTCATCGGTGTGTAGTGCACGAGAGTTGAGGTATTGCAGGAGGATTCGTATCGAGGCACCGCAGGCGGCAGCGGCGTGTGCGGTCTCGTCCAGGTGTGGGCCCCGCGTCCTGACGCCGGGTGGCGGTGGTCGCGGGTGAGATCGGCGGTCTCGATGTGCGGGAAACCTGACAGTTGGGGGCAGAGCGTCTCGGCGGGAGGCGTCATGACGGTGGGGGCCCGACGGACAATACGGCGCGGACGGCGGCGCGCAGGTGTTCGCGGGCGGTGGGGCTGGCCAGGCGGTCGCGTTGCAGGAGGATCGCGGTGGGCAGGTCGACCAGGCAGGTGGTGATGACGTCGACGGCGCGGGAATCCTTGCGGCCCCACAGGTCTCGGGCCAGTTGTTTGAGCAGGTCGAGCAGTCGGCGGTCGAGTTGCTCGAGTTCGGCGGCGATCGGTTCGGGCAGGTCGTCGCCGAGTAGATCGCCGCGGCGCACGGTGAGCAGCAGCCGGGAGGATTCGGGGAAGCGTCGGGCGAACACCGCGGGGGCGTCGGCGGCGGCGACCACCGCTTCCACGCCGGAATCCGCGCTGGCCCGCACCAGTTCCTGCTGCACGGCCAGGAATCGTTGCGCCGCGCGAATCCAGGTGCGCCCCAGCAGGTCCGCGCGCGAGGGAAAACTGTGGTAGATGGCCCCGTTGGACACCCCGGTCGCGGCGGCGACGGCCCGGATGGTGACCGCGGCCGCCCCGGAGCGCGCGGCCAGCGATTCGGCGGCGTCGAGCACGCTGTCCGGATCGTGCACGCGGGGTCGGGGCATGCACGAACAATAACAGAGCAAGTGCTCTGAAATAAAGAGGTGACGAAACCCGGCACGGGCAGCAGGACAGCGATGAGCGGACCGCTCGCACCAACCTGGTTGAGCCACTCACCCGATCGGGCTCTGGTGCGCTCGCCGCGGACGCGCCGTGCCGACCTCATCCGCTACCGGGTCGGACCGACCCCGGGAAGGTCTCACGCCGGTGTGGGCGCTCATCCACGTGGCCACCATGGTCACCGCGGGCGTATCCCGATCGCGCGGTCGACCCCGATCTTCGATCTCGCGCCGGGCGCGCAGGCTGCGGTCGCTGCGAGGACCCTGCTCTACGGCGTGATCATCGGCAGCGTTCACGCGCATGAGGTCGGCTCGACGTAATCGCAACGCGCCGGGCCCGACGTAATGCGCTACCCGGTGGGCCGAAACTCATCCGCATCTGGGTCGCAAGTATTGCTGAGCTCGTTCAGTTGCTCGCCCTCGGTGCCCTGCGATCTCACCGATCGCGACACCGTCGTGCCGGTCGCGCCATAGCCGGTGGCGGTCAAGGTCATCGACCGCGCCGCCCTGGTCCTGGACATCTTCGCCCGGCGCGCCACCTCGCGGGAGGTCGAGACGCAGCCCGACGTCACGTGCTACGCGGTGGGCCCGGCGTCTCCAATTCCGTGTGGGAGCAGATTCGCGGCACTCGTCGGGCCGATGCGGGGTGTCTTGTCAGGCGGGGGTGGTCGAATCGGCTTGTGCGGGTTCGTGGACACCGTCGGGGAGGGCGGGGGAGTACATGGATTCGATTTCGGCGGCGTACTTCTCGGCGATGGGTTTGCGGCGCAGTTTCATGGTGAGGGTGATCTCGTCGCCGCCGGGTTCCCAGAAGGTGGGCAGGATGGTGAAGCGTTTGATCTGTTCGACGCGGGAGAGTTTGGTGTTGCCGGCGGCTACGCCCGCGGCGATGGCGGCGATGACCGCCGGGTCGGCGGCGAGGGCCTTGGCGGAGGCGTCGGGTAGGCCGTGTTGGGCGGCATAGGGTTCGGCGGATTCGGCGTCGAGGACGATGAGGGCGGTGTTGTAGGGGCGGCGGTCGCCGATGGCGGCGAGGGCGCCCACGAGCGGGGTGGCGGCTTTGACGGTGTTCTCGATATTGGCGGGGGACATGTTCTTGCCGGCGGCGTTGATGATGAGTTCTTTCTTGCGGTCGACCACGCGCAGGTAGCTGTCCTCGTCCTCGGTGATGATGTCGCCGGTGTGCAGCCACCCGTCGGCGTCGAGGGCGTCGGCGGTCTTCTGCGGTTCCTTGCGGTATTCGCGCATGACCAGGGGCCCGCGAACGAGGAATTCCCCGTCTTCGGCGATGGCGGATTCCAGTCCGGGCAGCAGTTTGCCGACGGTACCGAGGCGCGCTTGCCCGGGCGGGCTGACGCTGGCCACACAGGTCAGCTCCGACATGCCCCACACTTCCGAGATCGGGATGCCGAGCCCGAAGAAGAACCCGAGCGTCTCCGCCGGGATCGGCGCGGCGCCCGAGAGCGCCCATTTGAGCTGGTCGAGACCGAGTTTGGCGCGCAGCTTGGACAATACGAGCTCATCGGCCTTGGCCCATTCGGCGGCCTGGGTGTCGTCGAGGGGCACGCCCGCCAGTTGTGCGGCGGCTTTGCGCGCGGCCACGTCGAGGGCCCAGGTGAGGGCGGCCTTGCGGGCCGGATCGGGTTCGCTGGCGACGGAGAATTCCACGGCCGCTTTGAGTTTCTCCCACACCCGCGGCACCGCGCCCCAGATGGTGGGATGCACATCGGCCAGCGCGGCCGGCAATTGCGTGCGATCGGGCACCACCGTGATCTGGGTGCCGAAGAATTCCTGCAGATACAGCGCGGTCACCCGGTCGGCCATGTGCGCGGTCGGCAGATAGGAGGTGATGCGGTCCCCGAATTCCACCGGCATCACCGACGCATACGCCTGGCATTCGAAGGCCAGGTTGGCGTGGGAGATCTCCACACCCTTCGGATTGCCGGTGGTCCCGGAGGTGTAGCACAGGGTGACGATGTCCTGCGGTGTCACCGCCCGCCAGGTGGCGTCGAAGTCGAAGCCGTTGCGCCCCAGCCCGATCAGCTGTTCCACGCTCAGCGTGCCGGGCACCGCGCGGTCCACGCACACGATGGTCTCCATCGCGACCCCGCTCGCGCGCACCCGGTCCACGTATTGGGCTTCGCAGATCACCACCTTGTTGCCGGCATTGGTGAACACATAGTTCAACTGCTCGGCGGTGAGCGTGTTGTACACCGAGAACGAGGTGGCCCCGGTGTGCTGGGCGCCCACTTCGAGGGGATAGAACTCCACCCGATTGCTCATCATCAACGCCACGGTGTCCCCGCGCCCGATGCCGAGGCCGGCCAGCCCGCCCGCCACCGCCCGCACCTGTGCGGCGTACTCACCCCAGGTCAGCGCCTGTGTCCCGCCCACCGACCGCACCGCCACCGCATCCGGGTCGATCGCGGCCACCGCTTGGAATGCCGCACACGATGTCGTCAACTCACTCATAACAGCTCTCGTTCCACTCACCACCGGCTTGCACTGACGGTAGAACCGCCACGCCGTTCGCCGGGCGGGATTGCCGACATTGGCTTGCGGCCCGCTGTGCCGGGGTGCGGCCACGGTGCGGGTTCACCGCTGACGGCACACGTTTCGAGGACTGCGATGCGGATTCAGGGCCTGCCGTGCGGGATTGAGCGCTGGAGTACGCGTTTCAGCGCCGCTGCATACGCTCGAGGGCCGTGGCATGCGGTTGAGCCCGCTGCACACGGTCGGGGCGGCTGCGGCGCGCGGTTGAGGTCGCTGCACGCTTTGAGGCCGCGGCCCACGCTCGGGGGCCGCGCTGCCCACGCTCGGGGGCCGGGGCGCACGGTGGCGTGCCGCGGCACCTGGTGCGGGCCGCGGCCGGTGTCAGGATTGCTGTGCGGCCCGCACCGCCGCCACGGTTTCGCTCAGCTGCGTGATCAATCCCGCCAGCCCGAGGGTGTCCCCGCCGATCTGCACCGATTTCAACTCCGCCGGCGTCGGCAGCGCGGCCACGATGCGCGGCAGCTCCTCCACCAGTTGCGCCTGCACACTGGCGGCATTGCGGAGATTCCCGGTGTCGACCGCCACCCGTTCGCGCTCCAGCCCGAGTAGCGCCTCACCGTGCGCGGCCTGCGACTTGGCTTGCGCCACAGCCAGTTCCGACTCCACCTCCTGCAACCGCAACTGGTGTGCCAGCCGCGCGTTCTCGGCCCGCTCGTCGTGCTGTTCGCGCTCGAGCCGCAGCGCGTGCAGGGCGGTGGTGTGCGCCAGATCGGCCACGGTGCGCTCGTCGTCGTGGGTGCGAGTGGTGCGGCGCAGCTGCTCGGTCGCCTCCCGGTCGAACCGCGCCGCCTCGTGCCGCGCTCGCAGCTCGGTCAGCTCGCGTTCGTTGTGGATGCGCTGTTCCTCGCTGGTGCGCGCCGCCTCCATCTCCCGCGCCGACACCACTTGCTGGGCATCGAGTTCGGCCAGGCGCGCCACCCGATTCTGTTCGCTGCGATAGGGCTTCTGCAGGTTCTCCCACAACGTATTGGAACTGACCACCGCTTCTTTGATCTGCACGGTCACGATCCGCAACCCCAGCCCGCGATCCCCGCGCCCGTCCTCCCCGTCGGCGCCCTCGGCCACCGTCCGCAACCGCGCGGTCAACTCCTCGATGATCGGCTGCTTGTCGCTGAGCACATCCCGTACCCCCATCATGGACACCTTGTCCTTGATGGCCGCCTCGGCCTGCTCCCGCAACTGCACGTTCACCAACCGCATCGGATCCTGCGCATCGGAGAAATCCAGCTTCCGATACGCGGTCGCGAAATCGTCGATGATCCACTGCACGTACCCCTGCACCAGCACCCCCTGCAACTCCCGGCAAATGCAGTAGGCGTTGATCAGAATCGTCTGAATGGCCCCCGGCACCACCAGATACGAATCGGTCGCCGGATTGAACCGGAACGACACCCCCAATCCGATATGCAACGGCTCACCCCGCCCCCGCCGCGTGTGCACCACGAACGCATTGGGCGGCACCAGCACCGTCTGCCACCGCCACCACCCGCTCACCCGCACATCCACCGGCCCCTGCACCGGTGTCTCCCGCGCCGGCCCCACCCGATTGGCCCGCTTCGCCATCGGCCCGCCCGCCCCGACGGTCCGCAAATCCTCTTCGAGCGCCGCCTGCTGCGCCACAACCTGATCGAGATAGGTGTTGTTCTTGGAAGCCATGCCCCCGCACGCTACCGCCGAAAACCACCAACTACCAGTGGTTTTCGTGCAAGCTTCCGGTCTGCCGCAATGGCGATGCGGCGTCGCCGGTCCCGCACCGTGCCGCGCGCGCTTTCCTAACAGTCCCTTAGGGCGATGCCGCCATTCGTCCTAAGGGACTGTTAGGAAAGCGGCGGAGGGGTTCTGCGGGGCTGTGTCGGCCGCCACAGTGGGTCCGGGATGCGATGAGGGCGTCCCCGGACAAGGAGTGACCCAGTGACAACGACACAGCCCGCCAATGAGCGTCGGGTCGTCGCGAATGTGTTGCGCGGCTCGATCGGCAATCTCGTCGAGTGGTACGACTGGTACGTCTATGCGGCGTTCAGTGTGTATTTCGCCAAGGCGTTCTTTCCCGAGGGGGATGCCACCGCGCAGTTGCTGTCCACCGCAGCGGTATTCGCGGTCGGGTTCCTGATGCGGCCCATCGGCGGGTGGGCGCTGGGACGGTATGCCGACAAGTTCGGGCGGCGTGCCGCACTCACCTTGTCGGTGACGGTGATGGCGGCCGGGTCGCTGTTGATCGCGCTCACCCCCTCCTATGCCAGCATCGGGTTGGCGGCGCCGGTGATCCTGCTGCTGGCGCGACTGCTGCAGGGGTTGTCGGTCGGTGGTGAGTACGCCACCAGCGCCACTTATCTGTCGGAGGTCGCGTCGCAGGGCAGGCGCGGGTTCTACTCGAGCTTCCAGTACGTGACGCTGGTGGCGGGGCAGTTGACCGCGCTCGGTGTGCAGATCGTGTTGCAGCAGTTCCTGTCCTCCGAGCAGATGTACTCGTGGGGCTGGCGGATTCCGTTCCTGATCGGCGCGGCCGGTGCGCTCATCGTCATGTGGCTGCGCCGCAGCATGGAGGAGTCGGAATCGTTCCGCGCGGAATCGGCTGCCCCGCAGGAGAAGTCCAAGCGCGGCTCGCTGAAGGTGCTGCTGCAGTACCCGCGCGAATGCCTGCTGGTGGTCGGGCTGACCCTCGGCGGCACGGTGGCGTTCTACACCTACACCACCTACATGCAGAAATACATGGTCAACACCTCCGGCATCTCCAAGTCGACGGTGGCGTGGATCAACTTCGTGGCGCTGCTGGTGTTCGTGGTGCTGCAGCCCATCGCCGGCGCGCTGTCGGACCGCATCGGCCGCCGCAAGCTGCTGATCACCTTCGGTGTCACCGGCACCCTGGCCACCGTGCCGCTGATGACGGTGCTGGGCGACACCACCAACCCGATCGCCGCGTTCGCGCTCATGCTGGGCGCGCTGGTGATCATCACCGGCTACACCTCCATCAACGCCATCGTGAAGGCCGAGCTGTTCCCCACCAGGATCCGCGCCCTGGGCGTGGGCCTGCCCTACGCGCTGACCGTCGCCATCTTCGGCGGCACCGCGGAAATGATCGCCCTCGCCCTGAAGAAGGCCGGCCACGAGTCGCTGTACTTCTGGTACGTGTCCGGCTGCATCCTGATCTCGCTGGTCACCTACTTCTTCATGCGCGAAACCTCCGCCGAATCCCACATCGACGCCGAGGCGCAGGGCACCGACCTCACCAAGCCCGAATCGGTTTCGGTGCAGGTGCACTGACCGGCGGGCGCCGGACCCGCCCGGCGCCGGCGCCCGCCCGCGGATCAGCCATTCACCGGGCAACGCCGCCGGACCCGATCCGCTGATCCACCCCCGGTTACCGGGTTCCCGCGATGCGGCGGGAACCCGGTAACCTTTTCCCTTCCTGTTCACGAGAGAAAACGAGCCCATGCGGTTGGCTGTGGTCGAAGACGACGACGGCGTCGGTGACGCACTCGTCGAGGCATTCACCGCCCGCGGTCACCACGCCGACCGCATGCGCCGCGGCGCCGATCTGCTCACCGCACACCGCGGCTACGACGCCGTCGTCCTGGACCTGGGCCTGCCCGACGCGGACGGCCTGCACATCCTGCGGCAACTCCGGGAGGTGTCGAGCGTGCCGGTGGTGATCCTCACCGCGCGCAGCGACGAACGCTCCATCGTGCGCGGATTGCGCGGCGGCGCCGACGATTACGTGGTGAAGCCGCCGCGGATCGCCGAGCTGCTCGCCCGCATCGAGAACGTCCTGGGCCGCCGCCCCGAGATCGCGGCCCCGCCGGCGCGCATCGTGCAGACCGAGGACGTGCGCGTCGACCTGGCGGCCCGGCGCGTGGAGGTCGCCGGAGTCGAAATCGCGCTCACCACCAAGGAATTCGAGCTCGTCGAAGCACTCACCGAACGCCCCGGCGCGGCCGTGAGCCGCCAGCAGCTCATGGACCGCATCTGGGGCGACGCCTTCGTCGCGGTCTCGCGCTCCCTGGATGTGCACATGACGGGCTTGCGCGCCAAACTGAACCGGCCCGGCCTGATCACCACCATCCGCGGTTACGGCTACCGCTGGGGCGACTGACGCATGCGCCGTCGCCTGCTCATCGCCTTGACCGTGTTCTCCACCCTGGCGGTGCTCGCCTTCGCGATACCGCTGTGCCTGACCGCCGCCACCAGCCGCACCCAGGAACTGGTGCTGGGCCGCACCGGCGACGCCGACCGCTTCGCCGCCCTCACCGTTACCGCCAACGCCGTCGGCGACCGCCGCGCCCTGGTGATGGAAGTCGACCGCTACCACGACCTCTACGGCGAACCGGTCCTCGTCGTCGACGCCCGCGGCGCACCGATCGTCAACGCCGGCGTCGACGCCGCCGACCCGGTCGTCACCGCCGCCCTCAGCGCCGCCCGCCGCAACCAGCGCGCCGCCGCGGTCGGCCGGCTCAGCCCGTGGAGCCCCGACACCGTGCTCATCGCCCGCCCCGTCGGCAGCGACGCCCACGTCGACGGCGCGGTCCTCATCGGCGCCTCCACCACCGACGCCCGCACCGACATCACCTACATCTGGACCATCGTCGCCGTCGGCGCCCTGCTGGCCATGGCCGTGTTCACCGCCCTCGCGCTGGTCCTGTCCCGCTGGGTGCTGCGCCCCCTGGCCGGATTGTCCACCGCCGTCGCCGAACTCACCGCCAGCCTGCCCACCCCCCGCACCCCGGCCGCGGTCACCCGCCGCCACGGCGGCCCACCCGAACTGCGCGCCGTCGCCGAATCGGTGGACACCATGGCCGCAGCCGTCCGCGACTCCGCCGCCGCCCAACGCCGCCTCGTCGACGACACCGCCCACGCCATGCGCAACCCCCTCGCCGCCCTGACCATCCGCCTGGACTCCCTCGAACCCGCCATCCCCGCCCACGCCGCCCCCACCTTCCACGGCGCCACCCGCGAAGTCGAACGCCTCACCGCCCTGCTCGACGGCCTGCTCACCCTCGCCGTCGCCGAAGCCCACGACTTCGACCCCGCCCACCTGCCCGCCACCGAATCCTGCGACGCCGTGCAGGTCGTGCAGGACCGCATCGACGCCTGGCACAGCGCCTACGAGCGCGCGAACATGACCCTGGCCGCCGAATTCCACAGTGCGCCAACCTCCCCGGGCCTCGATACCGACAGCGACACCCGACCCGCCACCGGCCGCGCCACTCCCGCCCCACCACCAGGCGTCCTCGGCGACACGGGCGGGACCGCGGCCGTCCTAGCGGACGAGTCCGGCATTGCGCCCGGGGGAAGCGTCGGGCGCGCGCCCGCTACGGCGCCGGGCGATCTCGGGGACAGGTCCGGCGCCGATCCCGCCGGGCACCCGGCCACCCCACCCGCCGCCCTCGCGTCCGCCGGCCCGACCGGCACCGCGGGGCTCGTCCACGCCGAGGCAGCCATCTCCGCCGACGCACTGGCCCAGGTTCTCGATGTCGCACTGAGCAATTCCTGCCGCTACGCCGGGGCGGGCGCCCACACCCGGGTCCTGGTCGCCACCCGCGGCGGCCGCGTCGTGCTCACCGTCGCCGACAACGGCCGCGGCGTCCCCGGCACCGAGCTGCCCGAGCTGACCACCCGCTTCTACCGCGGCGCCTCCGCCACCGGCATCGGCGGCTCCGGGCTGGGCCTGCCGATCGCGGCCGCACTCACCGCCGCCCGCCACGGCAGACTCACCGTCGAATCGGTGGATCCGCACGGCGTGGCCGTTCTCGTCGACCTGCCCGCGGCGGTGCACGAATGAACCAGCGCCCCGGCGGTGATCGCACCACGGCCGTGGCCGACACCCCTCGGCGACGCGACCGGCCGACCCGGCGTGAATTCCTCGGCTACGCCGCGGCTTTCACCGCCGGGCTGGGGCTGGCCGGGACGGTGGCGGGCTGCGGGGACGGCGACGTACCGGTGATCCGCCTGGCGGCGGGCGAGGTCGGCGGCTTCTATCACGCGTTCGCGCAGTTGTTGTCGCGGGTCGCGGCCGACGGCGGGCTGCGCATCGATCCGATCACCACCGCCGGGTCGCTGGAGAATCTGTCGCTGCTGGCCGCCGGGGACGCCGATGCCGCTCTGGTGCTGGCGGATTCGATCACCAGCAATCAGGAGCCGCCGCCGGCGATCGGGCGGGTGTACGAGAACTACCTGCAGGTGGCGGTCCGAGCGGACGGCCGGCTGGGGTCGGTGGCCGATCTGCGGGGTGCGCGAATCAATCTCGGGGCCGCGGGGTCGGGGGCGACGCGGACGGGGGAGAAGCTGCTGCTGGCGGCGGGGCTGGCGCTGAGCGAGCTCACCATTACCCATCTGCCGTTGCGGGAGGCGGCCGAGGCGCTGCTGGCGGGGCGGCTGGATGCGCTGCTGTGGGCCGGGGGAGTGCCCACGCCCGCGCTGGCCGATCAGCGGTTGCGGCTGCTGGATCTGGGGGCGCTGACCACGCCGATGCGGGATCGGTTCGGGTACCTCTACGACCCGGTGCTGATTCCGGCGGGCACCTATCCGGGCAGTGCGGCCGTGCAGACCATCGGGGTGGCGAATCTGCTGGTCGCGGCGGCGGGGCTGGCGGAGCAGACCGCGGCGGCGCTGACACGGTTGCTGCTCACCCGGGCCGAGGCGCTGATTCCGGCCGAGGCGGCGGGCACGCAATTCCTCACGGCGCGTTCGCTCATCGGGACGGGAACTGTGCCGTTGCATCCCGGTGCGGCCGCGGTCTATCGCGAATTCCACGGCTGACAACTGGCAGTCGCTGCCTATTTGCCATCACCGCCGCAGGTGAATAGGGTAGGCAAGCCTAAATCGAGAGTCGAAGGTGACGGAACCGAACATGCAGCACGACCGTGCCAGGACGATCCCGCTCGCGACCGGCATCGTCGTCCTGCTGGCGGCGCTCGCGGGCGCGGTCATACTCAGCATCGCCGTCGGCTCACGCGGACTATCACCCGCGACCGTCCTCACGGCACTGACCCACTACGACCCCGCCAACTTCGACCACGTGGTCGTGCACGACCTGCGACTACCGCGCACCCTCGCCGGAATACTCGCCGGAATCGCCCTGGGACTGTCGGGAGCCATCATCCAAGGCGCGACCCGCAACCCCCTCGCCGATCCCGGACTACTCGGCGTCAACGCCGGCGCCGCACTATTCGTCGTCCTCGGCATCAGCATGCTGGGACTGACCACCGTCACCGGATACGTCTGGTTCGGCTTCGCCGGAGCCGCCGCCGCAGGCGCACTCGTCTACGGCATCGGCGCCCTCGGCCGCGTCGGCGCGACACCCATGAAGCTGGCACTGGCCGGCGCGGCAGTCACCGCAGCATTGCAATCGGTGACCAGCGGCCTCCTGCTCACCGACACCACCACCTTCGACCAATACCGGTTCTGGCAGGTCGGCGCGCTCACCGAACGAGACCTACCGACATTGATGCAGGCCGTGCCATTCCTGGCAGTGGGTGTGGCGCTGGCATTCATATCCGCGCGCATGCTCAACGCACTCGCCCTCGGTGAAGACGTGGCACGCGCACTGGGCCAGAACGTCGCCGTCGCACGCGCCACCGCGGCCCTGGCCGTAATCGTCCTGTCCGGCGCGGCCACCGCCATCGCAGGCCCGATCGCCTTCGTCGGCCTGATCGTCCCGCACGCCGCCCGCCTGCTGACCGGCCCCGACCACCGCTGGCTGCTGCCCTACGCCGCCCTGCTCGCACCCATCCTGCTGCTCGTTGCCGACGTCGTCGGCCGCGTCATCGCCCGCCCCGCCGAAGTCCAGGTCGGAGTGCTCACCGCCGTCCTCGGCGCACCGATCTTCATCGCCCTTGTGCGCCGCCGCAAGCTGGTGTCCGCGTGAGCAATCCGAAAACCATCGACCTGTCCCAAGCCTTGGCTGGTGTGCACGCCGCACGCAGCCGCGGCGCCGCCCGAGCCCGCATCGTAACCACCGGCCTGCTCATCGCGCTGGTAGCGGTCTTCGCCCTATCCCTGGCCGTCGGCGCATACTCCGTGCCCGTGGGCGACCTGCCCGGCATCCTGTTCGGCAACTCCGGCGGCCAAGACTCCTACGTCATCACCCAACTCCGACTGCCCCGCGCGACAGCGGGACTACTCGTCGGCTTCGCCTTCGGCATCGCCGGCACCCTGTTCCAGCAACTCCTACGCAACCCACTCGCCAGCCCCGACGTCATCGGCGTCTCCCAAGGCGCGAGCGCCGCCGCCGTCATGGGCCTCATCTGGTTCGGCCTCTCCGGCGCCGCCCTGTCCCTCGCCGCCTTCACCGGCGCGATCGCCACCGGCGCGGCCATCTACCTGCTCGCCCGCCGCGGCGGCGTCAACGGCTACCGCCTCGTCCTGATCGGCATCGGCATCGGCGCCGTCCTCACCAGCGTCGTCTCCTACCTCATGACCTGGGCCGACGTCTCCCTCGCCCAGCAAGCACTGGTCTGGCTCACCGGAAACCTCAACGGCCGCACCTGGAACGACGTCACCCCCCTGGCCATCGCCCTGCTCGTACTCACCCCCGCCGCCATCCTGCTCGCCCGTACCCTCACCGCCCTGCAACTCGGCGACGACAGCGCCGCCGGCCTGGGCCTGCACGTCGAACGCACCCGCCTGCTGCTGCTCCTGATCGCCACCGCCGCAGCCGCATTCGCCACCGCCGTCGCCGGCCCCATCTCCTTCGTCGCCTTCGTCGCCAACCCCATCGCCACCCGGCTGCTCGGCGGCGGCCGCATCGCCCTGCTGCCCTCCGCCCTCACCGGCGCCCTCGTAGTCCTGCTCGCCGACTTCAGCGCCGCCCACCTGCTACCCACCCAGCTGCCCGTCGGCGTCGTCACCGGCGCGGTCGGCGCACCGTATCTACTGTGGCTGCTCGCCACCGCCAACCGCACCGGCCGCGTCTGAAAGGGAATGCCGTGACACCCACCCTGCACACCGAGCACCTGCGGCTCGGCTACGGCCCGGTAACCATCGTCGACGACCTGACCGTCCGCATCCCCGACGGCAAAACCACGATCATCGTCGGCACCAACGCCTGCGGCAAATCCACCCTGCTGCGCGGCCTCGCCCGCCTGCTCACCCCCACCCACGGCGCCGTCTACCTGGACGGACAACGCATTTCATCCATGCGCAGCAAAGACGTCGCCCGCAAACTCGGCCTGCTGCCACAATCGCCCACCGCCCCCGAAGGCATCACCGTCGCCGACCTCGTCGGCCGCGGCCGCTACCCACACCAGGGCATGTTCCGCCGCTGGACCCCCGCCGACGACGAAGCCGTCGCCCGCGCCCTCACCGCCACCGACACCGTCGAACTCGCCGCCCGCGCCGTCGACGAACTCTCCGGCGGACAACGCCAGCGCGTCTGGATCGCCATGGCACTCGCCCAGCGCACCCCGCTGCTACTGCTCGACGAACCCACCACCTTCCTCGACATCAGCCACCAGATCGAAGTCCTCGACCTGCTCGCCGACCTCAACCACACCGACGCCACCACCGTCGTCATGGTCCTGCACGACCTCAACCTCGCCGCCCGCTACGGCGACCACCTCATCGCCATGAAAAACGGCGCCATCGCCGCCGAAGGCCCACCCGCCGACATCCTCACCGCCGACCTGGTCCGCGACGTCTTCGGCATGCCCGCCCACGTCATCACCGACCCGATCTCGGGCACCCCGCTGGTCGTCCCGATCGGCCGACACCGCACCGGCGCCGCCCGGTCCTAGGAAAGGAAACCCCTCGATGGCCAGATGGAAAACCATGGCCGCAGTCGCCGCCGCCGCGGCCGCACTGCTGACCGGCTGCAGCCAAGCCGCCACCACCCCGGCCACCACCGGCGGACCCGGCTCCCACGGCGACGCCGACGTCGCCACCGGCGGCAAACTCTTCGCCACCGCCGACATCGAAACCGCCAACCTCAAAGCCGACGTCGGCCCGGGCGTATTCCCGCGCAACCTGACTCAAGCCATGGGCACCACCCGCATCGAGCAGAAGCCCACCCGCGTCGTGGTCCTCGACTCCGGCGAACTCGACGCCGTCCTCGCCCTCGGCGTGACACCCGTCGGCATGGCCACCAATAGCGGACAGACCGGCGTGCCGTCCTATCTCGCCGACCGAGTCGCCGACATCCCCACCGTCGGCCCGATCAACACCCTCGACCTCGAGAAGATCGCCGCACTGAAACCGGACCTCATCCTCGGCAGCAAGCTGCGCGCCGCCGACCTGTACCCGCAGCTGTCCGCGATCGCGCCCACCGTGTTCTCCATCCGCCCCGGCTTCCCGTGGAAGGAGAACTTCCAGCTGGTCGGCGCCGCCCTCGGCGAAGAGAACCAGGCCACCAAGCTGCTCAACGACTACCAGACCAAAGCCAACCAGGTGAAGGCCGGCCTGTCCGGCGCCCCGCAGATCTCGTTGCTGCGCTTCATGAACGGCAAGATCCGCCTCTACGGCAACAAGTCCTTCATCGGCGTCATCCTCACCGACATCGGCCTGCCGCGTCCGGCGAACCAGAACATCGACGAACTGGCCGTGGAGATCTCCAAGGAACGCATCGACGAGGCCAACGCCGACTGGATCTTCTACTCCAGCCTCGGCTCCGGACCCGCCCCCGACGAGCACGCCGTCGTGTCCGGCGCGCTGTGGCCGAACCTGGGCGCGGTGAAATCCGGCCACGCCGTCCGCGTCGACGACGAAGTGTGGTTCCTGGGCCTGGGCCCGATCGGCGCCATGCGCGTGCTCGACGACCTGCAGAAGACCCTGGGCTGACCCGAGCCGACCGGCTGGGGGAGGGGAGTGGCTGCCGCTCGGCTAGCGTCGAGCGGTGCGCCTACAGCGAATCCATCACGTCGCGATCATCGCGACGGACTACGAGAAGTCGAAGACCTTCTACACCGAGGTGCTCGGGCTACAGGTGATCGCCGAGCACTATCGAGCGGAAAGACGCTCGTACAAGCTGGATTTGGCGCTGCCCGACGGTGGTCAGCTGGAGCTGTTCTCCTTCCCGTCCCCGCCGCCGCGACCGTCCCGCCCCGAGGCCGCCGGCCTGCGGCACCTGGCCTTCGTGGTCCCGGATGTAGGGGAGGCCCTGGCCGAATTGGCGGCCCAGGGCATTCCGGTGGAGGAGGTGCGCATCGACGAGTACACCGGCAAGCGCTTCGCCTTCTGCTCGGATCCCGACGACCTACCGCTGGAGCTGTACGAGGCCTGAGCGGAGCCCCTCGCGGGGCATTTACGAACATTAGGAAATGACCCTATGCGCATCTACACATGAGTGCTCGATTCAAGCAAAACTGGACTCACCTCCGGTCGGTACATCACGTACCGACCGGAGCACCTCCTCTTACATAGAAGAAGGCAGGACGCCCTCGAATTCGATTGGGAGGGCTGCGGGTCCGCGCAGATTGATGTGTGGCCGGTACCGTGGCGGATCGGCGAGGAGGCGGGGCGCTTGTACACGCTGGGCGAAGCGGGTTACCGCGATGCGGGCTTCGAGGCGGGCCAGGGGAGCGCCGAGGCAGAAGTGGGCGCCGAGTCCGAAGGACAGGTGCCGGTTGTCGCGGGTGGGGTCGAAGGTGGTGGGGTCGGGGAAGACCTCGGGGTCGCGGTTGGCGGCGGCGATGATGGCGATGGCGACTTCGCCTGCGTCGACGCGGGTGTCGCCGAAGCGCATGGGTGTGGTGGCGATGCGCGGCAGCAGTTGTACCGGCGGGTCGTAGCGCAGGGATTCTTCGATGATCGCGGGTGCCAGCGCCGGGTCGGCGGCGAGCGTGGTGTGCAGGCGCGGGTGGCGGAGCAGGGCGAGCAGGCTGTTGGCGATGAGGTTGACGGTGGTTTCGTGGCCGGCGATGAGCAGTAGTCCGCAGGTGGCGATGAGTTCGTTGTGGGTGAGTTTGTCGCCGGCGTCTTCGGCGGCGATGAGCTGGGTGAGCAGATCGGGTCCGGGGTGGGCGCGGCGTTGGGCGGTGAGTCGGTCGAAGTAGGCGTCGAGTTCTTCGCGGGCGGTGACCATTTCGGCGAGGTCGGGTCCGAAGCTGTCGGCGGTGGGTGCGACGGGGTCGAGTAGGCGGGCGAGGGCGGCGGAGAGGCGGCGCAGCTGGGGTTCGTCGTCGAGGGGTACGCCGAGCAGTTCGCAGATGACGGTGATGGGCAGCGGGTAGCCGAGGTCTTCGACGGCGTCGAAGCTGCCGGTGCCGGCTGCGCGGTCGAGGACCCGGTCGACGAATCGGGTGATGCGCGGGGCGAGTTCGGCGACGACGCGGGGGGTGAAGGCTTTCTGGACGAGGCGGCGCAGGCGGGTGTGGTCGGGTGGGTCGAGGAACAGGAAGGACGGATTCTGCCGGGGCGCAAGCATTCTGGCGCCGGCGGCGGGCAGGGGAGTGCCGGGTGGGATGAGGCCCAGGCGCAGGGCGGGCATGGATTGGCGGACGCTGGAGTGCGGGTCGCGCAGTAGCGCGGTGCAGTCGCTGTGGCGGGTGAGCAGGGTGATGGGCGTGCCCGGGAGGCGGAAGGGGCCTTCGCCGCGGAGTTTCTCGTAGAGGGGGTAGGGGTCGGGGCGGACGGCCGGATCGAAGAGCTGGGTGTAGGCGTGCGCGCCGGTGGGTTCGGAGGCGGTCATGACGGGCTCCTGCCGCTGGTCACGGCGTCGGATGTGCCGGTGACTGTGGTGTTCAGGATACGAACGGCAGTGTTGTTGGGCCACAATCGTTTGCGGTCGCTGCACGGGTGCAGTCGATGCCGGGCGGTCGCTGGGTTTTGGCCTCCCATACGATGGGCTGCATGACCAAAGTGCTCCTGAAGACCTCCGCCGGGGATATCACCCTGGAACTCGATGAGGCCAAGGCGCCGAAGACCGTCGCGAACTTCGTCGACTACGTCAAGGCCGGCCACTATGCGAACACTGTGTTTCACCGGGTGATCCCGAACTTCATGATTCAGGGTGGCGGGTTCACCCCTGAGTTCCAGCAGAAGCCGGCTCCGCAGACCGTGGAGAACGAGGCGGCCAATGGGCTCAAGAACGACAAGTACACCGTCGCCATGGCGCGGACCTCGGCGCCGCATTCGGCGAGCGCGCAGTTCTTCATCAACACCAGCAACAATGGCTTCCTGAACTACCCGGGCCAGGATGGTTTCGGCTACGCGGTGTTCGGCAAGGTCGTGGACGGCACCGCGGTGGTGGATGCCATCGAGGGTGTGTCGACCGGCAACAAGAACGGTCACGGGGATGTCCCGAAGGACCTGTCGGGCGTGACCATTCTGTCGGCCGAGCTGGTCTGAGGCTTTTCGCACGCAACGATTAACGCGCCGGGTTCGATTCCACCCCGCCGCGTCGCCGTTTCTGGGTGCCGGTCAGGCGTCGAGGACGCGGACTTCGCGTTTGACGACGGGCGGTTGTACCGACCAGGGGAAGTTGATCCAGCGGTCGGTGGGCTTCCACACGTATTCGCAGTCGACCTCGGAGTGCGGCTTCTGGTAGATGACCGCGCAGCGCACCTCGGCGACATGGTGGGAACAGAAGTCGCGCACCAGCTTCAGGGTCTTGCCGGTGTCGGCGACATCGTCGGCGACCAGGACGGTGGCGCCGGTGAGGTCGACGGCGCTGGGGACCGGCGGCAGCATGACGGGCATGTCGAGGCGCTGGTCCACGCCGGTGTAGAACTCCACATTCATGACGTGCAGGTTCTTGACGTCGAGGGCGTAGCCGAGCGCGCCTGCTACAAACAGGCCACCACGGGCAATGCTGAGAATCAGATCAGGCTCAAAGCCGTCATCCGCAATCTGTTGCGCTAGTTGCCTACTCGCGTCTCCGAACAGGTCCCAAGTCAACTCTTCGCGGTCCGACATTGTGCCTCTGCCCTCTCCTTCGGTTGGTACAAAACCGGTGATCAGCTTGGGTAGCTGATCGGCCGAAGCACGTTTACGGCACGAATTCAGGCGTGGAGCGCGTCTCCGAAGTCCGCAACCTCACGCACTGTCGGTACGTAGTGCTTGCGGGTGATCCTAGATCCCTTGGCATGGCCGCCCTGAAGCTGAGCCGCTTCGTCGCCGTACTTCTCGGAGATGCGGGTAAAGCCAGTCTTGCGGAGAGCCTTCGGCGTGGCCCAGTCGAGTTCCGTCCCGCGTAGTACTCGCTCCCAGGTTTCCCGGAACATCGTTGCGGAGATCGGGTTGCCCAGCTTGTTCGGGAACACGAGACCAGTGGTCGGTTTCCCGGCTTTCATCCATCGGCGCTTCAGCATGGTCAGCGTCTCGGCACTTACCTTCACCGTGCGCTCTGACTGCTCTTCCTTCGGCATGGGCTGGCGGTAGACGTTCCGCTTGCCGTCCGCGTCCACCTGGACGATAGTCCCGGTCACTGCCACGGTTCCGGCTTCTAGGTCCACGTCTTCCCAGATGATCGCGAGTGCTTCGCCTGGCCGACCAAGCAAGTCGTACGTGAGCCGCGTGATGTCCTTGAATCGCTTATCAGCCCTGGGGGAGAGTTCGAAATACTTGGCTTCGATCTCCCAGAAGCGTTGCAGCTCTTCAGGAGTGAACGGCCTAGGCTCATCTGTCTTGCCCCGGCCGATTGGCTCTGTCTCCCGTGCGGGATTGCCGGGGATAGCATCATCACGGCACGCGAGGGCGAATGACTCGATGAGTAGGAGGCGCTGCCGATACGCCTTCTCTGTCATGCTCCGAATCGGGGCTAGGTGCCGTTCCACGTGGGATGTCCGGACTTCGCCGATGCGCATCTTGCCCAGCTCTGAGCCTTCGATTTTCACCGTGGAGGACTTGCCGCCGGGGCGCTTGACTATCTCTGTCCAGAACACCGCGAGAGACTGGCCCCGGTTGCCGCTGGTGGCCTTCTCGTGCTCGTACCACGCCTTGCATAGTTCGAACACGGTGGTCTTGCTGGTGTACGCCTGACCGAACTCCGGCCTGCGGTTCTTCAGCGCCTTGTCCGCCGCGTCGGCTGCATCCCGCTTCGCCTTGGCTTCACTGGTGCGGTACGCCTGCGCTGTCCTGGGTTTGTGTTCGCCCTTCAGCCGGTATCGGCAGATGCCCCGCCAGTGGTCCTTGTGTCCGGCTTCCTGGCGCTTCTTGTCGATACTCGCGTGTGGTTCGCCCCGCTGCCCTTCTTGGATCGGTGGGCGTGGCATTACGCGGCGTGCTCCTGCTTCGCCGTCTGGACTTCAGCGTCGAGAGCGATGATTCGGCGCTCTACCTCTTGCATCAGTTCGGGCAGGGTGAACGGTTCTAGGGCTGCTCGGATGTCTTCCTGTTTGTGTGCCATGTTCTAGACGGTAGACACCCGTTAAGTTTGCTCGCAAATAACTGTGCGCGGGCTCACGGGGATCATTCGTGATGAGGCCGTACATCGTGACTACATCCCGCGGTTTGTGATGGCCGACACATCAATTGACGGAACATGCTGCAAGACAACATGGTTCATCTTGCGAATTCGGGGGGCATCGGCATAGATCGGTTCAAATCGGTGTGAATCGTGCTACTTCTATCGTTCGCTGACGGAGTGCCGTTATACGTTCTTCCCCGCAACCAGATAGCCCCCCGGTGGCCGCCAAGTCCAAGGCGGAGATGGAACACCGGGCCGTAGGGCAGGGAGCCGTAACCCACCGGACCGGGAACGGCCCCCTACTCCATCGCAGAGAGCGCGTACACCAGATACGCGCCGCGATGTCGAGAGGTTGTGACCCATGGCTGACGAGCGCCGAAAGCTCGCCACTCCAGAGGAGTTCGCCGAATACTCTGGCCTGTCCCTGCAACGCCTTGCGGACATGCGCTACCACGGCACCGGTCCGAAGTTCATCAAATATGGCCGGGCTGTCCGATACCGCTGGGCGGATATTTACACCTGGGAAGACGCGAATACCTTCCAGCGGGCAGACCAGGTGGCGGCGTGAGTGCACCGGATGGCATGGCCCTGCACACCAAGTACAGCGACATTATCGCGCGGTACGAAGCACTGCCCAAGGACACAATGATTCCGATCGGGCAGTACCTCGAAGTACTGCGGGACCAGCGGAAAACCGTAGCCGAACTCGTCGTCAACGACATGCGGATTTCCATGCTTGAAGCGGAGTTCCAGCGGCGTTACGGCCCTCTCTCCGACTAGCCCAATTCCGGGCATCACTTTGCACACCAACACTTTTGGAGGTACCCCTATGTCTGAAACCAAACGCCCCGGTATCGCGTGGGCTTCTCTCGGCTGCGGCGTCGATGCAGTCGAATTCCTGGTTACCGCTCTCGCTCAGGGGCCGCGCACCCGCGCCGCTGTAACCGAGGATGCCGCCCGACAGGGTGTCACGGAATCAGCGTTGGATGGCGCAGCACGCGCGATCTGCTTGCGGTCCGCCCGCTTCTCGAATCACAGCTCGGCTGTCATGTGGCAGTTGCCGGAATCCTGGGCGAAGTACTCCCGCGCGGGTGTTCTGCCGTGGGGTAGTGGCTGTGGTGAATGACGAGCGGCCGAAGGCAACTCCTGGCGACCTAGCGCGGCGGCATGAGGAGCGGATCGACGCTCTTTTCCAGTTGCGCAGAAAGAGGCGTCGCACGTCGAGGCAGATTAAGAATGTGGCCCGCGACCTCGGGATGAGCACTGAGCAGGCGTTCACCTATTGGCAGGTCTGCAAGGCGCGACGCGACCGCGACGCCTCCTAATCGAATGATCCCTCGGCCTGGTGATTGCGGCACTAGGCCGGGGCTCCAACTTCTACTAACGCGAGGATTTATGACGGACCACGAAGGCCGGGAAGGTGGTTCCGGTTCCACTCCACCCCCGGGGTACGACGGAACCGGAACCAGTGGACTACATCGACCCGACCTGTACGCGAACATGGATTTTGACGGGTCGGAATCCGGCCCTGAACCGACCGTGTGCAAGCGAATCGACGGGCAAGGCATCTTCTACCCCGGTGCGATCAATACATTGTTCGGCGTCGCCGGAGATGGCAAGACGTGGATCGCACTCGGAGGTGTCGAGCAGGCGCTAGCCGAGGATGGCCGCGTGCTGTTCATCGACGTTGACGACAACGGCCGGGGTGCTATCCGCTGGCGACTCGAAGCGTTCGGCACTCCACGCGAAGTGATCACCGATAAGGGGCGCTTCCTGTACTCGACGCCCACCACGATCGAAGACTTGGATGCCATCGTGGACGACATGAAACGTTGGCGTCCAACGCTTGTCGTTGTGGACTCCATCGGAACCGTGGTCACGATGGCCAGCGGTTCAGCCAATGATGCGGACGACTTCAACCGCGTCAATATGCGTGTGCTGATG
This sequence comes from Nocardia sp. NPDC127526, assembly GCF_042672265.1. NCBI lineage: Bacteria > Bacillati > Actinomycetota > Actinomycetes > Mycobacteriales > Nocardiaceae > Nocardia > Nocardia sp. NPDC127526. Next base: position 37,765 of record NZ_JBHXVO010000002.1, on the reverse strand, counting down.
CCGCTCTCCCAGACTGGCGCTGCCGTCGTCTACATCGACCACCTGAGCAAGAACCCGGACTCCGCTAAGCATGGCGCTCGGGGCTCGTCGGCGAAGCTGGACCGGATCAGCGGCGCATCAATCCGCGTGACGGGCAAGGAGCCGTTCATTCCGGGGCAGGGCGGGCAATCCGTGCTGACCTCGAATAAGGATCGGCACGGGGGTCTCTGGGGGAATTGCAAACCCCTGGAGGACGGTTCGGCGGACAAGGTGATGGTGGGCACCTTCACCATGACCGAGGACGATGGACGGCTCTCCTGGGAGATATCGCCGGGTGGCGAAGCGCCAGAGCGGAAGAGGGCGCACGCGCAGCGTGATCGGGTGGCGGAGCTACGCGCCATGGACCCCCGGCCTCAGAGCGCTACTGAAGCGGCGAAGCGGCTCGGCGGGAACAAGCAGGCGGCGTATCGCGCTTGGGGCGAATTCAGTGGTTCCGGTTCCACTCCACCCCTAGGTAAGACGGAACCGGAACCAGCCGGAGAGGAGGCGGCGGCGTGAGGAAGCCCCGCGTCTACATCGACCACAAGTACAAGTGCATCACGATCAACGGGCCGTACGAATACAACGTGAAGCTTGATCGGTGCCGGGACTACCCGTCGATTCTGGGGTGGGCGGCGCACTTGTCGGGCAAGAGGTGGGCGGACGCCGACATGGTGAACGCCTTCATTGGCGCGGCACTCAAGGCGCACGGTCTCCGTCACCCTGGGTTCTGACCTTGGAACTCGACGGTCCGTCATGACTAACGGCGGACCGTCGAACCAGGTCGGAGCCCTCTTGGTGACCTGCGCCACCGAGGCCGGCTGGGGTGTCCCAGGTCATACCGCGGAGCGTAAAAGCAAGGTAGATAGCGCCCCTGTAGAATATGGGTATACAACGAAATCGCGTCCACGGACGCAACTTTCACAGCCCCATCGGTACTGCTACCGGTGGGGCTTTCTCATGTCCGCTTGTGCCCCAACGGAGTTGCCCGAATGCTTGAAGATGACCTGGACTATGCCGACCTGTACGACATGGATGAGTACGCCGATCGGCTGACCGATGACGAGCTGTACGGGGATGAGTGAGCGGCGGCGGCTCTTTGATGAGGGCGACTACGACGAAAGCGACTATGTCCCGCTGGTAGTGAATGGCGGGTACTGGGCGAACACCGCCTACGCGAACGGCTATTACGGCGCGGCACAGCCCGGCCAGGACAACTCGGGTCAGTCCTGACCTGAGAGCGTGCGGAAGCTCCCCTGATCCAGTTCTCGGGGTCGCAGATTCGCGGCACGCAAGCTCAGGTGTGGTGGCCTGAGAGCACACAGAGATACACGGGTTCCTCGTTCTCGCCCGGCCTTTCGTGGTGTGCACCCAAACGGCTCGGACTATCCAACCGAGAGCACACAGAGCAGCCCTAATAGGACGGGGCGATGCCTCGTGGTGTGCACCCAAACCTACAAGCCGGAGGTGGCCCCATGCCCACACCAAGGCGAATGCCTATATCGGCGGAACCTCCGTGCATCCGCCGTAACTCAATCCTCGTGTACCGCACTGAAACACCCGCATTGGAGGTGAACCGATGGACCCCAATATTTGGCTCCCTGAACCGCTGGCGGCCGACTACATCAACCGAGACCGGCGCACCCTCCGAAGGTGGAGAGCCAAAGGCGTAATCGCGTACCGAGCCGGTGAACGGCTCCCCGAATACCGGGTGTCAGACCTGGACACAGCCGCTGAATTGCAGCGGCAACGTTACGAAAACCGGCCCATTCCGGGCCGTCCGAAATGCCGCACGACGCGGCGAACCAAGTAAGAGGAAATGCTAATGGCAGATACCAGTATTGTTGCAGGCGACAAGGTTTCGCAGATTCTCCCCAAGGAGACCGCTACCGAGGTTATCAAGGAGGTGGCGCAGGCTTCGGCTGTCCTGACCCGTGGCCGCCGTATCCCGATGTCTACCCGCGAGAAGGTTATGCCGGTGCTCGCAGGTCTCCCCGCTGTCGGCTGGGTGAAGGGCGAATACGGCCTGAAGGGCATCACCGATATTGCGTTCGAGGGGCTGAACATTTCCGCCGCTGAGCTTGCCTCCGTGCTGCCCATCCCGGATGCCGTGGCCGATGATCTGGGCATTGACGTCTGGGGGGAGGTTCGCCCGTCCACCGTTGAAGCTGTCGGCACTGCGTTTGATCGCGCTGTCCTCTTCGGTGGTGCGAAAGATGTTGACTTCCCGCAGGAGTGGACCGACAACAAGCAGACCGGCCTTGTCGCTGAGGCAGTGAAGGCGGGCAACGTCGTACGCGAGAAGACGGGCGAAGACCTGGGCGTGACCGTGGCCAATGCGGCTCAGAAGCTCGCACAGCAGGGCTTCCAGACGACCGGCTTTATCTCCGCCCCCGGCCTGCGCTGGGAGCTGAGCAAGGCACGCGACAAGAACGGTCAGCCGATCTTCGATCCGAACGCGAACACCCTCTACGGGATGCCGATCTCCGAGGCGCTTAACGGGGCCTGGGGTGACGACGTGACCATGATCGTTGGTGACTTCTCCAAGCTGCTCGTTGGCGTGCGCCAGGACATCACCATGCAGGTCTTCGATTCCGGCGCACTGTCCGATGCGGCGGGCAAGATCGTCCTGAACCTGATTCAGCAGGACTCGAAGGCGCTGCGGACTGTGTTCCGTGGTGGCTTCCAGGTCGCCAACCCGGTTACCGCCCTGAAGGCGAAGAAGGCGGAGCGGTTCCCGTTCGTCGTCATCGCCAAGGATGGCGTGAAGCTGCCGGGCGAGACCAAGTAATCCACACCAGCAATCGGCGGGTGGCGTGACCCAAATAGGTTGCGTCACCCGCCTTTTCGCATATTAGGAGAAGAAGAAATGACCACCGACAAGACGCGTCTACTCGCTCAAGTCGCGCTCATCCCACCGAACAGCGGCCAATACACCGCAGTGCAGGCCCGGCCTACTGTTGACCTTGCCGAGATGCTGACCGCGATCATCGAAACCGATGCGCTAATCCCACTCGGCGACACCGTGATTGGGAAACTGGCTGACCTTGAGGTCACTGTTACGAAGATGCGGAAGCTCGAAGCGCAGTACGAGCGGAAGACGCTCACCCCGGAAGATGTGACGGGCGCTCAGTCCAAGGCGAAGGTGGACGACTGGGTTAGGCGCGAGGTTGCGTGCGATGCCGTCGCCAAGCTCGCCAAGGAAGCCGTTCACGGTGCCGTGCTGGCGCTGCGGTCCGCCGCCGAAGATGCACAGCCGGGTTGGCTCGCCGCGCTTGATCAGCACTATCGGGAGCGGTGGGATGAGCTGTACCTACGGGAAGACAGCATCAATGAACCGATGGCGGTGGTCCTTCAGCGTGACCGAGACCGGAAGCAGATTGATCGACTCCATGAAATGCTGCGGCACTTCGCCGGACTCACGGTATGGGCTGCCAGTGTTGCCGAGATGCTGACCGACCGCTACGAGTTCACCGAAGACCAGTGGGCGGCCCTGTCCGATCGGACCGGCGGCGGGATGCGGTTGCGGTCCCGGACAGACAGCTATGAGCAGATCATTGCCGATATCGGCGCTTCACCCCGCTTGTTCTCTGGTGGCCGTAGTGATCGGTGGACTCTGATTGCCGGGCTGGATGCTGCCGTGTCTGCGGCGGAGAAGCTTGCCGCTCAGCCCCGGAACTACTCCCGACAGGTGGTGTTCTGATGGAGGAGCAGGTGGCAGACGTTCAGTTGGAGCAGGAAGCGCCGGAGACCGTGGCCCCGATGGGCGAGCACCCCGAGGGGGATGAACAGCCGGAGGGCGAGTCACCTGATGAGGTTGCCGACCTACGTGCACAGCTTGAAGCGCTCACCGCTGAACGTGATGCAATCGCCGCTGAGCGTGACAAGGTGAAGGCTGACCAGATCACCATGTGGCGTGAGCGAGTCTCGACGGCCAGCGGTGTGCCGATGGACATGTTGACTGGCGAGACTGAAGCCGAGATGAACGCTGAGGCGAAGAAGCTGACTACGTGGGCGCTGGGCTGGGCGGCGGACATGCCGAGAACTCCTCTGCCGAATCCCACTCAGGGCATGACGACGATGAACGACGCCCCCGGTAGCTGGTCTCCAAACAAGCTCATCCGTAACGGCGAGACGACTAAAGACGGCTGGTGAAAAGTTGTGTCCGCCGGATGTGGGGCAACTGTGGGCGTAATGCCTATGGTTGCCCCACTTTTCGCGTATCTGGGGGCGGACATGACTTTCTCGACCCCGACACCCACCCATGTTGCCCCCTGGCCTCTCGTCGCCGGAGCGCTCTGGGGCATTGCCTCCAAACGCGCGTGAGACTGGGGGGAGGGGGCACCTTGGGTCCCATTTTCATACCCCCCGCCCCCCATTGAGAGCGTGTGCGGCCCCAATGCCTGAGGGGAGTCCGCCGGAGGTCTCGAAGGGTTCCCTCCCCAGGGGGCACCTTCTAGACGGTGGTCCCCAACCAAGCCGCGAACCCCGCCAGCGTCTCAGTCCGCCTCTTCTCCGCTACCGCGATGCCGTGCAATGTCTCGCGTACCGATGGGTGCAGCCTGGTTTGCTGGGGTGCAGCGGCACGGGCCTTGTTCAGAGATACCAGGGCCTTTTCCGGCTTCCCGGACATCAGCCACGCTCGGGCATTGTCCTGCCAATGATGCGCAACTCTTGTTGGTGCTGCATCGACTCCATGCACGAGTTTCGCGCCTTCGATTGCTGCTTTGTTTGGATCTCCGGATTCCAGTTCGATTGCGTGAGCGTGGATTTCGACGTTCAAGGGGCCGAATGCCGTCATGTAGATGTCTGTCTCGCCTGTGTGTGTGGCGAGTTCGCGAGCTGCTTGGATATGAGCAGAAGCGTTGGGATAGTTCAGCTTTCGCGCTTCATTGATGGCCCCGGCAAGGTGGGAGTACCCGGCTATGACCATGCCTGCCCTGGTGTCGTCTGCCCCCTCGATGGCTGAGCCGATGAGTTGGCCTGCTACTTCGGACTCTCCGTAGTGGGTGAGCACTCGTGCTCGTGCGAGGGCGGAGAATGCGCCGTAGTTGGGGTCTGCGGCGTGGGGTGCGTACTGGTCGGCCAAGTCCAGGGCGGGGAGCGCCAACATAAGGTGACCGGTACGCCGGGCGGACCATTCTGCGAGCACGTAGGCGGATGTGAGAAGCGTGTAGGCGTGCGCCTGCTGGTCGCCGGACAGTTCCCGTACCGCTCCGTGTATCCGCCGGATGAGCTCTGGAAGTACTTCGATGGTTTGCCGGGTGCGGTCATTCCGGTAGAGCTGCTGAGCCGCCTCTAGATCGGCTTCTATCGCTTCGAGGGGACCTGGGTCTACCGCTCGAGCGTATCGGCCTTCTGTGAGCAGTACAGACAGAGAATTGACGGCATCGGAGAGTGGTTTGCCGTCGTCGTAGGGTGCGCCGGTCAGCTGCTCCGGTGGGATGCGGAGAGCTTTCGCAACTGCGGAGATGAGTCCGGCCGATGCTGGTTCCCTGCCTTGCTCCACTGCCTTGATCATGGACAGCGAGTAGCTAGCTCGGGTGGCTAGCGCCCTCTGTCCGAGTCCGGCTATCTTCCGTTCTGCTGCGATTCGCTGCCCAACGTTCGCCATGAGTTCGAGCGTAGACGTGTTCGCGTGACCTTGTATCCCGTTGTGGCGCTAGCTGCTGTCCCTTTCCTGTCCCTTGGCACTGTTGCCAGCGGCGAACCTTCTTTCATGGCGAGAGGGGCAGTCATGAGGGTGAAGCCAACAGCTTTGGCGTACTTGGATCTTGAGGTTTCCGGGCGGGCGCTGGAATGGGATGTTGCACAGTGCCGGAGGCTGGCGCGACGGCTCGGGTATTCGATGATCTGGGTTCCTGAGTTCACGGTGCTTGGCCTGGTAGACCTTGTTCGCGGGACGGACGTGGATGCTGTGCTTGTGCCGTCTCCAGAGCATGTGAGTCCGGCGCTGGTGGCGCTGCTGGCTGACACGGTGGATGTGGAGTCGGTGTTGCCGCGCCGTTCGATCGTTCAGCAGGCGGTGAGGTTCGCATGAGGCGGACGGGGGTTGCCGCTGATTATGCAGTGCTGGGTGTGCTGTCTGCTGGTGGCGTTCTAACGGTTGCTCAGCTTGCTCGCGAGGCATCCGTTACGTCGTGGTCCGCTCGCGCGGCTGTGGCTCGTCTGGAGGCATCGGGCTTGATCGTGGACCCCAAGAGGCGGGGATGCTGGCAGATCACGGCAAGGGGGCGGGGTGAGTGGGCTGTGAAGGGGAAGCGGTTCACGCTTTAGGCGGAAGCTTCTCGTTGATCGATTCGAGGGTAAGGCTGATCTTCTCCAGGAGGCTGAGGAGGACGCCGGATTGATCGTGGAAGCTGAACGGTTCGCACCCGTCGTCGGTCTCGAATGACTTCCGGATCACTGCTAGGTGCTCTTCTGATCGGTCAATGTGGGGTGTGAGATCGCCGCCATATGAGAATGCGGTCATGGTTGGGCCTCCTCCGTGGATGGATGGGTGAGCCCTAGTTAGATCGTTTGCGGGTCGCCGAGCGTTAGGCGCTGACCTGCTGGAATGAGGTTTCTATGCTCTGGAGCCGTAGCACGTTTCAAAGCACGAATTCAGGCCGATTGGGGCCGATTCAGGCCGATCCTGCGCTATCTCCAAGTGAACCGATACCTGTTGTCCCGCAACGATAAACACCCCCTGACCGGCGGCTAGACCAGACAGGGGGTGTCAAACTCCACATTCATGACGTGCAGGTTCTTCACGTCGAGCGCGTAACCGAGCGCCCCGGCGACGAACAGCCCGCCGCGCGCGATGGACAGGATGAGGTCGGGTTCGAACCCGTCGTCGGCGATCTGCTGCGCCAGTTCCCGGCTCGCGTCGCCGAACAGCTCCCAGCTGAGTTCTTCCCGATCGCTCATTTCTCTCCGTTCCTACCCGGTTTCGGTGACCAAGGGATCATACGTAAGGGGCGCGGGGGCCCAGCCCCCGTGATTGCGTTCCAAGAGGGTTGGAGGGCCTAGCCCCCGTGATCGCGTTCTAAGAGGGTTCGGGGGCCTAGCCCCGCAATCCCTATCTAAGGGGGTTCGGGGGCTTGGCCCCCGCCCTCTCCTTCACTCACGGTTGGTGAGTGATCGTGTACCAGAGCAGCGCAACGGTCCCGAGCGCGAACAGCGGCACCAGGATGAGGGTCTCCATCTTGTTTCCGGTGCGATCGATGATGGGGATCTGGGTTTTGATGTCCAGCGGCCACAGCAGTCGGCAGCCGCGCACGGTGAGGCAGTCGCCGAGGAGGTGGGCGAGTGCGCCCAACCCCACGGAGAAGGGCAGCCAGGCGGGTTTGTCGCTGATCCAGTGGTCGATGGCGAAGGTCCCGCAGGTGGCGAGAATAACGACGGTGCCCCAGGATTTGATGCCCTCGCCCCGGGGCGCGAGCCCGAGCGCCTTGACGGCCAGGGCGAGCAGGAAGAATACGAGGGCGAGGGTGAAGGGTCGTCCGATCCAGTGTTCGCCGGCCCAGGTTCCGTAGGCGGCGGCGCCGACGAACAGCAGTGAGTGGGTGCCGTGGCGGTGCCCGCCGGAGATCCAGGAGATGAACCGGCACGCGTAGTGCGAAATCGGTCCCAGCACATGCGAAATGGTGCCGTTGGGGTGGTCGGCATCGGGCAGCAGCGCCGCACCCGCGGTGAGGAAGGTCCCCATGACCAGATCGACCGGGCGGATCGATCCGGGTTGCATTGCGGGATAGGTCAATACGGTGAGCGGTAGCGCAGCGGCCGCCGCTGACCAGGCGAGCGCGCCGCTGGTCGCATGTGAATGTCCTAGCACCGCAGGAAGGTTAGCCGATCTAACAGGGCTTCCGTCCAAGACCGGGTGTGAGCTGCGAAACGCGAACCGAAAATAGCTGCGGCCACTGCGGTTTCGCGATCGGGGGACTGTGAGATACCGGAAAGCGCGGGCCGTGGACGCCGCCGCAACAGCGGTGAAATAGTCTCGGAGAGAACACGCTTTCCGCTCAGAGAGGAACGGACATGTCGGTAGCGTCCGCGGTGAAGGATCAGATCCAGCAGGTCGGCGGGGGATACATGTTCTCCCGGGAGGCGAAGTCCTTCGCCGCCACCACCGGAGTTCCGGGATTCATGGGCGGATACACCCGCGGGCGCGGGGGAGTGCTGGGCGATGTCGACGCCGACGTGGTGACCGCGGCCTTCGGATTCTTCCCCGCGCAGTCGGTGCGCGCCGCCTGGGAAGCCACCGCCGCCGTGCCCGCCGCCAAGGGCGCGGAGGGCTATCTGCAGGCCTGCCAGGACTTCGGGCGCCGCAAGCTGGCCGAGTTCGAGCAGGCCGAGCGCCTGGCCGAACTCCTTGCCGCCGTAGCCGATGCCGCCGACCCGGCCGGAGCGCCGCTGTTCGCCGGCTGGCGGGCCATGCCGCGCGCCCAGGATGCTCCGGCGCGGGTGCTGCAGCTGATCCAGGTGCTGCGGGAACTGCGCGGCGGCCTGCACCTGATGGCCGTGCGCTCCTCGGGTCTGACTCCGCTGCAGGCGGTCCTGATCGCGGGCTCGCCCGTCACCAGCGGTGCGGAGCAGGCGCGCCGCTATGGCTGGGCGGAGCCGTTCGAGGAGATCACCGCCGAGCTGAAGGGCCGGTGGATGCAGGCCGAGACCATTACCGACGATCTCATCGCCCCCGCGTTCGCGGTCCTCGACGACGCGGCCGCGCAGGAACTCACCACCTTGCTGTCGGCCTGCCACACCATGGTTTTCGCGCCCCGCTGACTCCTACCCGAGCGCGGCCTGCCAGCCCGCGAGCACCGAGGCATGGCAGCGCCGCCGCTCGTCACCCGCCGACACATACAGCGCGGTGAGCATCGGCACCGCCTGCGTGAGGATCTCGCGCGGCAGCGGCCCCGTGGCCACCAGGGCCGTGAGCCCGTGTCCGATGATCCAACTCTGCGTGGCCAACTCCACCGCATCGACCTGCGGCCCGAACCGCTTGTCCGCCTTGGCCCGCTCGATGGTGGCGACCAGCGCGTGCAGGGTGTCGTCCGCGGCCGCGGCATCCTCGAGCTCGGCGGTCGCATCGAACATCACCCGATACAGGTCCGGCTCGGCCAGCGCATTGACCGTGTAGGCCGCCCCCAGCGCCGCCAGGTCCCGCACCGCGTCCCCGGTCTGCTCGACGGTGCCCAGCGCGGCCGCCAAGCGCGTGAATCCTTCCTGCCGCACGGCTCGCCACAGCCCGTCGATTCCACCGAAGTGGGTGTAGACCGCCATGGTCGACACCCCGGTCCCGGCCACCAGCGTGCGCAAGGTGACCGGCTGTCGCGCGGCGAGCAGATGCGCTGCGCGATCGATCAGCCGCGCCCGTACCGCCGGATCCTTCGTCCTGGCCATGGCCAAACTATACATAACACTGTTATGGTTCAGTCCAGTCGAAAGGAGCCCACCGATGGCCGTCACCCTGCTCAACCCCACCGGACTGCCGAAACCCGAGGTCTACCGCCAGCTTTCGATCGCCACCGGCTCGCGCCTGGTCTTCCTGGCCGGGCAGGTGGCCCGCGACGCCGAGGGCAACAAGGTAGGGGAGGGCGACTTCGCCGCCCAGGTCGAACAGGCCTACCTGAATATCGCCACCGCCCTCGCCGAGATCGGCGGCACCTTCGACGACGTCGCCAAACTGACCATCTACGTCGTGGATTGGTCGGAAGAGAAAATGCCCCTGCTGGGTGAGGGCGTCGCCCGCGCCGCGGCGAAACTGGGCATCGATCCGGTCAAGCCGATCACGCTGCTGGGCGTGGCCGCGCTCGGCGAACCCGATCTGCTCGTCGAAGTCGAGGCGACCGCCGTCCTGGACTGAATTGCGCGGGCGATGGGGGAGAAGCCCCTCGCCCGTGCACTAGCATCCAGGCGAGAACAGTCGGCGAAGGGCGGTAAACCCATGGCAGCGAACGTGATCCAGCGCATCACCCGCCTGCGCGAGCTCATCGACCACCCGCGCACCGGTGCGGCCGAACGCGCGGCCGCCCAGCGCATGCTCGATCGAATCCTGAGCAGGTCCTCGTCCACCGCGCGGAGCACCCGCACGGGGGACCGCAGCTACGGCCCACGCTACGACCGCGTCGGCCGCCATGCGAGCCTCGAAGACATCGCCGAATCGATCCGCCAGGACATCGCCTTCGCCCGCGTCTTCCCGATGCCCGCACAGGCGGGGGAGTTGACCGAACCCAACGCCGTGCGTGACGCACCCGCCGAGATCACCTATACCGTCGAAACCCCGTACGACGGCACGATTCTCATCACCATGGGCAACGTGCCCACCGCATGGGGCCGCAGCAACGATCAGGGCCGGGAGTCGGTCAGCCCAGCGGTGCAGGCTCTCGCCGAGGAGCTGGCCGATCTGATGAACAGCTACAACCACGACGGCGATCAGATCGGCAAACGCTTCTTCGGCAAGGTACGCGTAGGAGAGACCACGCTGGTCTGGGGGTAGGCCCGTACATCCCGAGGGGACCGGTCCGGGCCCACCCCATCCGCATTACTTAACATAGTGTCAATTATCGGTAGTCTTACGGCGTGCACTGGGGCGGGCAATTATCGTGTGCCGCATGGGTTTCCATGGTCCGGCGGATTCGTGGGCGGTTCGCTGTGCCGGCTGCCGGGTGCTGCTCACTCGGTGTGCGGGCCCGAGTTTGAGGTGAAAACTGCTGCCGGAATTTTTCTTTCGCCAGGGCGCGGACGGGTCGGAAATTTTCCGGATTTCGGTGTTCGGGTCGGTTGGGGCTGATTCGAGGTTCGGGTGCTACTCCCCTGCGGCCGCCGCTCCCCGGGTTGATTCGTCACAGTGACGTATTGAGGGGTTGTCCCGGGGAGGCGGCGGGACGGGTTCAGTTGCGGGAGGTCACCTTTCCGACGATGAACAGCAGCAGGACTGCGCCGCCGAGGCAAGTGAGGAAGCTGAAGATGAGGCCGCCGCCGCGGACGTCCACGCCCAGGAGTTTGAGCAGGAATCCGCCCAGCAGGCCGCCGATGACGCCGACGACGATATTGAGGATGATGCCTTGCCGGGCGTCGGTGCCCATGAGTTTGCTGCCGAGCCAGCCGGCGAGGCCGCCGATGATGATCCAGCCGAAGAACCCGAGTGCGAGCATGCTGTCTCCTGCCTGTTGCGGTACCGGTTCTCTCAGAGCTTCATCGTTGCGTGCCGGTCGGCGGAAATCGGACTACGACACGCCCGGGTCGGACATGCACTCCTGAGGGGCGGGGCGAGGGTGAGGACAGTCGGGTTCGGTCGGCCCCTCCCCTGGCTCGACCTCCGACTGCTACCCCAAAACGTCACAGTGACAAAAGAATCGGCGGTTCCGGCGCAGGCGTGTTCCCGAGCGTGCCTGCACCGGCACTGTTCGGCGGCTAGGCGCGGGCGAAGGCGGGGGCGGGTTCGGGGCGCAGGCCGACGCCGCCGATGTAGGCGGTCAATGCGGAGAGTGCGGGAATGCGGTTGATGAGGCGCAGGGGTGCGGGGACCGTGGTGAGGGTGCCGTTGAGGGAGCGGCGCAGGATGTCGTGGTCGCCGCGCTGGGATTGCTGGGTCAAAATCGTCGGAAGTCGGCGGCGGCGTTGGACTTTGGCGAGGTCGGCGGTGGTGAGGGTGCCGGTGAGCAGGGGTGCGGCGAGCAGGCGGGCGGCGGCGACGGCGTCCTGGATGGCGAGGTTGACCCCGACCCCGCCGACGGGCGACATGGTGTGGGCGGCATCGCCGAGGCAGAGCAGGCCGTCGGTGTACCAGCGCGGGAGTCGGCCCACGGTGACGTCGAGGAGTTTGACGTCGTCCCAGGTGCGGACGGCGTCGAGGGTGTCGGCGGGCCAGTCGAACAGGGTGGCCAGATCGTTGCGCAGCCAGTCGATTCCGCGGGCGCGCAGGCGTTCGTCCGATCCCTTGGGGATGAGGTAGGAGGTTTGGTAGTAGTCGCCGCGGTCGAGGGTGACCGCGGCGCGGCCGGCGTCGAAGCGGGCGAAGACCTGGCTCTCGCGGCGGGGGGCGTCGGCGGTGGGGATGCGCAGCCACCAGACGTCCATGGGCATGTCCTCGAGGTCTTGGCGCAGACCGGCGGCGGCCGCGGTGGCGGAGCCGCGTCCGTCGCAGGCCAGGACGAGGTCGGTGGCGAGGGTTTCGAGCCGGCCGTCGCGGTTGCGGAATTCGACGCCGGTGACGCGGCCGGATTCGGTGCGCAGGCCGGTGAATTCGGCGGACATGCGCAGGGTGAAGGTGGGTTGTTCGAGGGCGGCGGTGGCCAGTAGGTCCAGGAAGTCCCATTGCGGGACCATGGCGATGTAGCGGTGGCGGCCGGGGATGCGGCGGAAGTCGGCGACGGTGATGGTGCGGTCGGCGATGTGCATGCGCATGTGCTCGAGTTTGCGGTGCGGGAGGCGGGCGAAGCGTTCGCCGAGGCCGAGCTGGTCGAGCAGGCGCAGGGTGGCGGGATGGACGGTGTCGCCGCGGAAGTCGCGCAGGAAGTCGGCGTGCTTCTCCAGGACGGTGACCCGGATGCCGGCGCGGGCCAGCAGCAGGCCCGCCATCATGCCGGCGGGGCCGCCGCCGACCACGCAGCAGTGGGTGGATGAGGGGAATTGCATTGCGCTGTCTCCGTTTCCGTCAACCAAGCTCTTACTACGAAACGTAGTAGGTTGGTTGTTGAACGGCAAGACCTTCCCCGGTTACGGGCACAGCGCGTGGTCGAGCAGTTCCACCATGTCCAGCTCGCCCTCGGGCATTTCGGTCATGGCGATGGTGGCGGCCCGCCCGTCGCGGGTCGCCCCGGACAGGGTGAGATAGCCGTAGATTCCGCCGGAGTGCCCGTAATACTGTGCCCCGCAGGACAGTTCGGTGGTCGCCAAGCCCATGCCGTAGCGCAGCGGGCTGTCGGGGACCACGGGTGACTCCCCCGCCATCATCTCGCTCAGCTGCGCCTCGGACACGATCTGCCCGGCCACCAGTGCGAGGTAGAAGCGGTTGAGGTCGTTGCCGGTGGAGACGAGCGCGCCGGCCGCCCACGGGGTGGAGGGTTCGGAGCGGGTGACATCGACGCGCACGCCGTCGATGGTGGCGTAGCCGTGCGGGTGCGGGCCGCGGAGATCGAGTTCGCCGGTGGCGGGCAGGTAGGTGCCGGTGAGCTGGTGCGGTGTCAGGATGCGGCCGGTGAGCTCGTCGGCATACGGTCTGCCGGTGACCTTTTCGACGAGCATGCCGGCGACGGTGTAGTTGGTGTTGGTGTACTTGTACTGCTGTCCCGGCGGGAACTGAGCGGGCCGGCGCAGTGCCAGGGCCACCATCTCGCCGGGGGTGAAGGTGCGGCCCTCGACTCCGGCGCGGTACTCGTCGACCTCGGGCAGATCGCTGAATTCGGGCAACCCGCTGCGATGCTGCAGCAGCTGGCGCACGGTGATGGCGCGTCCGTCGATGCCCTCGCCGGTGAGCAGCCCCGGCAGGTAGGTGTCGACGGAATCGTCGAGGCGGACCCGGTTCTCGGCGACCAGTTGCAGGACGATGGCGGCGGTGAAGGATTTGGAGATGCTGCCCACGCGCACCTCCTGCGGCGGCGACAGCGGAATCGGCGCGCCCGTCGCGCGATCGGCGACACCGGAGGTGAGGGTGACGGTCTGCCCGTTGTCGGTGAGGGTCGCGATCACTCCCGCGACACCGGACCGGGTCAGGTCGTCGATATCGTTGCGCACCCGGTCGACGGTGCTCGCGGGCACGGTGCCCGGGCTGGTGGTGAGCGCCGTCGGCGGGCTGGTCGTCGTGGCCGAACATCCCGCCACCGCAAGGAGAGCCAGCACGGACACCACCGGTAGAGTTCGCATCCCTCGACGGTAGGGCTACCATCCGCGCGGGACATCCGGACAACCCCTGAGTCGCTCCCTGAGAATGCCGGGGTCCCGAAACCCGCCCGCAGGCGGATGCGCGAGGGCCCGTCCTCGCCTGACGGGACGACGGGCCACCGGACCTTCGGGGGGTTACGCGGCGGGGGCCGGGCGCGGCAGGCGTGCCGCCAGTCCGACCACACCGGCCAGCACCGCCGCGCCCGCGATCACGGACCAGCCGCGTTGAAACGCTTGCAGGGTCGCCTCGGGGCCGGCGGGCGCACCCAGGACCGCCACCACTACCGCGACGCCGATGGCCAATCCGAGCTGACGGGCCATGGCCAGCACCGCCGACCCGGTCGCGAACCGCTGCGGCGGCAGGCCCGCCGTCCCGGCCGCGAAACCGGTGGGCATGGTGAGTCCGACGCCGAGCCCGGTGACCAGCATGCCGCCGAGCAGCCCGCCCACATAGTCGGGGGTGAGCGTGACCGCCGTTGCCCACCACAGGATTCCGGCCGCGAACACCACCCCGCCCGCGGCCAGCACCGGCCCGGCCCCGAGCCTGGCGATGAGCCGTCCCGCGGCCACCGCCACGATCGGCACCACCAGCGGGCCGGGCGCGATCGCCAGCCCGGTCTGCAACGCCGACCACCCCCACACGGTCTGCGTCCACAGCACCGCCGAGAGCAGCATGCCCGCGAAGGCGATATTGAACAGCAGCGCATTGCCGAGCATGAGCGCAAAATTGGGCAGCCGCAGCAGCGCCGGATCGACCACCGGGCTGGGATGGCTGCGCGAGGACACCGCGAAGGCCGCGCCCAGCACCACCGCCGCCGCGACTGCGCCGATCACCCCGGCCGAACCCCAGCCCCAGTCCTCGCCTTTGACCAGGGCCAGGATGAACGCCGCCACGGACCCGATGAGGGTGAGCGCACCGACCAGGTCGGGCAGCCGCCCGCCGTCGCCGGCCGGGTTCGGCAGCATCCGCAGCCCGACCACCAGCGCCACCACGCCGATCGGCACGTTCACCAGAAACACCCAGCGCCACTGCAGTTCGACCAGCAAGCCGCCGAGCACGGGCCCCAGCGCGGCGCCGAGCCCGCCGAAGGCCACCCACAGCCGCACCGCCATGGCGCGCCGCTGCGGTGGGGTCGCCGCCAGCACCAGGGCGAGCGAGGCCGGGGTCAGCATGGCCGCGCCCACCGCCTGCAGCACCCGGAACCCCGCCAGCGCACCGGTATTCCACGCCAGCGCGCACAGCGCCGACCCGAGCACGAACACGCCGAGCCCGATCAGGAAGGTGGTGCGATTCCCGCTGCGATCACCGAGGCGGCCCGCCGGCACCAGCAGCGCGGCGAACACGATCGCGTAGGCGTTGAGCACCCACGACAGGCCCGAGATCTGCGCTCCGCGGAAGTCGGCGGCGATCTGCGGGAGCGCGACGTTCACGATGAACAGATCCAGGCTCGACAGCAGCACACCCACCGCGACGATGCCCAGTACGGCGCGCGGGGAGATCGTGCGCGGATTCTTCTCTACGACAACGCTGTTCACTTTTTCTCCTGATTCAGCCGAGGACCCGGCGGGTCTGGCGGTCCTGGGTGAGCAGTCGCCCGTCGCGGTCGCGCAGGTCGACGTCGTCGACCGACCAGCCGCCCGCGGTCAACACGTTCGATGCGGTCACCAGCACCGGTTGCGGCGGGGCGAGCGCGAGCTCGGTGTGCAGGTACAGCGACATGGCCACGGTCGGCAGCGGCAGCGGCGCATCCAGCGTCGGGGGCAGCGCGTCGACCAGCAGCCCGGCGACGACCCCGCCGTGCGGTCCGTTCCACCCCCGCCGGCTCGCGTCGACCGTCGTTTCCCCTGTCCGTGGCCCGACCGCGTCGAGCGCGAACAGCGTCCGCACCGACCGCCCAGTGAGTTGCATCATGCAACGGACGATAGGCCAGTGAGTCTTTTCAAGCAACCGACTATGCTCGGGGCATGCGCCGCACCAGCTTCGAGGACATGAACTGCTCCATCGCCCAATGCCTGGAAGTCGTCGGCGACTGGTGGACCCTGCTGATCGTGCGCGACGCCCTGTTCGGCATCACCCGCTTCGACGACTTCCGTTCCCGCCTGGGCATCGCCCGCAACGTCCTCACCCAGCGACTGGATCACCTGGTCGCCCAAGGCATCCTGGACAAGGCCCCCTACCAGGACAACCCGCTGCGCTACGACTACACCCTCACCCGCAAGGGCCGATCCCTGTGGCTGGTCCTCACCGCCATGCGCCAATGGGGCGACACCTGGGCCGCCCCCGACGGCCCGCCCGTCGAAGCCGTCCACGACACCTGCGGCCACACCATGACCGTGCAACCGGTCTGCTCCGCCTGCGGCGACCACCTCGCCGGCCGCGACATCCACCCCGTCCTCGGCCCCGGCGCCCGCACCCCCGACCTGCTCCCCCACCCGCCCGCGCCCCCGGCCTAGCCGCCCGAGCGGGTGGCGCCGCGCCCCGCCGATAATCGGTCCACCGGCGCGCCGGGATCCTCTGAGCGCGTGGAGCTGCGCATCGCCCCATCCTCCGGCGGCGCAGCGCGGGGCCGCGGCGCGAATTCGTGAGCGCTCAACCGAAACCGTCGCCCGCGCGGACTATCTCACGACCATCGACGCCGGCGGCCCGGTCCCCTGCCTCGCGCACACCAACAGGGGCAGCTGCCGGCTCGCTAGTGGTTTCGCCTCAGGCCGGTCGAACGGCGACGGTGACGTGCGGACCTCAGTCGGCGCGCACGCTGAGTCCGGGGCGGCCGAGGGCGCGGGCCACGTGGGCGGCTTCGGTTTCCAGTTCGGCCAGGGGCACTGGGGCGTTGTCGAACATGGTGACCACGAGGTCGTCGGCGTCGGTGTCCCAGGTGCCGGCGATGCGGCCGTCGATCAGCACCAGCGGTGAAATCCAGCCGGCGGTGCGACTGACCTTGGCGCGGTGCGCTTTTGGTAGCAGCGCCTCGTCGTTGGTGCCGGGGCCGAGCACGTACTGGTCGAAGGAACCCAGCAGATGCACCGAGGACGCGGGTTCGGTTCCGGCGAGTGCTTCGAGGTTCTCGGTGAGGAGGTATCCGGTGCGGCCTTCGACCTCGACTTCGGTGATGCGGTCGCCGAGGTCGGCGAACCAGCGGCGCAGTGTCGCCTTGCGGAGGCTGCCGCGGCTGAGCCAGGCATCGAAGGATTCGGGGGTGGCCGGGCCGTAGGCGGCCAGATAGGCGGTGATGACCTCGGGGGCGGCCGCCTCCGGGTCCGGAATGCCGGGCCAGCCGGGAATCAGCCGCGCCGGACTGGCGAAGGTGATGGCGCTGCCCTGCACCGGCCCGTGGCACAACGCCCCTTGCCAGGCCAGAGGTTTGAGGACCGCACCCCAGCCGGAACGCAGCTGTTCCTCCAGGGGATGGAATCGCTTCTGCGCGACGATCGCCGACACCAGTTCCTCGCGGGTGAGCACGGCGTCGTCGAGGATATCGGCGAGGGCGCTCACCAGCGCGTCGATGTCTTCCGGGGTCGCGCCGAAGGCCTTTGTCCAGGACGGCTTCTCCCAGGTGCGCGCCGATGCCATGAGGGAGAGCACTGCGGCGGCGAGTTCCGGGGGCAGCGCGTGCAGGGTGCCGCGCATGGCCCAGGTCTTCACCAGTTTCTTCTCGGCGAGCGCCTGCACCACCGCGCCCGGGCCGCCTGTGCTGCGCCGCAGCGCCACCGCGGTTTCCGCGGCCGAGGTCACCTGCGCCTGCACACCGCAGATGCGGCCTGCGATCGCCACGGGTGTCGCGCCGGAGCGCGGTGCGACGAACTGTTGTCGCATCCGCCAGGTGAATACCTGATCCCAGGTGAGCCGCACCGTTGTCTCCCGCATCGTGTCGTGATCATCGCATGGTCGGGATCACCCTACGAGGTGATCCCGACACTCGGGATGCGCACCGGTCCAGCGTGATCGGGCCCTCACCGAACAGCTACTGCCGCACCCTGTTTCGTCACAGGCGTTCGATGATGGTGGCGTTGGCCAGGCCGCCGGCCTCGCACATGGTCATCAGGCCGTAGCGACCGCCGGTCTGTTCCAGATGGTTGAGCAGGGTCGACAGGATGCGGGTGCCCGACGCGCCGAGGGGATGGCCCAGGGCGATGGCGCCGCCGCGGGGGTTGAGTTTCGCCGGATCCGCGCCCAGTTCGCGCGCCCACACCAGCGGGACGGGGGCGAAGGCCTCGTTCACCTCGTAGGCGTCGATGTCGTCGATGGTCAGACCCACCCGGGACAGCGCCTTGCGGGTGGCGGGGATGACGGCGGTGAGCATGAGCAGCGGGTCGTCGCCGGTGACGGCGAAGGAGTGGAAGCGGGCGCGCGGGCGCAGGCCGAGCTGGGTGGCTTTTTCCTCGCTCATGATCAGGGTGGCCGAGGCGCCGTCGGTGAGCGGGGAGGAATTGCCGGGCGTGATGGACCACTCGATCTCGGGGAAGCGGGCTTTGAACTCGGCGTCGGTGAACGCCGGCCGCAACCCGGCCAAGCCCGCCACAGTGGTTGTGGGGCGGATGGTTTCGTCGGCGCTCAGCGTGCCCGCGGGGACGAGTTCGTTGTCGAAACCGCCCGCGGCGGCGGTGGCGGCCGCCAATTGGTGTGAGCGCGCGGAGAATTCGTCGAGGGCGGTGCGGTCGAACTTCCAGCGCGCGGCGATCACCTCGGCCGAGATGCCCTGCTGGACAAGACCATCGGGGTAGCGGTGGGCGATCGGCCCGCGGTTGGCGTCGCGGCCCTGGGCATTGGAGAACATCGGCACCCGTGACATCGATTCCACGCCGCAGGCGATGGCGATGTCGTAGGCGCCGGCGAGTACGCCCTGGGCGGCGAAGTGGGCGGCCTGCTGGCTCGACCCGCACTGGCGGTCGACGGTGGTGGCGGGCACCGAGTCGGGGAAGCCGGCGGCCAGCACGGCGGTGCGGGAGATATTGAACGCCTGCTCGCCGCTCTGGGTGACGCAACCGCCGATCACATCGTCGACCATGCCCGGATCGATGCCGGTGCGCTCGATCAGGGTGGACAGCACTCCCGACAGCAGGGTCGCCGGGTGCACTTCCGACAGTCCACCACCGGCTTTACCCTTCCCGGACGGTGTGCGGACAGCGTCGACGATGACGGCGGAGGTCATGGCTTCTCCTTGCTCGTGCCTACCGGAGGCGATGAGAATTCCGGTTAACATCAGCACTGTACCGCACTGATGCAGACCCGGTGCGCGGGCGGAGTTTCCACACACTGAATGTTTGCCCATCGATTGCTAGCCTGGGGTGCATGACCACGACCGGCACCGAGGACGCCGAGCCCTTCTGGGATCTGGAGATGCGGCTGTCGGCGGCGCTGTCGCTGCTGGCCGGCTTCGTCGGCGCCGCCGCCTACGCCCATTCCGCCGGATACTTCGTCACCTTCATGACCGGCAATACCGAACGCGCCACCGTCGGCGCCTTCCTCGGCGACTACACCCTCGCCCGCAGCGCCGCACTGCTGATCCTGTGCTTCGTGGCCGGGGTGATCATCGCCTCGGTGTGCCGGCGGCACCTGTGGACCAACCATCCCCACGGCGCGACCGTGCTCACCACCCTCGCGCTGATCGGCGCGGTGATCGTGGATTTCATCCAGGAGCGCCAGGGCGTCGGCATCGGTTTGGGCCCGATCCTGCTGGTGGCCTTCGGCATGGGCGCGCTCAACACCTCCTTCGTCCGCAACGGCGAGGTCTCGATCCCGGTCTCCTATGTGACCGGCACCCTGGTCAAGCTCGCCCAGGGCATCGAACGGCACATGGCCGGGGGCAGCTGGCGCGACTGGATCGGCTACGGCGTGCAATACGGGTCGTTCACCCTGGGCGCGGTCATCGGCGGCCTGGTCTCGCTGGTGGTGGACGGCCCGTTCATGCTCGATGCCGCCGTCGTCGGCTCGGCCCTGGTCGCCGCCTACACCTGGCGCGCCGACATTCGCTGGGTGCGCCGCCGGCAACGCCGCGAGGCCGACGCCGGTTGAGCACCGTCACAGCTTGACACCACACCGTGCAAATTCAGAGCAATCAGCACTATCTGGGCATATTCTCACGCTCATGACAACCAGCAAAGAGGAAGTTACCGAAGGGCCGCTGCATGCTCTGGCCCGCGGCGCATGGCAGTCGATCCTGCTCACCGGCATCCTCTCGGTGGTGCTGGGCATCCTCATCCTGGCCTGGCCCGGGAAGACCATTCTGGTGGCGGGCGTGCTGTTCGGCGTCTATCTCATCGTCTCCGGTGTCTTCCAGCTCATCGCCGCGTTCGGGGTGCACATCAGCGCGGGCATGCGCATCCTGTCCTTCGTCAGCGGCATCCTGTCGCTGATCCTGGGCTTCCTGTGCTTCCACGACTGGCGCGATCGCGGCGAGGCCACCGCGGTGCTGCTGCTGGCCATCTGGATCGGCGTCGGCTGGATCTTCCGCGGCGTCGCCGCGCTGATCACCGGCGTCTCCGCCGACGGCATGCCCGGGCGCGGCTGGATGATCTTCTTCGGCATCGTGCTCATCATCGGCGGTGGCTGGCTGATCGCGGTGCCGTTCTCCTCCATCGTCGCCCTCACCCTGGTCGCGGGCTGGTGGCTGATCTTCCTCGGCATCATGGAGATCATCAGCGCCTTCCAGGTCAAGTCCAGCACCAAGGCCGTGCCGCACGAACTCTGAACCCCGTACTCCCGCACCACGATCCGGCGGCCGCCCACCAGGGTGGTCGCCGGATTCGTTGTCAGCGCAGGCGTTCGGGGTCAGCGCAGGCGTTTGGGCCGCTTGTCCATCAACCGCAGGATCAGCGGGGTGAAGATCAGCTGCATGGCCAGGTCCATCTTCCCGCCCGGCACCACGATGCTGTTGGGCCGCGACATGAACGAATCGTGCAGCATCGACAGCAGATACGGGAAATCGATCACCTTCGGATCGGCGAAACGGATCACCACGAACGACTCGTCCGCGGTCGGGATCGTGCGCGCGGTGAACGGATTGGAGGTGTCGACGGTGGGCACCCGCTGGAAATTGACGTAGGTGCGGGAGAACTGCGGGCAGATGTGCTTGACGTAATCGGGCATGCGCCGCAGGATCGTGTCGATGATCGCCTCGCTGGAATATCCGCGTTCGGTCTTGTCGCGGTGCACCTTCTGAATCCACTCCAGGTTCACGATCGGCACCACCCCCACCAGCAGATCCGCATAGCGGGCCACATCGATGCCCTCGGTGACCGCGGCCCCGTGCAGGCCCTCGTAGAACAGCAGATCGCTGCCCGGCGCCAGCTCCTCCCACGGGGTGAACGTGCCCGGCGGCTGCCCATAGGGTTTGGCCTCGGTCTCGTCGTGCAGATACCGGCGCACCAGCCCCACCCCGCTGTCCCCGTAATCACGGAACAGCGCCTCGAGCTCGGCCAGCAGATTCGCCTCCGGCCCGAAATGGGAGAAATGCAGATTGCGGGTCTGCTCGGCCTCGGCCATCGCCAGCTGCATCTGGTTGCGGTCGTAGCGATGGAACGAATCACCCTCCACGATCACCGCATTGATCCCCTCCCGGCGGAATATCTCCTGGAAGGTCCGGGTGACGCTGGTCGTCCCCGCACCGGACGACCCGGTGATCGCGACCACGGGATTCTTGACCGACATGGCACCTCCTCGATTGCCGGACAACACACGGTCGCTGTTGCGCTCAGCGTCGCGCCGACCGGAACAGCGATCGTGAACCGAACAGCGAGGCATCGAAACTCGGGCCCTCGTCGGGTTCGGCGTGATAGCGCACGATGCGCTCGACCTCGGTGCGGGAGCCGAAGATGAACGGCACCTTCTGATGCAGCTCCTGCGGGCACTCCTGCAGCACCCGCGCATGCCCCGTCGTGGCGGCCCCGCCGGCCTGCTCGACGATGAAGGCGATCGGGTTGGCGCCGTAGAGCAGCGACACCCGGCCCGGACGATCCGGGGAGCGGGTGTCGCGCGGATACAGGTACATGCCGCCGCGGGTGAGGATGTGGAAGGTGTCGGCCACCAGCGAGGCGACCCAGCGCATATTGAAATCGCGCCCGCGCGGGCCGTCCACCCCTTCCAGGCATTCGTGCACATACCGGCGCACGGGCCGTTCCCAGAAGCGTTCGTTGGCGGCATTGATGGCGAATCCGGAGGTGTTCTCCGGAATCCGCATGCGCGGATGGGTGAGCACGAACGCCCCCACCTCCCGATCCAGGGTGAACCCGTCCACGCCGTCGCCCACGGTGATGACGAGCATGGTCGCGGGCCCGTAGAGGGTGAAGCCCGCGCACACCTGCCTGGTGCCCGGCTGCAGGAAATCCTCGGCCGCGCTCTCGCGCCCGTCCTCGGGGGCGCGCAGCACACTGAAGATCGTGCCCACCGGCAGGTTCACGTCGATATTGCTCGACCCGTCGAGGGGATCGAACGCGAGGAGGTACTTGCCGCGCCGGTATTCGGTGGGCACCGCGTGGAATCCGCTCATCTGCTCCGACACCAGCGCCGACAGCAGCCCGGTCCATTGGCTTTCGGCGACCATGATGTCGTGGGCGATGGCATCCATCTTGCGGTGCACGGTGACCGGCAGATTGTCCGCCTCCGCCGCGCCGAGCGAGCCCACGATGGCGCCGCGCGTCACCTGATTGGCGATGATCTTGGTGGCGGTGGCCAGCACATTGAGCAGCGCCGAGAATTCGCCGGAGGAGCCGGGATGGCGATGCTCGGACTCGATGGTGTAGCGGGTGAGGGTCTTCAATCCTTCGGGCATCGGCCCTCTCATTTCCTCATGGGGAGGCCCCTTCGGTCGGGGCCTGAGCGAACACACTGCTGCCGTAGACGTCGCCGCCGGTGAGGGTGATCAGATCGGTGCGGCTCAGCGGCCGGCCCAACTCGACCAGGCGTTTGGCCTGCCGCAGCCGGCAGCGGTCGAGGGCATTGCGCACACTGCGCGCATTGGCGAAACGCGGGCGCGCCATGCGCAGATCGAGATACTGGGCGAAGGCGCGGGTGGCGTCGTCGTCGAAACGGAAATTCTCCTGCGTCACCATGAGTTGGGCGATGGCCATCAGTTCGGCGTGGGTGTAGTCGGGGAATTCGATGTGGTGGGCCACCCGCGAGGACAGGCCCGGATTGGCGGAGAAGAAGGTCTCCATGCGATCGGGGTAGCCGGCGACGATGACCACCAGGCTGGTGCGCTCGTTCTCCATCTCCTGCAACAGGATCTCGATGACCTCCTGGCCGTAATCGCGTTCGTTCTCCGGCCGGAACAGGTAGTAGGCCTCGTCGATGAACAGCACACCGCCCGCCGCCTTGGCCAGGGCCTCCTTGGTCTTGGGGGCGGTGTGGCCGATGAACTGGCCGACCAGATCGTCACGGGTGACGGTGTGCACCATGGGTTTACGGATATAGCCGAGGGCGTGCAGCATCTGCGCCATGCGCAGCGCGACCGTGGTCTTGCCGGTGCCCGGGCCGCCGGTGAACGACATGTGCATGGTCGGGCGGGTGGCCTGCAGCCCGAAACGCCGGCGGGCGCGATCGATCAACAACAGGGCGGCGATTTCGCGCACCCGCCGCTTCACATTGGCCAAACCGACCAGTTCCGCATCGAGGCGGGTGAGCGTGTCCTCGACATCGCGGCCGGCGATGTCGGTGGACAGATCCAGCAGCGCGTCCGCGGCCAGGGGCCGGTGGTCGGCCGCCGCGTCCTCGGGTCGGGGATCCTCGGCGGCCGTACCGCGCGCCGGCGCGGGGCTCGTGGCTCCGGGCCGATGCATCTGGAACCCGTTGCCGGAGTGCCCGGTTGCAGGCGCCCGGGCACCCGGCGTCGCGGGGAATTCCGTGCTCACTGTAAACCTCGCACATCCGCGGCCGTTCAGCCGCCGTATCGTTCACCGGGGCGGGCATCGGTGGCGTAGGCGTGGAAACCGTAGCGCTGGCGGCGATCCTGGGACTCGGTGCGCTCGAGACGGAACCCCGGTTCGTGGGCCGGGCGCTGCACCAGGAAGCTCAACGCCGTGGTCTGGCGGGTGTAGGAGGCGTCGTAGGCGGTCACGCGAATGTAGTGGCGCGGGAACGTCGCCCGGCAGGCGTCGATCTCGGCGAGCACCCCGTCGGGCTCGTCGAGATCGAACAACGGCAGCCCCCACATCTCCCAGTACACATTGCGCGGATGCGGGTCCTCGGTGTACTCGATCGACACCGGCCAGTTGTTGAGCAGCGCGTAGCGCACCTGCGCGGCGATCTCGGCGTCGGTGAGCTCGGGCAGATGCGAGAAGGTGCCCTGACGCAGATACATGGCGATTCCCTGTCTTTCGGTGCGGGTCAGCGCGTGACGGTGGGCACGGCGTCGGGGGCGTCGGTGGAGGTGTAGTCGAAGCTGACATCACCCCACACATCCAGGGCCACCTCGAGCGGGCGGCACAGCTGCGCGGCCCGGCGCAGCGCATCGGGACCCTCTTTCAACAGATCGCGGCCTTCGTTGCGGGCCTTGACCACGGCCTCGAGGGCGACCCGGTTGGCTTCGGCGCCCGCGGCGATGCCCATGGGATGGCCGATGGTGCCGCCGCCGAACTGCAGGCACACATCGTCACCGAACAGATCCAGGAGTTGATGCATCTGCCCGGCGTGAATGCCACCCGAGGCCACCGGCAGCACACCCGGCAGGCTCGCCCAGTGCTGGTCGAAGAAGATGCCGTTGCGGGCATTGGCGGGAATGTGGTTGTCGCGCAACGTGTCGTAGAAGCCGCGCACCGTGTGCGGGTCGCCCTCGAGCTTGCCGATGACGGTGCCGGCGTGCAGATGATCCACCCCGATCAGCCGGCACCATTTGGCCAGCACCCGGAAACTCACCCCGTGCGTCTTCTGCCGCGTATAGGTGGAATGCCCCGCCCGATGCAGGTGCAGCAGCATCCCATTGCGCCGCGCCCACTTCGACATCGACTGCATGGCGGTGTAGCCGACGGTCAGGTCCATCATGATGATCACGCTGCCCAGCGATTTCGCGAACTCGGCGCGCTCGTACATGTCCTCCATGTCCGCGGCGGTGACATTGAGATAATGGCCCTTCAACTCGCCGGTGTCGGCGATGGCGCGGTTGACGCCCTCCATCGCGAACAGGTACCGGTCCCGCCAGCGCATGAACGGCTGGGAGTTGATGTTCTCGTCGTCCTTGGTGAAATCCAAACCGCCCTTGCACGCCTCGTACACCACGCGCCCGTAGTTGCGCGCGGACAACCCCAGTTTCGGTTTCACCGTCGCACCCAGCAGCGGCCGCCCGTATTTATTGAGATATTCCCTTTCCATCACGATTCCGTGCGGCGGGCCCTGAAAGGTCTTGACATAGGCCACCGGAATCCGCATATCCTCCAGCCGCAATGCCTGCAACGGTTTGAAACCGAAGACATTGCCGATCACCGAGGACGTCAGATTCGTGATCGACCCCTCCTCGAACAGGTCGAGATCGTAGGCCACATAGGCGAAGTACTCGCCCGCCCGGCCCGGCACCTCCTCCACGCGATAGCACTTGCCCTGGTAGCGGTCGTGCGCGGTCAACCGGTCGGTCCACACCACCGTCCAGGTGGCCGTGGAGGATTCGCCGGCCACCGCGGCCGAGGCCTCGATCGGATCCACCCCCGGCTGCGGGGTCACCCGGAACACCGCCAGCACATCGGTGTCGGTGGGCTGGTAGTCGGGCGCGTAATATCCCATCGACGCATACGACTGCACGCCCGGATCCCAGCGACCGCGTCCGCTGTTCTGATCGTCGGCCATCATTCCTCCTGCGAACCGGGTTGGGCCACTTGCGATTCCCAGGATGACGGCCGCGTTAACGACAAACAATTCGATTGTTCACCGACTCGCTCAACCATTTAGTCGGGTTTGCTACCGTCGATGGATGGGTAGCGTCAGCGCGGTCCGCATGGAAACATTCCTGGCCGTCGCCCGCCACTCCAGCATCCGCCGCGCCGCCGCCCAACTCCACATCACCGAGGCCGCCGCCTCCGCCGCGGTCGCCCACATCGAAAAACAGCTCGGCGCCAAACTCGTCACCAAATCCGGGCGCGGCATCGCCCTCACCGAGGCCGGGCGCGTCTACGCCGACTACTGCCGCAGCATCCTCGGATTGATGAAAGAAGCCCACGCCGCGGTGCGCGCCGCCGAAACCGGGCGGCTGCGCATCGGGGTGGTCGCCACCGCCGGGGAATACGTGCTGCTGCGGCTGCTGGCCTCCTTCCGCCACCGCTACCCCGACATCGAACTCGGGCTCTCGATCCAGCCGCGCGATGTGCTGTTCGTCGAATTGACCCACCACGAAACAGATCTCGTCGTCGCCGGCCGCCCACCGCGCGACGCCGGCCTGGTCACCCGGGCGCGCCGGCCCAGCCAGCTCGTCGTCGTGGGCGCGCCCGGACGCTGGCCCGATCCCGCCGAGGCCACCTGGCTGCTGCGCGGCAAGGGCTCGGGCACCCGCGACACCACCCTCGCGCTGTTCGACCGCCTGCAGATCCGCCCGCCCACCCTCACCCTGGGCACCCACGGCGCCGCGCTGGCCGCCGCGCGAGAAGGCCTGGGCGTCACCCTCATTCACTCCGACGCCATCGAAACCGACATCACCGGCAACAATCTGGAGATCCTGGCCGTGGACGGCACCCCGCTCAACCGGCCCTGGCACGCCGTCACCACCCGCACCCCCGCCCCCGCCGCGCGGCTGTTCCTGTCCCACATCACCGACCCGGCCCGCGTGGGCGACAAGGCATTTCGCGCCGCCTGACCCCATCCGGGCACACCACCGCCCGCGGACCGGGTCAGCGTGGCGGGCCGAGGTCGTCGATGCCGGCCAGCACCTTGTCGTGCCAGGCGATCTCGGCGTCGATGCGCATGCGGGCGTGCTCGACGATGAGATCGTCGGCCGCGCTCTGATCCGGCCAGCGGCGCTCGAGCTGATGGTCGATGCGCGAGGCGCGCGCCCGCAACGCGGCAATGCGGTCCTCGAGGTAGCCGCGCAACAGGTCCCGATCCAGATCGGCGCTCACCGCCAACGCCAGATCCACCGGATCCGGGCGCAGATCGACCTCGGTGAGCGCCTCGTCGCGCAGCGCGCGCAGTTCGCGCCGGCCCTCCTCGGTGATCTCGTAGACCGTGCGCGCCGGCAGCGCGCCGGGCTGCTCGGTGCGCAGCGGGCGGATCAGGCCCTCGTCGGCCAGGCGATGCAGGGCGCTGTAGAGCGAACCCGGTTTGACCCGCGACCACAGCTCCGCCCGATCCAGGCGGGCATCGCGGCGCAGCTGATGACCGTGCATCGGCCCGCGCTTGGCCAAGGCGGCGAGCAGGAACAGCCGAGTCTCATTCACAGCGCCTAGTCTGACACGACTACTCAATTTTGAGTACCCTGCTCGTATGGCTGTCCGACCGATCCTCATCGCCGGCGATCCCCGCCTGGCCACCCCCGCCGTCCCCGTCACCGTCTTCGACGCCGAGCTCGCCGCCCTCATCGACGACCTGTTCGACACCAACACCGCCGCCACCGGCGCGGGACTGGCCGCCAACCAGGTCGGCGACCCGCGTGCGGTGTTCGTCTATGACCTGCACGACCAGGGGGTGCGCCGCCGCGGCCACGTCCTCAACCCGGTGCTGGCAACCTCCCAGATCCCCGAAACCATGCCCGATCCCGACGACGACCTCGAAGGCTGCCTGTCGGTGCCCGAGCAATGGTTCCCCACCGGCCGCGCCGGCTGGGCCGCGGTCACCGGCGTCGACCTGCACGGCGAGCCGATCAGCGTCGAGGGCACCGGCTACTTCGCCCGCTGCCTGCAACACGAAACCGACCACCTGCGCGGGCACCTGTACCTGGACCGGCTCATCGGCCGCAACAAGCGCGCCGCCCGCAAGATGATCAAAGCCCAGGGCTGGACCGGGCCCGGCAACAGCTGGCTGCCGCGTGCCGACGCCGCGGTCCGCGACTGACCATCGCGCACCGAGCACTGGCCGCGGGGCCGGGACCGACCGGGCCGAGACCGGACCACCGACCGCGGCCGCGGCTCGGGGACCGCGTGCGAGAGCGCGATGCCGCGGTCACCGATCATGGACGGCGGCCCGGATCGGCTGCGGGAGCGGGATTCTCGCCCGCGCTCACGGGGTGAGGCAGCCGGGCCCGAGCAACGCTTTGAGCTCACCCATCAGCGCCGGGGACGAGGTGACCCGCCACCGCGGATCCACGGCGAGCAGGCGCGGTCCGGTGCGGGTGAGCAGCCGGATGCGGACCTGCGTCGCGCCGGGATGGCGTTGCAGGATCTCCCGCAGCGCGCCCACCGTGGGCCGGGTGCACGCGGGCACCGGAAGGGTCACCGTAACCGGTGCGGTGTGCGCCCCGGCCAGATCGGGCACGCTGACCCGGTCACCCAGCAACGACGAACGGCCCTCGCGCACACTGACTCTGGCCTCGATCCGCACGATCGCATCCTCGGTCAGCGTGGTGGCCGCGGCGGCGTAGGCGGCGGGAAAGAACAGGATCTCCGCCCCCGCCTCGAGGTCTTCCAGGCGCACGATGGCCCACGCCTCGCCCTTCTTGGTGACCCGGCGCTCGATCGCGGCCACGATCCCGCCCACCACCACCGTGCGCCCGTGCGCAATCGTATTGTCGCCCAACGCCCTCAGGCGGGTGTCGCACAGTGCCGCGAGCAGCGGCGCCACCCCGTCGAGGGGATGGCCGGACACGTACAGTCCCAGCATCTCGCGTTCGAACCCCAGGCGCTGGCGGTGGTCCCACTCGCGATCCGGGACCGGGATCTCGAGCACGGCCGCGGCCGGATCCGGATCGACGGTGTCGGTGGCGAACAGGTCGAATTGGCCGCGCGCGGCGGCCTTCTTGGTGGTCATCGCCGCCTCGATGGCCTCGGCGTGCACCGCCTCGAGCCCGGCGCGCGGGTGGCCGAGGGAATCGAACGCGCCCGCCTTGATCAAGGATTCGACCACCTTCCTGGTGCAGGCCACCGGCTCGGCCTTGGCCAGGAAGTCGGAGAAACCGGTGAACGCGCCACACTGTTCGCGCGCCCGGATAACGGCCTCCACCACCGGTTCCCCGATATTGCGGATCGCCCCGAGCCCGAAGCGGATATCGGATCCCGCACACGAGAAGGTGGCCGCCGAGGCGTTGACATCCGGGACCAGCACCCGGATCCCGCGTTTGCGGCAGTCGGCCAGATACAGCGCGGACTTGTCCTTGTCGTCGCCGACCGAGGTGAGCAGCGCCGCCATGAACTCGGCTGGATAATTGGCCTTCAGATAGGCGGTCCAATACATGACGAGGCTGTAGCCGGCGGCGTGGGACTTGTTGTAGGCGTAGCCGGCGAAGGGCAGCACCGCCTCCCACAGCGTGGTGATCGCCGCCTCGCTGTACCCGTTGCCCCGCATGCCGGTGCGGAAGTTCTCGAACTCCATGGCGAGGACTTCGGGCTTCTTCTTGCCCATGGCGCGGCGCAATAGATCGGCCTGACCGAGGGAGTACCCGGCCACCCGCTGCGCGATCTGCATGATCTGCTCCTGATAGACGATCAGCGCATAGGTTTCGGCGAGGATCTCGCGCAACGGTTCATCCAGTTCGGGATGGATGGGGGTGACCGCCTCGCGGGCGTTCTTGCGGTCGGCGTAGGCCCAGTGCGCGCCCACACCCATCGGGCCGGGCCGGTAGAGGGCATTGGAGGCCACCAGGTCGTTGAATTCGGTGGGCGCCATCCGCAGCAGCAGCTCCCGCATGCCCGCCGAATCCATCTGGAACACCCCGAGATTGTCCCCGCGCGCCAGCATCGCGTAGGTGGCGGCGTCATCGAGGGCCAGGGTGTCCAGATCGATGTCGAGGCCGCGGTTGGCGCGCACATTGTCGAGGCAGTCGCCGATCACCGTGAGCGTGCGCAGCCCGAGGAAATCCATCTTCAGCAGCCCGATGGCCTCACACGAGGGATAGTCCCAGCCGGTGATGATCGCGCCGTCCTGCGGGCGCCGCCACAGCGGCGCCACCTCCAGCAACGGCTCACTGGACAAAATGACCGCGCACGCGTGCACCCCCGCGCCGCGCACCATGCCTTCCAATCCCACGGCGGTGTCATAGATTTGGCGCACACTCGCATCGGCGTCCAGCAGTGCGCGCACCTCACCGGCCTCGCCGTACCGCTCGTGCGCGGGATCGGTGATGCCCGCGACCGGAATGTCCTTGGCGCCCACCGCGGGCGGCAGCGCCTTGGTGATCCGATCGGCCAGGGCGAAGCCGGGCTGCCCGAAATGCACGCGGGCCGCGTCCTTGATCGCCGCCTTGGTTTTGATGGTGCCGAAGGTGATGACCTGGGCGACCTTGTCCGCACCCCAGCGGTCGGTGGCGTAGCGGATCATCTCCCCGCGACGGCGATCATCGAAATCGATGTCGATATCCGGCGCCGAGGGCCGCTCGGGATTGAGGAACCGCTCGAACAGCAGCCCGTGGGCGATCGGATCGATATTGGTGATCGCCAGCGCATACGCCACCAGCGAGCCCGCCGCCGACCCGCGCCCCGGACCCACCCGGATCCCCACGCGGCGCGCATGCGCCACCAGATCGCCGACGACCAGGAAATAGGCGGGAAAACCCTTGTCGCGGATGATGTCGAGCTCGTAGTCGGCGCGGCGCCGGTAACTGTCGGGCACCCCGCCGGGCAGCCGCCAGCGCAGGCCCGCCGCCACTTCGCGGCGCAGCCAGCTGTCCTGGGTGTGCCCGTGCGGGACCGGGAACACCGGCATGCGGTCACGGAAAGCCCAGACCTCGTCATAGGGTTCGACGCGTTCGGCGACCGCGAGAGTGGCATCGCAGGCGCCGGGCACCTCGCCGTCGAACAGCGCCCGCATCTGCGCCGCCGATTTCAGGTAGTAGCCGTCACCGTCGAAGCGGAACCGCGCCGGATCGGTCAGCGTCCTACCGGTCTGCACACACAACATGGCCTCGTGCGCGGCGGCCTGCTCGCGCAGCACATAGTGACAGTCGTTGGTGGCCAACGGGGTCAGCCCCACCCGGCGGCCCACCGCCAGCAGCTCCTCGCGCACGCGCCGCTCGATGCTCAGCCCGTGATCCATCACCTCGAGAAAGAAGTTCTCCGGGCCGAAGATGTCGCGCCAGCGCGCCGCGGCCGCACAGGCCGCCTCGAATTGGCCCAGCCGCAACCGGGTCTGCACCTCCCCCGACGGGCAGCCCGTGGTCGCGATGATGCCCTCGGCATGGGCGGCGATCAGCTCCGCGTCCATGCGCGGCCACTTGCCCAGCTGCCCCTCGAACGAGGCCAGCGACGACAGCCGGAACAGATTGCGCAGGCCCGCAGCGTTTCTGGCGAGCATCGTCATGTGCAGGTAGGCGCCCGAACCCGACACATCATCGGCCTTCTGCGACCGATCGCCCCAGAACACGCGCTCGGCCGAGAACCGTGACCCCGGTGCGATGTAGGCCTCGATGCCGATGATCGGCGTGATCCCGCAGCGCTGCGCGGCCCGGAAGAACTCCGCCGCACCGTACATATTGCCGTGATCGGTCATCGCGACCGCCGGCATGCCCAGGCGTTCGGCCTCGGCGAACAACGGCGCGACCTTCGCCATCCCGTCGAGCATCGAATACTCGGTGTGGTTGTGCAGATGCACGAACGACGCGCCTGTCATCGGATCACCTGTGCCCTGAATCGGATTGCTGCCATGGATATTTCGGCAACATCCGACCAGCTGCCGGCGCGCGCGTCGAACAATCGACACGCTAGGGTGCACAACCGATGGTTGTATCCGGAGGAGTGATGACAGAGCTCGACCTGGCCGCGGTGCGCGCCTTCGTCGCCGCGGTCGACGAACAACAATTCAGCCTCGCCGCCGACCTGCTCGGCCTCAGCCAGCAAGCGGTGTCCAAACGCATCGCCCGACTGGAAAACCAGCTCGGCACCACACTGTTCGACCGCCGGCGCGGCGGGGTCACCCCCACCCCCGCCGGAGCCCGGCTGCTGCCGCACGCGCGCGCACTGCTGGCCCTGGCCGACACCGCGCTCGCCGCGGTGCGCGACAACCCCGGGCCGCTGCGCATCGCCGTCCTCGGGGAACGGCAGGCCGAAATGCAGTCGCTGCGGTTCTACCTCGACCGCCACCGCGGCGCCGACACCGAGATCATCCTGTCCACCGCCTTCCACACCTCCCGCGACGCCCTGCTGGGCGGTCGCGCCGACGCCGCCTTCGCCCGCGCCCACGGCGGCCCCCGGCCCCTACCCGAGCACATCGGCGCCGTCGCCGCCTACGTCGATCCGCTGCACCTGCTGGTCGGCAAGGACCATCCCCTGGCCGGGGCCGCCGCGGTCACCCTCACCGAACTGCGCCGATACACGGTGTGGGTGCCCGGCGCGGCCGTGCCCTCGGAATGGAGCGACTACTACCGCGACCTCAGCGCCCACACCGGCCTGGCCATCGACACCCGCCCGCGCCCGGCCGCCTTCGCCCACACCGACACCTCCCGCGGGCCCGCACCGATCGAAACGCTGCTCGACCACATCGCGGCCTCCGACACCCTGGCCACCCTCAGCGGCGACGGCGTCCGAGCACCCTGGCACCCGCACATCCGGCGCGTGCCGCTCGTCGACCCCACCCCCGCCTACCCGCACGCGCTGCTGTGGGACACCACCAACACCCACCCCGGGCTCGCACCGCTCATCGCCCATTTCCGCGACACCTACAACAGCGACATCGCCGCCGACTGCTGGATTCCCCCCGCCGACCGGCCATTGTTCCTGCACTGAGCCGCGCCGCCCCCGAACCAGCGGCAATCGGCCCCGCAGCGGCCGGGTCGTCGTGGCGGCAGCGCCTCTGCTGCCGCGGTGGAGCCCTAACGTTTGCTGCCGCGGCAGAGGCTCTCGGGCGCGTGATTCGACCAGGCCGCCGGCCTCGTGGGTCTGCAGGTTCGCCGAGGCGGTGGTGCTCTAGGTTGCGGCGGAAGCGCCTTCGACCGGCAGACCGGCCAGCGCCCATTCGAGCATGCCCTCGTCGAGACGTTTCACCGTGTGCCCGGCCTGCGCGGCGATCCGGATTGCATCCGGTGCCATCACGCAGTACGCGCCACGGCAGTAGGCGACGATCTCGCGATCGGCGGGCAGATCGGCCAGGCGCGTGGACAATTCGGTGAGGGGGACATTGATGGCGCCGGGGATGTGGCCGGCGTCGAACTCCTCGCGCGGGCGCACATCGATGAGGGTGATCTCGCCGGCGTCGCGGCGGCGCATCAGCTCCTCACGGGTGATGGCCGAATCGGGCGAACCCAGCACGTCGGCGGCGGTCGCGGCCACGGCCGCCAGATGAGCGCGGGCGACGGCGTGGACCTGGGCGTAGAGGCGGGCCACGTCCGGACCGGCGAGCCGGTAGTACTGGCGGGTGCCGTCGCGGCGGGACTCGACCAGGCCGCCGGCTTTGAGGGTCTGCAGGTTCGCCGAGGCGGTGGTCAGGTTCATTCCCGTTGCCGTGGCGATGGATTCGACGCTGCGCTCACCCTGGGCGAGCAGATCCAGGATCCGCAGGCGGCGGCCATTGCCCAGCGCCTTGCCGACGCGGGCGATCTCGTCGAAGAGGGCGGCCTCGAGGCCGGGACGCTCCTGCACGCTTGCTTCTCCCCTGGTGCCTGGAATAGCTTATTCCAAAGTTCTTTGGAATAGCGTAGAACATCCCGGCGCTGTTCGCCCGCGCCGATGGCTCCCCGTGTCAGCGAAAGAAACTCCGTGTCCAGCACCGCAAGCCCCACCACCGCCCGCACCGCACCCGATGCCGCCCGGGCACAACGGCGCATCCTGACCGTTCTGGTCTCCGCGCAGATCCTCAGCGGCGCCGGCCTGGCCGCGGGCATCACCGTCGGCGCCCTGCTCGCCCAGGACATACTCGGCTCCACCGGCCTGGCCGGACTGCCCAGCGGGTTGTTCACCGCCGGATCCGCGGTCGCCGCCATCGCCGTCGGCCGCCTCTCCCAGCGCCGCGGCCGCCGCCCCGGCCTGGCCGCCGGCTATCTCACCGGCGCGCTCGGCAGCCTCGGCGTGATCGCCGCCGCCGTCCTGGACAACCCGCCGCTGCTGTTTGCGGCCCTGTTCGTCTACGGCGCGGGCACCGCCACCAACCTGCAGGCCCGCTACGCCGGCGCCGATCTGGCCACCGCCTCCCACCGCGGCCGCGCCGTGTCCACCGTCCTGGTCGCCACCACCCTCGGCGGCGTCGTCGGCCCGAATCTCGCCGCCCCCACCGGTGCTCTCGCCGAAACCCTCGGCATCCCGCATCTGGCCGGCCCGTTCCTGCTCGCCGCCCTCGCCTACGCCCTGGCCGCCCTCGTGCTGGCCGTGTGGCTGCGCCCCGACCCGCTGCTGCTGGCCCGCGCTCTCGGCGACACCGGCACCCCGGCAGCATCCGGGACCGCCCCCGAACCCGACCGCACCGAGGGCTCCGAAAAGGGTGTCGCCGTCGGCGGTCTGGTGATGGCGCTGACCCAATTGGTCATGGTCGCGATCATGACCATGACCCCGGTCCACATGCACGACCACGGCCACGGCACCGCCGCCGCCGGCCTGGTGATCGCCATCCACGTCGCCGCCATGTACCTGCCCTCACCCCTGACCGGCTGGCTCGTCGACCGCCACGGCCGCCTGCCCGTGGCCGCCGCCTCCGGCGTCACCCTGCTGGCCGCCGGTGCCCTCGCCGCGGCCGCCCCCGCCGACTCGGTCGTCCTGCTCGCCGCCGCCCTGGCCCTGCTCGGCCTGGGCTGGAACCTCGGCCTCGTCGCCGGCACCGCCATCATCACCGACACCGTCCCCCTGGCCACCCGCGCCAAAACCCAAGGCGCGGTCGACGTCTCCATCGCCCTCGCCGGCGCCACCGGCGGCATGGGCTCGGGCCTGCTGGTCGCCGCCGCCAGCTACCCCGTCCTCGCCCTGGCCGGCGGCCTCCTCGCCGTCGCGGTCGTCCCCCTCGCCGCCCTCGCCAACCGCCCCCGCGCGGAAAAGACACGATGACCCATGCCCCGCCCGCGCCGCTGCTGTTCCTCGACATCGACGGACCGCTGATCCCGTTCGGCGCGGCACGCGGGCCGCGCCTGGGCGCCGCGCCGCTGCTCGAACCACCCGCCGGGGCCAATCCGCTTGCGGCCCGGCTCGATCCCGGCCTCGGCCCGCTGCTGACGGCGCTGCCCTGCGAGCTGGTGTGGGCCACGACCTGGATGGACGAGGCCAACCATACGGTGGGGCCGATGCTGGGCCTGCCCACGCTGGCGGTGGTGCAGTGGCCCGATCGGCCCGACGATCGCGTCGACGCGTGGTTCGGATTGCATTGGAAGACCCGCACAGTGGTCGACTGGGCCGCCGGGCGCGCCTTCGTGTGGATCGACGACGAGATCGGTGCGGGTGATCGCGACTGGGTGAGCGACCATCACGAGGGGCGGGCGCTGCTGTATCGCGTCGATCCGCGGATCGGACTGCGTCCCGGTGACCTCGCCGCGGTCGCCGCGTGGCTGTGCGCGCCGGATGACGGCCGGTGAAGGGGATCACTCCCGGTTGGTTAGTTAGCAACATGCAACTATATTGAGGCGTTGTTCTGATCGCTCGATTCCGGGAGGCGAGATGGCCTCGGCTGTTGCTGATCTCGATCGTGGGGATGTTGGGACGATTCGCCGGCGGTTGCGGGTGGATCGTGAGCATCCGCGGTACAAGTGGGTGGCGTTGTCCAACACCACGCTGGGGATGCTCATGGTGACGATCAATTCCTCGATCGTGATCATCTCGCTGCCCGCCATTTTCCGGGGGATTCACCTCAATCCCCTGGCGGCGGGGAACGTGGGGTATCTGCTGTGGCTGCTGATGGGGTTTCTGCTGGTGTCGGCGGTGCTTGTGGTGCTGTTCGGGCGGCTGGGGGACATGTACGGGCGGGTGCGGATCTACAACCTGGGGTTCGTGGTGTTCGCGGGGTCGGCGGTGGCGTTGTCGTTCGTGCCCTTCGATCGCGGGGGCGCGGCGTTGTGGCTGATCGGGTGGCGGCTGGTGCAAGGGATCGGCGGGGCCATGTTGATGGCGAATGCGGCGGCGATTCTCACCGACGCGTTCCCGATCGAGCGGCGCGGGTTCGCACTCGGGATCAATCAGGTGGCGGCGGTGGCGGGGACGTTCCTGGGCCTGGTCATCGGCGGGCTGCTCTCGGAATGGCAGTGGAAAGCGGTGTTCTGGGTGAGCGTGCCGTTCGCGGTACTGGGGGCGGTGTGGTCGTATCGGTCGCTGCACGATGTCGGCACCCGCACACCGGGGAGGCTGGACTGGCCGGGCACGCTCACCTTCGCGCTGGGGCTGACCGCGCTGCTGACCGGCATCACCTACGGGATCCAGCCCTACGGGGACGCCAACGGGTGGACCAATCCGTGGGTGATCGGTGCGGTCGCAGGCGGATTCGCGCTGCTGGCACTGTTCTGCTGGATCGAGACGCGGGTGGCGGCGCCGATGTTCGAGCTGTCGCTGTTTCGCCGCCGCGCGTTCGGGCTGGGGAACCTGGCGGGGTTGATGGCCTCGATCGGGCGCGGCGGGCTGCAGTTCATGCTGATCGTGTGGTTGCAGGGGATCTGGCTGCCGCTGCACGGCTACGACTTCGAGGTCACCCCGCTGTGGGCGGGAATCTACCTGCTGCCGTTGACGATCGGCTTCCTGGCCGCGGGCCCGGTGTCGGGCTGGCTGTCGGATCGCTACGGCGCGCGCTCGTTCGCGACCGCGGGCATGCTCCTCGTCGCGGCCACGTTCGTGCTGCTGGTGGTGATCCCGGTCGATTTCGACTATTGGGTGTTCGCGGGCATCGTGCTGCTCAACGGCCTGGGCTCGGGCATGTTCACCTCCCCCAATACCGCCGAGGTGATGAACAGCGTCCCGGCCGCCCAGCGCGGGGTGGCCTCCGGTATTCGCGCCACCCTGCTCAACGGCGGCATGGCGCTGTCGATGGGAATCTTCTTCTCCCTCATGGTCATCGGCCTGTCGGGCCCGCTGCCCGAGGCCATGGACTCCGGCCTGCGGGCGCAGGGCGTGCCCGCGGCGGTCGCCGAACAGGCGGCCGGGCTGCCGCCGGTGGGCAGCCTGTTCGCCGCGTTCCTGGGCTACAACCCGATCGAGGAGCTGCTGGGCCCCAGCGGCGCGCTCACCCAGCCGGGCGTGCACACCGAGACCCTCACCGGTCAGGAGTTCTTCCCCCACTTGATCTCCGGGCCCTTCCACGCCGGACTGGTGGTCGTGTTCCTCGGCGCCGCGATTATGATGCTGATCGGCGCGGTGGCCTCGTGGTTCGCCGGCAGCGGCCCCGCCCACGACGAATCCGCCGAACTGCGCGCCGCCGACCGCGCGGGGATCTGACCCGACAACCAGGAGGCACGGCATCCGATGAGCTCGAAGGCCGCCAGCGTCGCCGACACCGACCAGCTCGGCGCGGCCGCCGAGCTGTATCACACGATCGGCCGGCTGCTGCGGCTGTTGCGGCACTCCGGTGATCTGGGTGCGCTCAGCCCGGGCGCGGCCTCCGCGCTGGCGTCGCTGGCGCGCTCGGGGCCGATGCGCCTGGGCGATCTCGCCAACATCGAGCGGGTCAGCGCCCCGACCATGTCGCGGGTGGTGACGAGCCTGGAAAAGGGCGGCTACATCGTGCGCGACGCCGATCCCGAAGACGGTCGCGCACAACTGCTCTCGGCCACCCCGAGCGCCCACGACCTGGTCACCGGGCTCACCTCCGCGCGCATCCAGCGCTTCGCCGCCGCCATGGCCCATCTCGACGACCAGCAGCGCGAGACGTTGCTGTCCTCGCTCGAGACGCTCATCGACGCCCTCGACCAGGGATAGCGACGAGGGCTGG